>CALJVH010000022.1 GCA_937974645.1 uncultured archaeon | reverse complement strand
TGGGCCGCTACCCGGCCCGCCGATGTATAGGCGGCCTCCTCCGTCAGTCACAAGATGGGGACCTAAGCACACGATGACGCTTAGGTCTTACGCGGGGCCCCCGCAAGACCCTAGAGAAAGTGCACCCCAGGCGGCGACTCCGGTTGATCCTGCCGGACCCCACTGCTATCGGGGTGAGGCTAAGCCATGCAAGTCGAAGGTCCCCGGCTCCGGGGGCCTGGCAGACGGCTCAGTAACACGTGGCCAACCTGCCCTCGGGAGGGGGATAACCCCTTGGGAAACTGGGGTTAAACCCCCATAAGCGGCGGGATCTGGAAGGACCCGCCGCCGAAAGTGGTGTACGGGGATGCTCCGTGCACCAGCCCGAGGATGGGGCTGCGGCCCATCAGGTTGTTGGCGGGGTAACGGCCCGCCAAGCCTATAACGGGTACGGGCCCTGGGAGGGGGAGCCCGGAGATGGGCTCTGAGACAAGAGCCCAGGCCCTACGGGGCGCAGCAGGCGCGAAACCTCCCCAATGCCCGAAAGGGTGAGGGGGTCACCCCGAGTGCCGGCCTCGTGCCGGCTTTTGCCGGGTCTAAAAAGCCCGGCGAATAAGGGGGGGGCAAGACGGGTGTCAGCCGCCGCGGTAATACCCGCCCCCCGAGTGGTGGGGACTATTACTGGGCTTAAAGCGCCCGTAGCCGGCTGGGTGTGTCCTCCGTTAAATCCACGGGCCTAACCCGTGGGCTGCGGAGGATACTACCCGGCTTGGGGGTGGGAGAGGGCGGCGGTATTCCCGGGGTAGGGGTAAAATCCACTGATCCTGGGAGGACCACCAGTGGCGAAGGCGGCCGCCCAGAACACGCCCGACGGTGAGGGGCGAAAGCTGGGGGAGCGAACGGGATTAGATACCCCGGTAGTCCCAGCTGTAAACGATGCGGGCCAGGTGTCGGGTGGGCTACGGGCTCACCCGGTGCCGAAGGGAAACCATTAAGCCCGCCGCCTGGGGAGTACGGCCGCAAGGCTGAAACTTAAAGGAATTGGCGGGGGAGCACCACAAGGGGTGGACGTTGCGGCTTAATTGGAGTCAACGCCGGAAAGAGGGTTCCAGCAGGCGAAGAATTAATGAATTATGTCTTTCTTGGGTAATATTACTTTCCAGTACTATGGGATCAGCTCTTCGCGCCTTGGTGAAATCAGGTGCTGTTAGAAAAGGTTGAAGTTGGAAACTCAATCCTTTATGTGCTTGCCGCTGGTTAACCCTCCCGGAGACCTTACCGGGGGCGACGGCAGGATGATGGACAGGTTGAAGGCCTTTCCGGACGAGCCGAGAGGAGGTGCATGGCCGTCGCCGGTGCGTGCCGTGAGGTGTCCTGTTAATTCAGGCAACGGACGAGACCCCCGCCCCCAGTTGCCATCGGGCTCGAGAGGGCGCCGGGCACTCTGGGGGGACTGCCGCCGAAAGGCGGAGGAAGGAGGGGGCTACGGCAGGTCAGTATGCCCCGAATCCCCCGGGCCGCACGCGACGTTCAATGGCCGGGACAGTGGGTTGCGACCCCGAAAGGGGGAGCTAATCCCTAAACCCGGCCGTAGTTGGGATCGAGGGTTGCAACTCGCCCTCGTGAACGAGGAATCCCTAGTAACCGCGCGTTAAAACCGCGCGGTGAATACGTCCCTGCTCCTTGCACACACTGCCCGTCGCTCCACCCGAGCTGGGCTTGGGTGAGGCCCGCTCTTCGTGGGCGGGTCGAACCACGGGCCTGGTGAGGGGGGAGAAGTCGTAACAAGGTGGCCGTACGGGAACGTGCGGCCGGATCACCTCCTACCGCCAATTTCGTACTCCCCCGCCTGGGGTGCACTCTCCGGGATGCGAAAGGGGCCCCGCGTACAAATTTCCGGGCATTCTCCATTGGGAAAAATGCTTGAGAATACGGTTGAAGAATATTTTCAGCTATCGTCCTTCTTCGGGAGGGCTTCACCTTTGAGCCAGCATTCCATTAGCTGGTCGTGTTCAGCATCATATTTCTCCACTGTCTTGAATTGGTTTCTCTCGATCGCGAGCTTTACGGCTACTAGGTGGTAGCATGTTGGTTTCTCTCCGCTCATGACTCGGAAGAAGAAGTCGGGGCAGGAGCAATAGCCGGCTTCGGGGAGAACTAGGTATTCCCCATGCTTTCCAACCACCACCCATCGCCTTCTCCCACTCGGCTTGAAGACGTGTAGCTTCACCCTACCAGCTCTCACCGCATTTTCGGCCTCCACCAGGATACTCGTCAAGCCTCCTGCTCTAAGAGAAGTCGCCTCAGGTATCCTATATATCCGAGACGTTCTCCGTCGAGCGTTATCGCCTCGGCTTGATCTAGATCGAATGCACCGCTCCTCACGAGCGGCCAGAGATTCTCCCGGGGCTGGAGACTATTCACGGATAGGCCGGATACGATCGGGTTAAAGGCCGGCATCACTATTAAATCTATCCTGCCCCTCCTCCTAGAGCTTATCCCGAGCTTCTCGGCAAGATTTTTCTTATCTCCGTGAGCATAGAGCCACGCCTTCCTGCTTATGATCGACCCGATATCCGTCCTTAGGCTCACGACTGGATGGAGGTGGCCCATCACTATGATGTCTGCCTCGAGAACCCGTTCATCGGGCCAAGCATGCCCGTGGAGAAGATATATCCTCATCCTCCCATCGATGAGCACCCCCCTAGAGGGCTGATATGAGATCAGGCTTCCCAGAATCTTGTCCACGTCGCCATCGTGATTCCCGGGGATGAGCATCATCTCTACGCCGAGCTCGCGTATCCTTCGAATGGCCCCGGGCATCTCCCTCCACTCGATCCAAGAAGATAATGGGATCATGTGCTTCAAATCCCCCAAGAATATCAGCTTCTCAGCGCCCATCTCCTCGCAGAGCTCGATGAGGCTTCTCTCGAGCCTCCAAGCTTGGCTGGGAACCCTGAGCCCCTTACCCGCGAGCTCGGCCTCAAAACCAAAGTGGACATCAGTGACTATCAAGGATCTGACGGGCTTCTCAGCTAGTAGGGCGGGCCGCCCGGGAATAAACTTCAATGCCAACTGCAAAGATCCACCGAGGAATATTTAGCTTAAGCCTTTCTCAGAAAAAGTGGGGAAGAGATGGGAGGTAAAAAAGGAGGGGAGGTGGGGCTAGTAGGTGAGCCTTAGAATGCTCTTCCACTCCTTCGTCATTTCTCGTATTGCGGTCTCCGCATCGATCCTGCCGGCAACGTACTCTGTGACCCACTTGGCTATCGAGTCCTCGAGCATCGGGTTCTCCGGAACATAGTTCCTGAAGTCAGCCCTGAGCAGAGAGTCTAGGAAGACCTCCTTGAATATGCCCGGATACTCTGGTGCGAGCTCCTCTATCACCGAGCGACGGCCCGGGAACGATGATGAAACCCTCCACTGCTTTATCGCAGAGTCGCGGAGCACGAGATACTGGCAGTAGAGCCATGCCTCCTTTGGATTCTTCGAGTACCGGTTAACACCCACCTGCCAGGTCCCGTCGATCGGGATGCCTGGAGTTGGAGCTACCCAGATCTTCCCAGCTGTCTCAGGATACTCCTCTGGGGCCTTCTCGATGAAGTCTATGAATGTTGATGCCCATGATCCGGCCCACATCGCCGCATGCCCTCTGCCAAGCAGCTCCATACACTCTGACCACTCAGTCTGCATCGGGTTCGGAACGTATTCGCAGAACTCCCTGAACATCTTCAGCACCTTAACACCCATATCCGTGATGTCGGGGTCAAATGCTATCCTGCCATCCGCCGTGAACAGGCCTCCCCACGGCTCCTTGAGATCACCGCACCTCGCCTTGCCCTCGGGCGAGTTCCGCCACTGGGCGAAGAGCCATGCATACTCCCAGTGGATTGTATGAGTTCTCATGGCCATTATGGTGTTCCCAGCCTCGACTGGGGAGTCGGGGTTAAACTTCTTGGTGAAGAACCTTCCAATAGCATAGACGTCTTCCAAGATTGTTGGAACCTTGAGCTCTGTTGGGATCCTCTTGGGGTCAAGACCTATCTCAGGGGCCTTAGCCTGCAGATCCGCCAAATTCTTATCTATCCACTTTCTATACATATCCTTGATCCTTGGATCCTCCCAGAGATCTTTCCGATAGAACATCGCCATAACATTTGCGCAGATCACGTAGCCTATCCTCTTACCTTCCCATTGCATATACCTCCTGTCAACGGTTGGGAGGAAGTCGTGGTATTCCCTGAATATCTCGGCATCCGGATACTTTGCTCTCAGCTCATCGATAGTATAGCAGTGGGGCGCGAATGCGCCCGTATATATGCAGTCCCACATGACGACATCATACTCTCCTGCGCGCGTTGCAAACTCGTGAAGCTGCCTATCCCTACCAGTCTCCCAATCGAATAGCAATGTCTCGACCTCAATATTCGGATAAGCCTTCATGAAGTCCTCCTCCGCGACCGCCTTCATGCCAGGAGCCGCGTGCGCGATCGCGACGACACGAATCTTCGCCTTAGGCTTCGCTAAGTACTGCCAGCCCAGGTAACCGCCAACACCAGCCGCCACGGCGGCTACTCCAGCTGCAATAGCTATTTTCGCCGTCCTAGATAGCGCTTCTCTTCTTGTTATTTTCTCATTAAAAGGCGTATGGAACTCATCTTTACCGGACATGTCTCAATAAAAAAGGATCTTATATAGTTAATAAAGTTTTCCACGTGCATTATATGTTTGATTAAATCTTTAAATGGAGAGTAATCCACTAAAATCGCTAGTGTTAGGAAATGAGGCGTGGCGTGCTCGCTCTGATCTTGCCTGCGCTAACTCTCCTACTCCTATTAACAATCTATCCGACAATTTATCTCTACATGATGATGTTTCAGAGCTTTAATCCCTTAATCGATTTCGCTCCGAAATTCACAGGTCTTGATAACTTCGTGACGTTTGCGAATGATCCTGAGGCGTGGTACGCGATTGGGATAATGTTTCTCTTAACAACGATTACCGTCCCAGTAGCAGTGGGACTCGGGATACTGCTGGCAATAATATTCACGTCAAGATATCTTCAGGGGAAGATTCTCATAAGATCGCTGATGCTTATTCCCATGAGCATACCAGCCGTAATAGTCGGCTTGAACTGGAAGATGATTTTCTTCACCTACGGGCCGCTGAACGCCTTTCTCCAGTCAATTGGGCTACCTCCGCAACCCTGGCTCAGCGCGCCCCTTGGCGATCCATTCAAAGTGATCTTTGTTCTGGCAATTCTTGACATATGGCAATGGACGCCTTTTGTCATGCTCGCTGTCGCCAGCGGAATAGAGAGCGTTCCATCCGACATACGTGAGGCCGCTTCTCTTGATGGGGCAAGCGGCTGGAGCGTGCTGAGACACATAACACTTCCGATGGCTAAAACAGTCATAATGGTGATAGCCTTGCTGCGGTTAATAGACTCCTTGAGAATCTTCGATATAATCTACATGCTAACCTTCGGCGGGCCCGGAAACATCACGACGACTTTGCCATTCTACATCTACAAAGTCGGATTCACACTGACCGCCGCCAAGGCAAACATCGGCTATGCCGCGCTTCTCTCTGTGATCCTGCTAGCGATGGCAATCACCTTAGTCCTCATGACACTAATGAGACTCTTTAAGGTCGAAAGAATAATTTGGGGGTGAGAGAGTGAAAAAAACTCACATACTCACGCTCGTAATCAGCTTGGCTTGCTGGCTAGTATGCATCGCGTATTTGACACCATTCCTATGGATGATCGCGACCTCATTTAAGCCAATAGGCGAGTGGGCAACACCAGAACTTATACCTAAAGAACCGACTTTCAAGAACTACTATGAAGTCCTTATCACTGGAGGGATATATGGTGTTAGGGGGCATTTCCCGCCAATAGGCCGCTACCTAATGAACAGCTTGATAGTGTCGATCTGCACATCACTTATCACAAGCATTCTTGGCGCAATGACTGCTTACGCTATACTAAGGTATCGCGCGGGCGGATCGATGTTCGCTAACTGGATTCTAAGCCTGAGAATGATACCAGCGGTCGCGATACTTTATCCGCTTGTAGTCTTAACGAGGACACTAGGCCTCTATAATACGCTGGGAGGGCTCATACTTGTCTATCCCCTAGTGACCTTCCCCATAACCACATGGTTTATGATAGGCGCTCTTAAGAGCGTCCCGAAGGAGACTGAGGAGGCTGCAATGCTGGATGGATGTAGCGAGTGGCAGGTATTCTATAAGATTGTCCTGCCGCAGGCCTCGGGAGGGCTGGCGACCGCGGCGATATTTGCATTCTTATTCAGCTGGGCGGAGTTCCTGATACCATTGCTATTAGCCCCCGGAGAAGCTGCCATGCCGTTAACGGTCTTCGCGGCCTACTTCTCCAACCAGTATGGAATCCTCTGGGGGCCGCTGGCCGCTGCCGGAGTAATAATCTCGATACCGGTGATAACGCTAGCGGCCGCGATCCAGAAATACCTAATCAGAGGGCTCACAATGGGCTTCGTCAGGTAATCCCGCAGCACCCGATTCAATTTTATTCCCTTATGCCGTTCTAGCGCCTTTGGAGCTCCGCGAGTCTTTCCGGTAGGAACTCCTCTACTATGAATTCGAGACCGTATCTGCTGAAGGCCTCGAGTTCTGCTTTCCTCTTTATCTTCCAGAACTCTTTGATCTCCCTCCTCCACGGATCCTTCTGATATCTTGGATCATCCTCCAGTTCTTGTATTCTTTTGACGTCGCGGTCGGAGAGCTTCATGGATGGTAGCTTGTATCTTCTTATGTCGCTGGGCCAGACCCCTGCCCAAGCTGCATCCGGCACGTTTATCTCCTTTATGTGGGCGCTGAGGGCCGAGCCATGTATCAGAACGCTCGCGATGTGAACTCCCCACGGATCCGCATCCGTGAAGACGTATATCGGTAGGTTTAGCTCATCGTGCAGCCGCCTAATCAGCTTCCTGCAGTTTCTCGGGGACTGTCCAGCCGTGTGTATAAGTATCGCTTTGTATTTCTTGTCCGCTCCCTCCTCGACGAACCTCGCGAAGACCGCGCCCTTCTCTATCACGAAGACCTGCTCGGCCCTGCACTTAACGAGCTCGGCAGTTGTTAGGGCGGGCCCTATGGCGAAGCCGTCTGGATGCGCTGAGAGATCTATCCTCCTTCCTCTGAAGCCCGGCACCGTGTACTCTATCACGAGATCCCCGTATATGGATGCCCTCTCCTCCGGGAATATATTGAAGTCTTCCCTTGGGAAGTCTAGAATTGACTCGAGCTGCATTATCAGCTCATCGCTCTCAGCCTGATCCTCGAAGTCTATCCCCTCGCCTATCGCGACGTAATAAGTGTCCCTGAGCGTTGATGTTTTCCCACGCTGAATGAGCTGCTTCGCGAATGTCGCTATCCAGAGAAGCTGAGCGAAGGGTCTAAGATGCCTAACATTTCTCGCAGTTCTTTCCATCTTCTTACCTCCGAGCACATACTGCCTCAGCCTCTCATCATACACTATGTTTGACGTAGTTCTCGCCGGAACCTCAATTTTGGGAAAGGCCCCCTTCTCCAAGTCCGATACAACGCTCTCTCCAAGCTTCTTAAAACGCTCCAGCACCGCCTGCTTTATCCTATCAGATGCGTAGATCTGTTGGCTCATGAGCTCTTCCTAATTCAATTAATCCGCCCCTACTTATTAGCGATTGCGAGGTTTAGTTCAAATTCTAAGTGACTAGGCAGCTAGTCCATCCGCAATCCATGCACCTGACGCAGCCCTCTTGATAGACGAGGTTCTGGCTGCCGCATTCCGGGCACCTCTCATAAGGCTCCTTTCTAACCGATTTACCGCCGCTGGCTTTCTCCACCTCTATCTCGGCATGCTCTTCACCTGTGTATGCCACTTGAAGTATCCTCTTCTTCCGCTCAACATCCTCAACTTCGTGGACGCCGATCGCGGGAGGCTCGATCCCGAGAGATTTCATAAGCTCCAGAGTCTTGTTAGGCGTTAAGGCGATATATCTGGATAGCCTCTGTGTGGGCGTGACGAGGACTTGCGCCGACTTCGATGTATCCCTGTAAATCGTTACTCCCTTCAATCCGAGCCTGTAGGCGAAGAGGTACGCCTTCAGCACATCGTCAACCGTGACCCATGCCGGCATGTTTATCGTCTTGCTGACAGATGCATCAACCCACTTCTGGAACTCGTATTGCGCCCTAACGTGGTCCCACCACGGTATATCGTAGGCAACTAAGAAGATCCTTCTCATGTCTTCAGGTATCTCCTCCAGTCCCTGAACAGATCCGCCATTCTCCGCAACCTTCCTTAATATCGCGTCGTTCAGCAGCCCGCGCTCCTTCAATTGTCTCTCGAACTCGATATCTATGTAGTAAAATGTTCCAACCGTCACCCGCTTCTCATATACTAGGGCGAATTGGGGCTCAAGCCCGGATGAGACGTCAACGAGCATCGAGATGCTCCCAGTAGGCGCAACGGTTGTCACGTGGCTATTCCTGATTCCATTCTTCTTTATCTCCTCGATGAGCTTGTTCCAGTTTAGCGTCCACTCATCCGGATGATAGAATCCCGCGATCGGGAGCTCCTCCCTCGGGTATGCTGAGTCCCAGTAAAGTGGGAATGGGCCGCGCTCCTTGGCAAGCTCCACGCTCGCGAGGTATGCGTGGTAAGCAATGAACTCTGCGAGCCTACTCATGAATCGGAAGCCCTCCTCGCTGTTGTACGGTATCCTAAGGGCGAATAGCGCATCGGCGACGCCCATGACACCGAGGCCTATCCTCCTGGACCTCTTCGTCCTATATTCTATCTGCTTCAGCGGATACTTGTTCACGTCGATCACGTTGTCCAAGAACTTGACAGCGAGCTTAACGGTCTCTGCAAGCCCATCCCAATCAAAGTACGAGCCCGACTCACCATGCCTAACGAATGCATACACGTTTATGCTCCCGAGATTGCAGGACTCGAAAGGATAAAGGGGCTGCTCACCACAGGGGTTCGTTGACCTTATTTGCCCAAGTTTTTCTAGGAATATATTGTGCCTGTTCATGTTGTCCTGGAATAGGACTCCAGGGTCACCGGTCTTCCAAGCCATCTCGGCGACTGTTCTGAGCAGCCTTGCGGGTTCTATGGTTCTCCAGATCTTACCATCTCTCGGATTCCTCAGGGGATAGGGCTTGCCTCGCTCATAGTGCTCCCAGAAGTCTGGTGTGATTAGCACGGAGATGTTGAAGTTCTCGAGAAAACCCTCTCTCTCCTTCGCCTTTATGAATGACTCGATGTCCGAGTGCCATATCTCGAGGATCCCCATGTTCGCTCCGCGCCTCTTTCCCCCCTGCTTAACCACGTCCGTGACAGTGTCTATTATCCTCATGAATGAGACTGGCCCTGAGGCGACGCCGAAAGTGGAGAACACTATGTCGCCCTCGGGCCTAAGCCTGGAGTAGTTTATCCCCACGCCTCCGCCTGACTTGAATATGAGGGCTGCATGTTTCGCGGCATCCATTATCGATTCCAAGTTATCATCTATGTGCAGGACGAAGCATGCGCTGAGCTGACCAAGCCTCGTGCCCGCGTTGAAGAGGGTTGGGCTATTCGGCATAAACCTCTTGCTGACCATTAGCTGGTAGTATTGAAGGAAGTTCTCGTAGTAGCCATCGAACTCACCTGCTTCGAGCATTCGCAGGAACTCACTCCAAGAAACCTTCATCGCTCTCTCCCGGTTCAGCTCATTGTAGAGATACTTCATCCGCTCCAAGTGCCACCTATTCCAAGTTATCTCGAATGATCCATCGTGTTTTCTGCCGAGGCCGATCCTCCCCTCGTACTCCGCGGGGTCGAACTCTTCGTACGGATGCTCCTTCTGGCCGAAGTCTTTATCGAAGATCCGAGGATCATGGAGGATGTCCGAGATTGTTATCAGGGCGGCAACCCTCTGGAACATCTGCTTAGGAGTCTCCCTCAACTTGCCGCCCTCATCCCTCAAGAGATATCTGCTCGCCATCAGGCGGAGCGCGTTAAGGCTGAAAACCTTATCAATCTCATCGACGTGATCCTTCTCGAGTATCCTCTTCTTCTCCTCCCTAATTCTCTCCCTCTCCTTCCGGTAGAGGATATACGCCTTCGCAACCTCGTAGAGGTCGAATTTCACGAGGCTCAGCTCAACTATATCCTGAATCTCCTCTACGTGCGGTATTTTCTCGGCGCCATATTTCTCCGCGATCATCTTTAAAACATATTCGACGACTCTGTTCAGGCTCTTCTCGTCATAGCGATTGACATGCACCATCGCTTTCCTTATGGCCTCGCGTATCCTCGTGGGATCGAAGTCGACCATCCTGCCATCCCGCTTGATGACCTTCCTCACCGGAAACTCTAATTTTCTCGAGTTATCATTCAATTTTCTATACTCCCCAATTACCTTCTTTCGCGCTTGAGTGATTTAAGGGTTGAGGTAATCCTTCAGCCGAGCTTATCATAGCATGAGAAAAACTAGCAGTCATAAATCGAAAATCCCCAGCATGGGAAGATAAGCATTGGCGAAGATTCGTGAAAAAACTTTCGAACGCGGCTATTTTAGCCGAAAACTGGTCGAGAGAGGCTTTTTCTCCGGAATGCTCGGCTTTTGGCCATAACCAGCGCTCAACGACCCCGGAGCCGGGCTAGCGGTTATTCGCCGAAGCCTCGGAAAACATATTTTTCTCCGGGCTTTCAGTCGGGTTACTGGGGCTAAAATGGATCTGGAGACAAGGATGGAGCTTATAATGCGGCCGCCGACCGAAGAAGTCATCACGCCGGAGGAGCTTAGGGAGCTACTCGAGACCAACGAGCACCCGGTAGCGTATGACGGCTTTGAGCCCAGCGGCTTAGCCCATCTCCCCCTTGCCCTGCTTAGGCCTATAAAACTCCAAGATCTGCTTGAGGCTGGATGCAAGTTCAAGCTTCTTCTAGCAGACTGGCACGCGATGATAAACAACAAAATGGGGGGCGATCTCGAGAAGATAAAGAGGGTAGGAGAGTATCTTCTCGAGGTCTGGAAGGCTGCCGGAGTCGACTTGAGCAAGGTCGAGGTTGTCTGGGCGAGCGACTTGGCGGCGGATCCCGACTACTGGAAGCTCGTGATAAAGGTGGCTAAGAGCGTCACGATAAAGCGGATGCTGAGGGCCCTCCCGATAATGGGGAGGGTTGCGGGAGAGCTTGAAGAAGCTGCTCAGATAATCTATCCGGCGATGCAGGTCTCCGATATATTCTACATGGGCATCGACATATGCCAGCTGGGCCTCGATCAGAGGAGGGCGAATATTCTCGCAAGGGAGCTTGCTCCAAAGCTAGGGTTCAAGAAGCCCGTCGCCATTCATCACCACATGCTTATGGGGCTCCAGGGCCCATCAGAGCTTAAGGGATTCGAGGATGATCCGCGGATGAATCTCCAAATAGCGTCGAAGATGAGCAAGAGCCTGCCCGAGACCAGCATATTTGCTCATGATGATGAAGAGGCCATAAGGAGCAAGATTAGGAGAGCCTATTGCCCGCCGAGAACTGCCGAGAGTAACCCGATCCTAGAATACGCTAAATACATCATTTTCAGGAAGTTCGAGAGGCTTCGCATAGATAGACCCGGCAAGTACGGCGGCCCAATTATATACTACTCTTACGAGGAGCTTGAGAGAGATTACGTCGAGGGCAAGCTTCACCCCGCGGACCTCAAGGAGGGAGTCGCGGAGGCATTAAACCAGCTCCTAAATCCGATTCGAGAGCACTTCGAGAAGGACCCCCATGCAAGGAGACTGCATGAATTTGTTAAGTCTCAGGAGATTACGCGATAAGTCTTTAGATCGGCCCCAGCGAGATTAAGCGCGTTGTTTGAGGCTCTCATCTACCTGCTCTCGATTATTCTCGCGGGGTTATTTGCAGGGTTTTTTGGTGCTATGCTCGGTCTTGGCGGAGGTGTTATCATGGTTCCGGCCCTCATATTCTTGGCGAGATTTGATGCTCATAATGCTATTGGAACGAGCATAGCCGCCACAGTTTTCACGGGAGCGACATCCGCATTTGCTTACCACCGGCAGGGTAGGCTCGACTGGGGGCTCGCGCTGGTCGCTGAGATGGCAACAATGCCGGGATCATTTCTTGGAGCAGTTCTGACGGGCTTCATCACGCCCGGCCCTTTGAAGGCTTTATTCTCCATCTTCCTTGTCGCTCTGGCGCTCTCGGTCATTTTGATGAAACGCTCGCCGGGCGGTGAAGAGGTCTTCAAAAGAAGTGATGGGATAACTGCTTGGAAGAGGTCTTTCAGAGACTCGCGCGGTGAAGTTTTCACTTATTCGGTGGACTTGCTGAAGCTTCTTCCCGCGAGCTTTCTGGCCGGAGTTGTTTCCGGCTTCTTCGGAGTGGGCGGTGGCACGGTGAAGATCCCGGTGCTATACCATCTCGGGGTGCCCATGCATGTAGCCATCGCAACTTCGATGCTTATGATCACGCTCACCGCCCTGTCGGGAGCCATAGGCCACCTGATTTTAGGTCACATTAAGCTACTAGAGCTACTTGCGCTCGCGCCCGGGATAATTGCTGGAACGCAGCTCGGCGCATCCGCTGCTCGTAGGGCCAAATCACTTACTTTGAGAAGAATATTCTCTTTAGCCCTCATCGTCGTGGCGATACTCCTGCTCATGGGGTAAGCGGTTGTGCCCCACCGCCGACAACTCCTCATCATGGCTAGGGCTCGGCACCCCTCTCCAAGGAGCCAAACGCAGCGGTGGGGCGCTTATAAGATGGTCAGGGCCGCTTAAATAATTTGGGAAGAAAGTTCACGTTCTCGAGGATTACATTGGCTGAGTATTTCGTGAAGAATGTATATGAGTACTTGTTTGTCAGTACCGCTGCTAGGCATGCCTTAATCCCCCTCTCCCTCGCTTTCATGACTAAGAAGTAATCCTCCCCGCCATCACCAACATAAAGAACGTGCTCTGCTCTGAGCTTCCTGCAGCATTCTAATAGACCTGTGGGATTAGGCTTATCCATATCCCTTCCAGTATCACCCGTGAAGAGGCTCGTCTCTAAATTGAAGTAATGAAGAATCGGGCCCAAGATCTTTTCAGCTTCCCATCGTCCCTTACCTGATAATATCGCGAGGCCCTTCGGTGCAAGGTTTCTGAGCTCTTCCAGCGCTTCAGGCTCGACTATCAGCTTTTCATTCTCTAGTAGCCCAGGACCATCATAGAATCTTGGATTTACTCCATACTTCCTCCTTATCCCATCCGATCCGACATATAACTCGCTAAATAGCGTGGTCATGGTCCCCGAGCCATACGGGAACATTGGTCCGATTAATTCCCTAAACCTCCTCAGCTCCTGCAGAGAATTGGCTCGCTTATTCAACAATGCCTCGAGGTAATTTGGTTTCACGTATCTTCCAAGTAGCCTAATCGCGCTGGAGGTTAGCCATCTAAGAGCGTTCTCAATGGGCTTCGGGCTACTTTTACCCCACGAAATAAATCCCTCATAGTAATCCAAGTCTATTGGTATTGGCTCAATAGTTTTTCTTCTTGGATCAGGGCAACCCAGCTCCACGAATATCGCTTGAAGTATTAGCAAGACTATGCTTCTGACGTTGTTAAATCCTCCAAGCATTTTCAGGAGCTGGAAGACCTCATCGTACTCATTCCCGATCTTGCACTCTATCCCGAAGAACTTGTCGAGATAGATTGCCGTTATGATTTTTCCAACAAGCGGGAAGGAAGATGAAACATCTACAAGCGTTCCATCACAATCAAAGATTATCGCATCAATCTCTTTCAGATGGTCTAATCCTTTCTCTAATGCGAGGATTCCTCCATCTACGATCACGTAATGCATGTGTTTTCACCGGCGAGTCATCTCGGCTAGCAGGCTTAGATCCAGCTCCATGGCCGCCGTGGGCATGCTCAGCTTCCAGTTCGTCAAGACCTCGGGGTGAATCTCTCCAAAGAACCCCAGCGCGTTACCACCCCACATTAGCTGGGCCGCCCTGCCTTCTATGAACGGCATAGAGTCCAGAGGTGTTAGATCACATCCGTCCACACCGAGGTTCTTCAAGACCTCCTCGATAATTGATTTCATCTCAGAGTAGGATGCTTCGGAGTGGGATGAGGCGGCGGCCAGCCTGAGCCTCCGAATCGCCTTCTCCGGCTTAGATGGATCCGGATAAACGACATCACCTATCTCGAAGATCCTCTGCGGATATAGGGTTTTGACGTTTAGCGCGAGAGTCTTCATGAGGCTGGGAAGAACCCACGTTCTGAGAATCGAGTATTCCTGCGAGACCGGGTTCTTAAGTTTGATATGCTGATGAGGATGTATGCACATCTTTACGTACTCGTTCTCGACATTGGTCAACGTGAAGTTCATGACCTCCGTGAAGCCCAGCCCGACCATAATCTCCCTAACGAGATCTTCTAAAATCGTGTCCGGTTGAAGGCTTCCATAGGTTAATACTTGCGGCTGGGTTGGCTCGAGGTTACTATACCCTATGCCCATTGCCACATCCTCTATCAAGTCGACCTCATGCATTATATCGGGCCTATATGGCGGTGGGGTTACTTCTATCACCTCCCCCCGAGCCCTAGCATCATGCCCCATCCTCCGCAAAGCCCTGACGATATCAATGCTTCTCAGCTCGAGGCCAAGGGTCTCGCTCGCGCTGCTTCTCCTTATCCTCCACTTTCTCTGCTTGTAGATGGGCGTTGAGATGACCCGATCCTGATACTTGACCTTGACGCGCTCAACGACCCCGCCCATATCCGCCATCGCCGTCGTCAAGATGTTTATCGCGTGAATCACGGCGTTGAAATCTGTTCCCGTGACATCTATGAAGACGCCCGTGGTCTTCCCGCTAAGCTCGGTCAGCCTCGAGTTTATTATCGGCGGAAACGATAGGACGCGGTTAAGGGAGTCCACTATCAGGGGGTAGAACGGCTTCCCTCTCAGAATGTGGGCGTACCGTACTCCCTTCTCATGCTTCTCAAGTATCTCATCAAGCGTCATCGGCGAGTAACCGCCCAAGGGTATGAACTTGTACTCGTCGCCTCTCGCGGCGATGTACCTGAATGGCGGCTTAACGGCCGAGTAGTCATGGAGCCCTATCGCGACCTTTGTCCTATCCCTTCCGAGGATCCAGTGGAGATCCTCCTGCATCGCTATTAGCTCCTCGAACTCCTCGACTCCGAGTTTTAGGCCTCTGACGATCGCTGCGGCCACGTAGGGCCTCACGTCTCTCAGCCTAGGATCAACCTCGATATACGTTCTGGCGGGCCTAAGCTCATATCGCGGAGCGCCGACCAATATTCCCAAGAGCCCTTTAGCTGCTCTCGCTACTCCCACGGGGCTCGATAAGTCCGGTCTATTCGGATTATACTCAGCCCGGAAGTAGTCCTCACCAATCTCCTCCACGTCGAGGCCGAGGTCGTGGAGAAGGTTTGAGAGCTCCTTGTCGCTCAGCTCTCTTCCGATAAGGCCAAAGAACCGCTGCTTCCTTATGGTGAGAGCCGGCATTTCACTCCACGCCAACGAGGCCCATTAAATGAACCTTTCGACGCAACCCATGTTTATTAAATGGCTATGATTTTCAGGTCTCGATGCCAGAAGACCGGGAGCTTGAGAGAATCAAGTATGAAAAGATAAAGAGGATGATGAGCGAGGCTAAAAGACCGGCAGAATACTCGAAGCCAATCCACCTGAGTGAAGAGGAGTTCGACGAGTTCATCAAATCGCATGATCTTGTTTTAGTGGATTTCTGGGCTGCATGGTGCGGGCCTTGCCAGATGATGGCGCCGATTCTAGATGAGATCGCGAGAGAGTATGCGAGGAGACTCATCGTGGCGAAGGTGGATGTTGATAGGAATCGGGAGCTCGCCATGAGGTTCGGAATAATGAGTGTACCCACGCTTATTCTGTTCAAGGAGGGCAGGCCTCTCGAGATAATCGTTGGCGTCAGGCCCAAGCCCGTGATAGAAGATGTGATTAAGCGGCACCTTTAGCTTGGAAATCCATTTTTAGAAGCTCCAAGTTTGTAAGGATTTTGATGAGGGCTTGGCCATTCTAGAAGAGCTGAGTACGATTCTAGCAGCCGTTGGGATGTCTTGGGCTAGGATGACTATAGCTCTAATCATATCCATAATTTTCTCACTCTGCGTAGGGATATCTGCCGCTGTTAACAGGATAGCGGAGAAGATCATAATCCCCGCGCTCGATATACTCCAGTCGATCCCGATCCTCAGCTTCTTCCCGATAGCCCTGTACGCATTCGTCATTATTCACCCGATTGTCGGGCCGGAGCTGGCCGCGATCTTCCTGATCTTCACAAGCCAGGCATGGAACATAGCCTTCGGAGTCTATAAGGGCGTGAGACTAATACCCCTAGAGCTTTTGGAGGCTTCCAATACCCTAAGTCTGGGCAGGTGGAGGAGGATCACCAGCCTCTATATCCCAGCAGCCTTCCCCGGCATAGCCAGCAATCTTCCACCATCCTGGGCTAATGGACTATACTTCCTAGTTGCCTGCGAGATAATCACGATAGGGGAGGCTGAGTGGAGTCTCTTCGGTATAGGGACCCTTTCGACAAATTACATATTGGCAGGGAGGGTTGCAGAGTTCGCGATGAGCTTAGCCGCTGTCGTGGTTGCCGTGATCTTCACAAACCTGATCGCCTTCGTCCCGGTCATGAGACTGAGCGAGAGATACAAGTTTGAGGAGAGAGCGGCCGAGATGCCGAGAGTCTGGATTGAGAAGATCTCCAGCTGGCTGTCCCGGGTGGTGAGGCGCATATCCTTCAGCCTAAGCCCCAGAATTAGCTCGCTTAAGATAGTGATTCCATCTAAGATTGCGAAAGCCCTATTAATTGCCGCGCTGGCCGCAGTTGCTGCGCTCTTCCTGCACAGCATCTCCGGAAGAGTCTTAACGGAAGTTACGCTAACATGGGCTCAAGACATCATTGAGGGCTTTCAAAGGCTCGGGGTAGTGAATCCTCTCATGATGATAGGATTCTCGCTTGCCCGCGTCTCCGCCGCCGTCGCCTTTGGCCTTCTCTGGACAATGCCCATCGCGATCCTTATCTACGAAAAGAGGATGCTCGAAAAGATCCTGATACCGTTATTCCAGATCATAGCCTCTTTCCCCGCGACTTTGCTCCTTCCGCTGATAGCGAAGGCCATTATGGATCGGGGGCTCCCGCTCGAACTTGGCGCATTCCTGATGATACTCCTCGGAACGCAGTGGTATCTCCTCTTCTTCCTGCTGGACGGCCTGAGAAGCATACCGTATGATGAGGAAGAAGTTTGTAGCGCCTTCGGGATGACTAGGCTGCAGAAGCTCAGGCACCTCTATCTCCCCAGAATGCTCCCCTCGCTCATCATGGGATGCCTCGTGACTTTCGGCGGCGGATGGAACACCCTTGTCGTGGCGGAGCGCGCGATTCTAGGGGAATTTACTTGGGATCTTGGGAGCCCCGGTATAGGGAGAATGCTTAGCATGGCCGTGGAGAGAGGCGACCTTTCCCTACTAGTCGCTTCCACGATCTGGATGGCGAGCTTCATAACCATCCTGAATAGGCTCTTATGGAGGAGGCTCTATGAGAGGGCCGTTAGGATTGTTGGTGTTGCGTGATGAACGGCCCCGGCATCCGTGAAGCGATACTGGAGCTCAGGGACATAGTCTTCGGATATAGGCTGAGGAAAGGCGAGAACGTCAAGGTTTTCGACGGCCTCTCGCTGGACATTAAGTACGCGGAGTTCGTCGGGATAGCTGGGCCGAGCGGATGCGGCAAGAGCACCCTAATCAGGATAATGGCGGGCCTCATAAAGCCCGAAAAGGGAGAGGTTCTCTTCAGGGGCTTGTCCCTGAAGAAGCCCACGCCCAGGATCGCGATAATGTTTCAGAGCCCAGCCCTCTTCCCCTGGTACACGGTTCTGGAAAACGTCGTGCTCGCGTTGATTCACGAGAAGGATCTCAGCGAGAATGATAGGATCGAGAGGGCGAAGGTATTCCTAGACATGGTCGGCCTGACAGGCTTCGAGTCGGCCTACCCCGCGGAGCTGAGCGGCGGGATGAAGGCTAGGGTCGCCTTAGCCCGTGCCCTAGTCTCACAGCCAGACCTCCTTCTAATGGATGAGCCGTTCAGCAACCTAGACCCCTTAACAGCAATATCTCTGAGAAGGGAGGTGGAATCACTCTGGCTGAATCAAAGCATGCCGCCGAGCTCCGTTGCCATGGTAAGCCATGATGTAGAGGAGCTCGTAGAGCTATGCGACAGAATAATAGTCCTGACCAAGAGGCCTGCTAAGATCGCCGGGATTGTGGAAGTTAATCTCGAAAGACCGAGGCTGAGGAGGAGCCCAGAGTTCTACAAATACGTCGATGAGGTTTACACGCTTCTCAGCTAGCCTTCTTAACCTTGAACGTCTTATCCTCACCATTATATTCGACTAGTTCTGTATAAAGCAGCCACTCTAAGAGCATGTGATGAATCTCTTCCGGATTCCTGTATTCCTCACTTAATCCGCTTATCCTTGAGATCTCCTCGAAGAGATCTTCAGCCGTAAATTCCTCCTTCTCTTCTACAAGCTTGAATATTGTTGCGAAGGGTTCAACCTGCTTCAATGCATCTCTTAGGATGAGCTTCTTCTGATCCGATCTAGCCTTAATGAATTCTTTACCGAGATTGGTGAGGGCTATGTCTCCATTTTCCACTTTCACGAGGCCCAAGGCCTCTGCAACATCAATTACTGGAAGGAGGTCGTCAACATCGCTCTGAAGATTAATTGCGATCCGGGCTATATCTGCTCTACCCCCGTGGTCAAAGATTACGCTGACGATCCCTGTGATCATTTCAGGAGTTACGGAGGAAGAAATTTTAGGCCTATTACTCATCTACCACCTTCCTTGTAGAATAAGAAGACGCCCATGAGATAAACGTTTTCTCCGTGGTCTTCTTAATTAAGCCAGCTTCAGCGCCCTAGAGCAGATCTGCTCCATTGGATTTAACTTCGCATGAAGCTTCTGATAAGTCTCAGCCCTCTTGCGGAAACTCTCTGCCGATAAAATCTCCTTTATGGCGGATTTAAGAGCTTCGAAGGAGAGTTGATGTTGTTCTAAGATTATGCCGGCGCCAGCCTCAACCACAGATAGCGCATTGCCATGTTGCTCCGCATGCGCGGGTATCGGAATCATTATTACGGGCTTCCCTGAAGCAAGCGCCTTAGCTAGGGTCGTCTGACCAGCCCTACAAATAACTAGATCTGAAACCGCGAATATCTCCATCGGATTCTCGATCCACCGATAAATTCTAATGTGCTCAGCCATGTGCTTTGGCTCATCTCCGCCGAGAGTTGCTATGATCTGATAACCCTCCGCGAGCTTATCTAGAATCGGCAGGATGAGGTGTGTCAGAATTCTCCGCTCATGGCTCGGGCCGCTAGCATGGTAAAAGACTATCGGGCCGCCATCGGGATTCAATCCATACTTTTCGCAAATTTCTTCTTTCCGCGGATTCGTCTCTAGTCTCTCGATTACTGGCCCTATGAAGCTCGTCTTACCTAGGAGGTTGTCTGGGATAATCAAGTTGCGTCTCGAGATCGTATATGGTGGAGGGTAATCTGCTATCAGTATCTGATCGCTGAGAGCCCAGATATTGCCGGGCGCCTGGCATGCAGCCTCTACAAGCTTTATAAGCCTAGGATAACGCGGGTACTCCACCCTTATGTTGAACTGGTTGAGGATCGTGAGCGTGGGCTTCCCAAGAATCTTCCCGGCTAAGGTAGTTGATGCCCTCGAGTCAGATAAAACTAGATCCGCGTCCTCAGCATATCCGAGCTCGCATGATACTTGCCCTAAGAATCTAACGGGTAACAGCATGTTCCGGTAAATAGTCATCTTGATGCTAACCTTCCCCTCGGGCAGTATCCCATACGATACCGGCGGCGCCGGCAGCGCATCTACCCCGATTGATTTCAGATACTTTAACCCATCACCATATGAGGAAACTGTTATCGTGAAGCCAAGTCTCTCAAGCTCGCGAATTATGATCGAGGATCTCGCCGCGTGCCCATAGCCTATACCGCATACCCCAAAGTGTATCTTATGAGGCGGCATCCACGCGGCTCTCCCGGACGACTAATGCTTCTCCAACTTCTTCTCGATTATTTTGCCCCGGGGAGAGTCCTCTTCGAAAATCTGCGCAGAGAACTTGTAAAGTCTCATCTTCCCGGTAAGCCAGTAGGTAGATGGAAGACCGGCTTTAATGCAAAGATGCATTAAATATTCTTCAGGAGACCAGTCATATTCAACTGGGACCTGCGGTAGAAGGAGACCGCCGTAGACTCCTGCCTCAATTACCAGGCCATCTTCTCCGATCCTTATCATGCTGGGAAGCTCCTTCGGATCTGAGAATTTTATCTCCTCAGGCGGAGTCAAAACGCTAACCTCAACGATTATGTTCGACATTTCCTTGAGGGAGACCGGCGGGAACCTGGGATCCTCGGTCGCAGATGCTATCGCAGCCCTCATGGTTGCCTCTATTAACGGGTACTCGGGTAATGGGATGCCTATGCATCCCCTTAAATCCCTCTCAGGATGAGTGTAGAGGGTCACGAAGGCGCCTTGCTCTCTCCTAAGCCTTTCGGGAGCATCCTCCGGCGGAGCCGGCATCTTTCCAGAGAGATAAACCTCGATCGTCTTCCTCGCGAGCCTGACGAGATAAGCGCCCTCACTCAGGCTAAGCCTCTCCATGCTAAGAAATAAGTCTCATCATGCATATTTAAGATTCCGCGAGTACTGTTATCTTGATGTGTTAGTAAGCCTTTTTCTGGCTTCCTCGAGTGTCCGGTTTATGTTCCTCCAGTGCGAGCCCTTCCAGTATTTTTTACCGCATCCAGGGCACATCCATTCCTCTCTATCGGACCTGCGCTCTAAATTGAGTGGATGATTGCAGATAGGGCATCTGGTGAATTTTGGATCGAAGCTTAGGCTTAAGCCGAGTTCATGAGACATTCTAGCGAGGATACTGGAGACGTCGTTCTCATAAAATAAGAGCACCTTAAACCCCTTTCTCGCGGCCGTGGCGGCAAGCCCCCTATCCATGGTAAGTATTATCCTATTCTCAACCTCGGCTACGCTGAGAACCTCCTTGTCATCACCACTCCAATAGATCGTGTCGTATCCAAGTATTCTTAACCACGAGACAAGATTCTTAAGCATGGCATCCGCGACGAATCTATAATTTCTATGTTCTCCGACGCCCACACTTACAACCAATAAGGAGGCAGCCCACTATCTTTTTTACGTTTCAGTATATCGCTGGAACTCCATTAATACATGGCGCAGGTCTGAGAGCCTGGGTATTATTGCGAGGTCCAACTCCCTGATTATCAAGGGCTTCATGGCATCCCTCTTAATGAGGGCCGCCTTCATCCCGGATGAAATCGCTCCACCAACATCCTCCATAAGCTCGTCTCCGACATGTACCGCCTCCCCGCTCGAAATCCCCAACATCCCACACAACTTCATGAATATCCTTCTATCAGGCTTAGCAATCCCAGTCTCATCGGCATATAGCTGAGCCTCAAGAAATCGTGAGAGCCCAGCCCCCTCAATGACTCTTCTCGTTAAGCCTCCAGGCCAGTAGAAGACATTACTGACCACCGCCAGCCTGAATTCTCTCGATAGATCTTCCAAGACATCCCATGTATCGGGGTATATTAGCTCGCAGGGGTCGATCGAATTGAAAACCTCTACTACCGCCTTCACAACAAAATCCCATGAGGAATGAAGTCTCTCCGCGAGCGCCCGCTGAGCTATCTCAACAATCATCGAGTCGTCGATCAGTCCCGAAGCCCATTTTGGCTTGAGATCATTATAGACGTTTATCATAATCCTAAATACCGATTCTCCATCTAGACCAACTTGTTCGCCGAGTCTACTAGCAATGGATTTTGTTACTCGGTCGAGCCTGAGTAGGGTATTCCATGCGTCAAGTGAGATAAGCTTGATCATTAAGTCTCAGGAGGCCCGCCCCATTTCAAATACATTAATTATTCCTCTCTCCCCCTTCTCAAGAGATCGAGCCTGCAATCCTCGCAGAGATACTGGCCCTCGACGTTGAGCAGCATGTCCGACCATTCTCCGCAGCTGTCGCAATATCCCTCAAGATAGCCCTCACCACTTCTTCCGAGGAGGCGGAGACCCATTATCTTCATGTTCTCCTTCACTATCTCGAGGATCTCTGGTGTTACCTGCAGAATGTCCTTTAAGCTGACTATTCCCGCAAGCTTGTTCTTGTAAGCCACCGCCAGCCTGCTAACCCCTAGCTTATTCATCTTCCTAACAGCTTCCTCGATCTTCGCATCTGGATCAATCGTATGAAGAGGGGTGGACATTATATCCCTCGCTTTCACCTCACTGGGCTTTGCGTTTCTAGCGATGACCTTCTCAACTAAGTCCGTCTTAGTTATTATCCCGAGCGGGGAGCCGTCATCGGATGTGACGATTATAGCCCCAACCTTATACTTAACCATCTTCTCAGCTATCTCCTGCGCGCTATCATTCATCCTGCACTCGATCACGGGACTCGACATAACCTCGCGGACAAGCACTTCATCGGTGATCCTCAAGCCCTACCTCACTGCCGGTATAATGATTCAACGGACGCCCTTAAATGTTTAAGGTTACCTAAGGCGCAAAGGCGCTCTTACCACAAATCTATTATTAGGCCTTTTTCAACAAGTTTTTCGGGGAGGCCTAACTTATTTTGGGGCTGCCAATATTTCGCTACAGAGAATAGGCTGAGATTCTTGAAAAGATTATAATTCATTCTTGAAAATTAAGCCTTTTTGAAAATCCCAGCGAGAGCTGCGGAGGGCCCGTATCCTTCAGCTATCCTTGGCAATATCACCTCTACCATACGGTATTATCTCCTTTATTTGCTCTCGCAGATCTCTCATTGCTTTCGGGTCTAGTTCGATGTCCGCGAAAGCTCGCTTTAGAATCATAAGAATCGTATCCGCGAGCTCCTCCGCCTGCCTATTTCCAGGCTTCAGCTTTACATGCGACCTGGCTTTTCCGGCTATTGCTGTTGGTGGGCCATAGATTAGCTCGAGGCCGCTAGTTATTCCTACGACTAGTTCTAGCTTTACTTGCAAGTAATGCCTTTCACCCTTAACTATGAAGCCGCCTTTTGGGATGTAGTGGCCGGGAGGAGGCTCGAAGGAGATTTGGCCGGGATCAACATAATATACTGTTATCGTTCTTAAACCCTCCTTCCAAGCTTTACTGTAGGTTGCCGCGAATTGCGCAGCCTCATTTTTCGATGCCTCCCCCGCATTCTTCCCATTTTTCAGGATCACCACCGCGGCGCCTCTTACCTCCGCGTGGAAGACGAGGTCATCCGGCTCTAGATGCTTCTTCAAGAGGGCCGTGTTGCTCGAAACATCTTTGCCAGCAACCACGAGGAACCCCTCCGAGGTGATAAACCACCTATACTTCTCATACCATCTACTCTTACTCGGCTTAATTCTAGCCGAGACCTTGAGGGATGCCTCTTCCAGAGATCTCTGGATTGCTCCCTTGAACCTCTCAATGCGCTTCTCAAGTTCCTCGGCCTCCGCCCTCAACTTCTCCGCGGCGCTCATCACCTTCTTTGCCTCATCAAAGAGGCTTGAAGCCTGCCTCGTAATCGGCTCCTCAAGCCTCAACTCAACCTCGACGCCATCGTACGAGACAACCAGCTTCCCGCCCTTATCATCGACGATCATCCTCATATCCATGAGCTCATGCTCTCCCGGCCTCCCCTTCATCAGTTCGATCTGAGCTGAGAGCTGAAAGAGCTTCTCAGCAACCTTCCTAAGATTTGATGCGCGAATGGATAATTGCTCAGCCTTAAGTCGCCGCTCATCACTCTTCTTCCTGAGATCCCTCAGCTTCTCTTCTACATTCCTTCTCATCTCCTGCTCAATTAGACCTGCTAAATAGCGTTCATACGCTACTCTAAAGGCTTCATTCAAGCTTTCAGCACTCTCGAACCTCCATCCTTTAAGCTCGTAGATTTTCATCGGGTACGGTAGTGGCTGGATGTCGCCATCATTAGAGGATGCGATGACCGGCTGACCGTTTTCAATCATCTCAAAGACACTTCGTACCGCTTCCAGAATCCTAGCATGATCATCGGTGCTCAACTCCTCAATTTTCATTGAGAGATCCACTCCAGCTAGGTAGAGGACTTCCTCCGCGTATCTTCCCCCAAGCCCTGCCTCTGATGCGAGAATCGACACTACTTTCTTCTTAAGAGCACGCTTCTTTCCCAAAATATCCTCTATCGTCTCAATCGATGGAGCTGGCCCGCGCGGTGGAAATTTGTACTGCTCTCCGGGAGCTAATCGCCTATCCCGCATCTCGAGCTTGTGAAGGCATGCAAGTATTTTGTCAGCCTCATCCAAAATTAGGATTGTCCCCTTGGGGAGGAATTCGCAAACGAGTTTCAGCCGCTGCCTGCCCTCCAGCTTCAAGACTAGTATCCTCTCGCCCTCAATCAGGCCGGCTCCGACTATTCTCATGTTTTCAACAATCTTTCTCATGATCTTGCCTATCTGCGATATCTCCGTGGGCTTCTCATAACCTCCCTCCACTAAATAGAAGAACATGCCGGGTATTATTCTGAGCTCTCCGGAGAAGCTATCTGACCTAAGCCTGAGGACTATTGATCCATCCTTCATGTGATAAAGTTTGAGAATCCTAGCTCCGATTATCAGGTTTGAGATCTCCTTAATGGCTCGCTTGAACTCTAGATAGGATGCGGGCTCCAATACGCTCACCAGCTCGTACTAATCTTATTCGTAATGAAGATACTTTTATATTAACAAGTATTTCCGCGCAAATGTTAATAGGGCTTAGCATTTTGAGGATGGTGGGTTGGAGTTGAGGCTTGAGGACAAGCTTTACTGGGCTAGGTTCTTCGGGGGCATGGTGATGGGCTCCCTAACCGCGATCTTGAAGCTATATGAGCCAACTATATTCCTCGGAGTAGCGGCCGCAATCGCCGCATACGTTATCTCGGCGATAATTCTCAGGGTGACGTCTTCCCCGGAACAGAGAATAAAGCTTGGTAGAAAACTTTACCTAAGCGGGGCAACAGCCTATGCGGCAATGTGGCTCATCAGCCTAATAGTCGTCTCCAACATACTTTGACGAGAGAGTTCAAATAACAGGTTGGATGTGGACTGTTCAATTATATTAATTAGGATATCTCCAATAAACCACACGAGATGAGCGGGAAATCCATAGATGCGCTCGTAATAAACACCATCAGATTCCTAAGCCTTGACCAGGTTGAACGGGCGAGGTCGGGCCACCCCGGCATGCCTCTGGGGGCGGCACACATTTCCTATCTGATTTTTGACCGCTTTCTGAAGTTTAACCCAAAGAACCCGAAATGGATCGACAGGGATAGGTTTGTCCTCTCGGCAGGTCATGCGAGCGCGATGCTTTATGCCACGCTCTTCGTGAACGGATATGACATAACGCTTGATGATCTCAAGAACTTCAGGCAGCTCAATAGCAGGACGCCGGGTCATCCGGAGAGCTGGCTGACGCCGGGTGTCGAGACCACTACTGGGCCTCTGGGGCAGGGATTCGGGAACGCGGTCGGCATGGCGATCGCCGAGAAATATCTCTCAAGCTACTTCAATAGGAAAGGTTTCAACGTCATCGATCATTACACTTACGTCCTATGTAGCGATGGCGACCTCATGGAAGGTGTATCGAGCGAGGTTGGAGCGCTCGCCGGCCACCTGAAGCTTCACAAGCTAATAGTCGTCTGGGACAATAACAGGGTTTCGATAGATGGGCCGACGTCGCTCGCATGGTCCGAGAATGTGCTGGAGAGGTTCGAGGCGTTCGGGTGGCATGTTCAGAACGTTGAAGATGGCTACGATCTCGTCGAGCTGGAAAAAGCATTAAAGAGGGCGAAGGAGGAAACCTCGAGACCCTCCTTCATAGCTGTGAGAACGCATCTAGCCTATGGAACACCGATGCAGGATAATTGTAAGGCGCATGGCTCTCCGCTGGGGAAAGAGGTAGTAATTGAGGTTAAAAAGAAGATTGGATGGCCTTTGGAGGAATTCTATATCCCGGAGGAGGTTTGGGAGTATAGGAGAGAAAAGATCGAGGATGGCGAGAAAAAGGAGGCCGAGTGGAGGAGAGTGTTTGAGAGATATAAGGAGAATTATCCGGAGCTCGCCGACCTCTTACTCAGAGCATTTAACAGGGATTGGGGAGCTCAATACAAGAAGCATCTCCCAATCTTCAGCAAGGATGAGGCCCTTGCTACTAGGCAGGCGAGTAATAAAGTGGTTAACGCGCTCGCTAAGCATCTACCTCTCATGATTGGAGGGTCAGCAGATCTCGCCGAATCCACGGGCACCTACCTCCATGATTATGGAAGCTTCCAGGCAGATAATCTTCTCGGGAGGTTCATACATTATGGTGTCAGAGAGCATGCGATGGGAGTTATAATGAATGGCATAGCTTATCATGGTGGACTCATACCCTATGGTGGAACATTCCTCGTCTTTTCAGATTACATGAGACCCGCCATCCGGATGGCGGCGATGGCCGGACTCCAGGTAATCTATGTATTCACCCACGACTCGGTGTGGATAGGCGAGGATGGACCTACGCACCAGCCTGTAGAGCAGTTGTCATCTCTAAGGCTCATACCGAATATGTGGGTTATAAGGCCATGCGATTCTAACGAGGTTGCGGTTGCATGGGATATGGCGATAAGCCGGAATGATGGACCCACCGCCATAATACTCACGAGACAAGGCGTTCCTACTTTAGATAGGAGCATATACCCGCCAGCTGAGAGCATCAAGAGGGGGGCATATATTCTGGTAGACGCTGATGATGAGCCTGATCTACTAATAATCGCCTCAGGCTCTGAAGTACATTTAGCCCTTGAAGCGACGAAGGTCCTCGGGAAGCAGGGGCTTAAGGCTAGGGTCGTTAACATGGCATCATTCGAGGTATTCGAGCTTCAGGACGAGGACTATAAGAGGAAGGTTATTCCTAAGTCCATCAAGCGGAGGGTCGCGATAGAGGCTGGAGTCGGGCTCTGCTGGTACAAGCATGTTGGTGACGATGGCCTCGTGATAAGCATCGAGAAATTCGGGAAATCGGCGCCCTACAAAGATTTAATGAGAGACTTTGGTTTTACTCCCGAGGCGATCGCCGAGAAAATCATTAAGCACTTCAGACTAGAGTAGCTATACTTTACTCAGACTTTAATTCTCCTTCTTCTCCGCCTTCCACTTTTCCAGCCTCATATTCCCTCGCCAGCTTATGCGGTACTGGGAGGGAATTCATCATGTCAATCAAGTCTACCCATGCTTGGATGAAATCCTTAGGAGGATCATACGCCTCTTTGAGAAGACCTGTGAATAATTCTTTCAACTTCGCCTTATCCTCGCCATTCAAGTATCTTTTCCAGAGCTGGAATAGGAATGAATCACGATCATCAGTGATGTAGGCATAGTACACTCCATAGAGCGCTTTATAGTAGCTATTATTGCCGAGCCTTTTCTCCAGCTTGCCCAGAGCTTCTTCAGCCTTACTAAGCTTACCGGAGAAGAGCAGGGTGAAGAAGTTTCTCAAGATCTTGCTGCTCGGCTGGCTCATTCGGCCCCTCACCATCCATACCTTGTTTGCGTTAGCGCGAGAATAACTCATCATCGAGATATATAACTCTCCCCTCTTCTTCAAGAATACAGGGCTGGGCTCGTCTGCGAGGACCGCGGCCAAGGCTCGCTCAGGCTAAAGCTACCAAAATTCATCTGGAAATTCCTGGAAACACAGCCGGGCTAAGGTTCAGATGCTAAACATGTACGAAAGCCTATTCAATGGAGAGATGAGTGATTGTCAGGAGATAACGGTCGGATTGTGGATAGAAAACGGCATACTCCACCCGGAGTATAAGCCTTATGAGAAGCCCCTTTTCCCTCCATTCGGATCATCACTACATACTCCCAACACGTCGAATAATGGCCCGATGTGCTGCAAGCAGATCACTCTCTCCGTCTCATCGCGGCCATGGTCGAAATAGTTGAGTATATCGGAACGGGATTATTCCAGGCGAGAACATACTCAATCCACTCGCGATGTCCCCGGCCTAAGCCTCCTGCTCATCCCCAATGTCTTCGATACCATTTTCCGTTATCCTGAGTAATGCCTCTCCCTCCGGAAGGTATGGGCTTGCCACGAGCCTCGCTATCCTAACATTCTTACCGGCGGCCTTTCTCAGATAGATTCTCGTGTGGCTCGTATGGCCGACGATGTGCCCTCCTACCGGGAGCACGGCCATCGCGCTGAAGAACTCGTCAGGTCTAGCCATGACTTGGTTTGTGACAACCGCCGCGGCATTGAAAGCTCTAGCCAGCCTGAGGAGCTTATGCATATGTTTGTTGAGCTTCTGCTGTCTCTCAGGAAGGCTCTGCCTCCCAACATACTCACTCCTGAAATGCGCTGTGAGCGAGTCTATGATTATTAGCCTGACATTATTTTCCTTAATCACCTTATCAGCCTTCTCGAGTAAGAGAATCTGATGATCACTGTTATAAGCTTCCGCGTATACTATCCGCTCACAAGCCTCATCAGGATCAAGCCCAACATGCTTTGCCATTTGGGCTATACGCTCAATTCTGAAAGTGTTCTCAGTGTCTATGTAGAGGGCGCCGCCGCCTAAACCTCCCCTCTCAGGTGGAAGCTGGACATTGACTGCCAGCTGGTGGCAGAGCTGAGACTTACCGCTTCCAAACTCTCCAAAGAACTCGGTTATCGATTGGGTCTCAACACCCCCGCCGATCAGGTTATCGAGCGCCCTGCTTCCAGTCGTTATTCTCCCGATGTTCCTCTTTAACTCAGCTAGCTGCTTAGCTGTCACCCAGCTTACTTCTATCGCCTCCCTGGCTGCTGCAATTATCTCCGCAGCCCTCTTCTCGCCTATCCCAGCGGCTGCCAGTTCGGCGATGGTGGCCGTTGCCAGGGACTCTATAGTCGAGAATCCTATCTCCCTAAGCTTCTGGGCCGTAGCCGCCCCGACCGAGGGGAGATCCTCAATCCGGAGATAGACCCTCCTCCTTTCCTCAGCCATCATCCCCGAGCCATTCTCGATCTCCCGGCTACTTCGACGCGGCACGTTACCTCCAAAAATGATATATGCGGGGCTATTTATTGAGTCTTCCCCCTGCTCCCCTCAAGAAGTATAGGGGCTTAATTATAGCCTTTCAATCATCCTGATTGCTTCCTCCTGCTTGGTTTCTCGAGGAACTTTTCCACAAAATCACCAAAGAAGAACCAGATGGAGAATATTATGAGAGAGGCTCCTATCCCCGCAGCTAGGCCCGTGTAAAGGGCTTGCTTGACGGGCTCGCTTAGGGCGGTTATGTCTATCAGCATGGCTGTTATGAGAAGAATCATTACGAAAAGTAAGTATCCCTTTAACCGGCTTTCAACCTTTATCTTCTCTATTATGGCGGAGAAGGCTGTGAAGAGGAGGAGGGCCAGTACTATAACGCTTATCACCCTCGCGCCGTAGATGAGTACGGAGTTGGCCAGCTCCAGATATGGCGGTCCCAGGAATATATGCATCAGCCCATAGATGGTTGCTAAGAAGACCCCAATATAGAAGATCCAGAGAATTAACGAGTTAAGGGATATCGGAAACCTTATCCCGAGATGCCGCACTATTGCCTCATCGAGGTTCGCGAGGGCGAGCAGCTTCTTGATTACATTGCCCATGAACTTGACCACCAAGAAAGCGATTATCATCACTATTATCGCCAAAATGAGCTTTGGGATTAGAGTGATGAGCTCCGAAGCGAGTTGGGATAAGAACTCCTTAAGCATTTCGTCGCCTAAGCTGTTCATCCCAAACACTGCGAGGCTGGCATCTATTTAGCTTACCGCTGTCAAACCCTTAGAGCCCGGCAAGAAAGAATACGAGTCTATAAAGTATGTAGAGAAGTGCGAAGACCGAGGCGAGAGCGAGTAGTCTAAGCATGAGGGCTATCATTTCCTTGCTCGTCTCCAAGATGTACGTGTAGCCCATGAGACTATTCGTGTAGAGGAGCTGCGAATACGTCCTCGCAGCCTCTTCGGGCACGGCCGCGACCTCCGGCACGGTGAGAAATGCTAGGGCGACGGAGAGGAGCCTAACAGCGATAACCGAGGCGAATAGGAGGAGGTAGTTCTGGCCAAAAAGCATACCAAAAGGCGTTGCTAGAAGTTGTGAAAGGTTTGTTAAGGTCGATAGCATTATACTCGACTTGACCGCCCCAAACTCCCTTAAGTATTTAGCGAAGAGAAAGTTACCAAGAAAGTTCGCTCCGGTAAACATGAAAGTGCCGAATGCCGATATTCCAAGATGGGCCGCGGGCACTGGAGTGAGGAAGGCCGCCATCGGGACTAGAATCAGGCTTCCAAGGGCGAGTCTGAAGCTTTTAAGGGACTTCCTTGCCCAGAAGGCTGAGCCAAGTATTCCGAAGGTTGTTGATGCGAAGTTCATCGCCGCCGCGAGGTAGTCTGGGGCTCTCAGGACATTCATTAAATAGGGAGTCCACACTATCCCGAGCAGGCTGCTGGATGTCAACATCGCGAGCAGGAATGACGATATGGTAAACATCTGCTCCGGCCTTCCTATTTTCCGCGGCACCTCCACGCCCTCGAGATTGCTCATATCCGCCAGGACGAGCATAAGTGTTGAGAGGAGGCCTATAAGGGGGCCGATGAGAAATGTCGTAGTGAACTTGAGGTCGGGTGGCAGCGCCGCGAGCACGATTATTGCCGCCGCGGAGCCGATTATGCTCATCAAGTTGCCCGCGATAGTCCGCTTCGCAGTAACGTCCCTCACGCCAGCCTCATCGAAGGAAGAGTAAATTAGCAGGTTAATGAAAGAGCTTATGAAGGTTGAGGAGGTGCTTATCACGGCGTAGAAGACCGCTATGCTCAGCATATTCCTCACAAAGATCATCGGCATCCAGAAGATCCGCTCAAGCGCGTGGAACAACAGGAGCTTAGGCTTAACCCGCCGGGTCAGGAAGCCCGGAAATCTCCACAAGGTCATGGAAACTACTGACGATATAGCAGTCGCGATCACCATTATGACCGAGATAACGCCGACACCAAACCCTATCGAGGTTAGGTAAATTATGAGAAGGTTTCTGGTTAGGGCTAAGTATATACCCGCGAAGGCCATCTCTAAGACTAGGAGGAGCTTTAAGCTCCGAATTCCGGGCCGTGGAGGCAAATCAGCGCTCCTAGCGATGCCGACAACCTTAAAAGCGGCTCTCCTGCCCCAACCCAGTTTCATGCCGAATCGCATCTATTTTGAAGCCGTGGTCCCGAAAACTTTCATATAAGGTTACTGCGCGAATTAGTAATGCTGCGTTAGAGAACATTATGCCTAAGAAAAATCCTCCTAGTTCAAATGCCTCAAAAACTTCTTCAAAATTGGATGGGAGAGCATATATTGAGAGGGCTTAATAACTGATTTTAGAATTTGAATATGATCTCGGCATGCCGTGTATACATGGATTATGCTTCCACTACACCCGTGGATTCCAGAGTTTTCAAGTCCATGATGCCATATTTTAGCGAGAAATTTGGGAATACAATGAGCCCTCATTTATGGGGCATGGAGGCCAGGGAGGCGCTTGAGAGGGCCAGGGAGGTAATAGCCGCGTTTATTGGCGCTAATCCCATGGAGCTGATATTCACGAGTAGCGCTACCGAGAGCAATAACCTTGCAATAAAGGGCATCGCCTTTGCAAATAAGGAGAAGGGCAGGCATATCATCACATCTAAGATAGAGCATTTAAGCGTTATAGAGCCGTGCAGATGGCTCGAGCATAGTGGCTTTGAGGTGACGTATCTCCCCGTAAACAAGTATGGCCTCGTAGATCCAGATGATGTGGAGAGGGCGATTAGAAAGGACACTATACTCGTTTCGATAATGCACGCCAATAACGAAATTGCAACAATAGAGCCGATAAGAGAGATCGGGCAGATTTGCAAAGGACACGGGATATACTTTCACGTCGATGCGGCCCAGAGCCTGGGAAAGCTTCCAGTGAATGTCAATGAGATGTTGGTCGATTTATTGACGGTAAGCGCGCATAAGATCTATGGGCCGAAGGGGATCGGCGGGTTATACGTCAGGGATGGAGTCAGGCTCGAGCCGCTGCTCCACGGCGGCGGGCACGAGTATGGCCTTAGATCGAGCACGGTGAATATTCCTGGGGCGGTGGGATTCGCGAAGGCATGTGAGATCGCCAAGGAATCCATGAGAGAGGAAGCTGAGAGACTGAGAAAGCTTTGCAGGAAGCTAATTGAAGGGATGCTCGAGGTAGATGGAGTTCACCTAACCGGGCATCCAGAGAGGAGGCTGCCGACGATCGCAAGCTTCTGGCTCGAGTTCATTGATGGTGAGACGCTGATAATCGAGCTGAATGAGCGGGGGATAGCGGCTTCGACGGGCTCCGCGTGCTCGAGCGGCAAGATTGAGCCGAGCCACGTACTCCTCGCCATAGGATTGAATGAGCGACAGGCCAAAAGCGGCCTAAGACTCAGCATAGGAAGATGGACCAAGGAAAATGAAATCGAGTATGTGATCGAATGCGTGAAGGAGATAGCCGGAAAATATCGTAGGCGCTAGCTAGCTGGTGGTCCGGGTATAGGATGAGAAAATTTATTATTTGAAGAGTGCAATTAGTAGACTCACTTATCTATGGTTTCATCCTCTCAAGGATGCTCGCAAGCCGGAGAGTCGACAGGTAATGATTTGAGAGGAACATGTTTAAGTTAAACAGTTGGCTCGAGTTATGTTCTATGGGAAGTTTATGAGGGCCATCTCCCTGATCTCGGGTGGGATAGATTCACCCGTCTCCTCGTATCTCATGCTTAGGAGGGGCGTGGAGCTCGCCTACCTCCACTTTCACAGCTTCCCCCTCGTCTCGAGATCCAGCGTCTATAAGACGATCCAGCTGGTCAGAATACTCTCGAGATATGGACCCTCATGCATCCTATACCTCGCTCCGCTTGCAGAAATCCAATCATACCTGAGGGCTAGAATTGATCCTAGATATCTTGTGATCCTGTATAGGAGATTCATGCTCAGGATCGCTGAGAGGATAGCTCGGTGGGAGCGGGCCGTGTTCCTAGTCACGGGCGAGAGCTTGGGCCAAGTCTCCTCTCAAACCCTCCAGAACCTCAGGGCTATAGATGCCGCCGTCAAGATGCCGATCCTAAGACCGCTCATAGGGTTGGATAAGGAGGAGATTGTCGCACTGGCGAAGGAGATAGGAACGTACGAGGTCTCGATAAAGCCTCAGGAGGATTGCTGCACGCTCTTCGTGCCCCGAAGGCAGGCGACAGCGGCCAAGCTGGAGGAGGTCGAGGATATCGAGAAAGCTTTACCCGCCGAAGAGCTTGTCGCGGAGGCATTAAAGAAAGTTGAGAGAATTGAGGTTTCCCAGACCTCTATTTGAGCCAATAAAGCTCAGCGTATCCGCAGGCCGCACAGATTTTAATCTCTACTGAGTTATATTCTTGGAGTTCGGTCGGTAGGAGGCTTTTAACGGAGAATGGGCCGACCCTCGCCGAGAGGCTCTTAATGATGCTCCTCATCTCACCGCTGCACTTAGGACATGTAGAGGCCATGCATCCGCGCAATAGAGCTTCCTGATATCTTTAACGCTACAGTATTCAGGACGAAGAAAAGACTGATCTTTAAAGCATCCTCGAATTAAGTTTTAGCGCATATGAAGGCGGTTCTCATCGTCTGCGATGGTCTTGGGGATAGGCCGACGAGGGCTCTTGGGGGCTTAACGCCTCTACAGGCGGCCAAGGCCGATACCCTTAATCGGATAGCCTCTGAGGGCGAGTGCGGGATAATGGATGTAATAGCGCCTGGCCAGCCTCCTGGAAGCGATACGGCGCATCTTGCGATCTTCGGCTATGATCCCTACACATGCTATCCCGGTAGGGGGGCCTTCGAGGCGCTCGGGGTCGGCGTCGACCTCCAACCAGGCGATGTGGCCTTCAGATGCAACTTCGGAACCGTGAATGAAGAGGGCGTCATAATCGATAGAAGGGCTGGGAGGATAAGTAGCGAGGAGGCCAGACAACTCTCCGAGGCCCTTAAGGATATCAGGATCGAAAGTGTCAGCGGAGTTCAGGCAATCTTTCACCACTCATCAGAGCATCGGGGAGTGCTGGTCCTCAGAGGTGAGAGTCTCTCTAGGCACGTCTCGGACGTTGATACTCATAAGGCGGGGGTGAGGCCCGCGATCCCCCGGCCCCTCGACAATAGTCCGGAGGCAGAGAGGACCGCCAAGGTGCTTCAAGAATTCCTCGAGAAGGCCGGCAGGATCTTAGCAGAGCATCCGCTGAATCGGAATCGGGTCAGGAGGGGGCTTATGCCCGCGAATGTCTTATTGCCCCGAGGAGCTGGAACGCTTCCGATGATCGAGCCTATCACGAGGATCTGGGACGTGAAGGCTGCGGCGATCGCCGGCGGAGGATTATATAAGGGAGTCGCGAGAGCCGTCGGCTTCGAGCTTATTCATGTACCTGGGGCTAATGGAACCGTGAACACGAATCTTAGGGGGAAGGTTGAGGCCGCGATAAATGCGCTAGACAGCTATGATCTCGTCTTCCTCCACGTGAAGGCCACGGACAACGTGAGCCACGACAAGAACCCGCTCAAGAAGGCCGAGGTGATCGAATGGATTTCAGGGGAGCTGGCGCCGCTCATCGAGAAAGTGGTGTCTGAGGGATACTATCTAGCGATCACCGGCGATCACACGACGCCGAGCGAGGTCGGGGAGCATAGGGGAGACCCGGTTCCGCTTGCGATCATGGGCCCAGATGTCCGGAGAGATGACGTCAAGAAATTCGACGAAATCTCCTGTGCTCGCGGAGCGCTCTGCAGAATCCGGGGAACAGATCTCATGAAAATTCTGATGAACTATCTTGGGAGGGTTCCTCTCTTCGGAGAGTGAGCATGGCCGGAGAGCCTCTTAAGATTCTTCGACACCTGTCCCTTTTCTCGGCCTCGAGCATGCACCTTAGCCTGATGTAGTCTTCGCGGCCCAGCTCGCCGCGCTTATACCGCTCCACGACTTCCCTTATCCGCTCATCAACATCTCTTAGCCCGGCTCTGAGCACGCCTCTAATCCTATTTCGACCGCCCATCACCGGGAACAATCAGCGCCCCGGGAAAAGTATTTAATAGCTGAACATAGCTTATCTTTTCCATGAAGGCTGCATCCGCCTGGATATCGGGGTTTAGGAGCGTCGTGGATAATGGTAGGACGCATAGCGTGGTCGTGGATCTTCCGAGGGAGCAGGGCGGCGAGGATCTCGGGCCGACGGCTCTCGAGCTCGCATTAATGAGCTTAGCTGGATGTGTTGGGACTATATTTGCCATCGTCGCCAGGAAGAGAGGGCTGAGCTACGAGAGCCTTAAGGTCGAGCTTGAGGCCGAGAAGGGCGAGAAGACCATTGAGAGTGTTAAGGGCGTCATGAAGGTTAAGACGGCGGCGAGCAGGGAGGAGGTCGAGACAACGCTGAGGCTGACCATGGAGATATGCCCTGTCGGATTGATCTTCGAGAAAGCCGGAATTAAGCCGGAGATCAAAGTGGAGCTGGAGGTTTAGGTTCCGAGCTATAAGCCTTTCTCAGGCTTATAGCTCTTGGGGTCGCGTCTCCTCCGGGCCATATGGCCCTTCATCGTCATAGCCCCCAGGTCGGGGTGAATTTGCTCCACCCTTCATCGGCGCCCCGCATCGCGGGGGCCATTGGGGTGGGGGAAATCCCCCCATCTAAAGGAGAGAGGAGGGTGGTGGGGTGCGCTCGCCTGGGCGCCTATCAGCCTCGATTGCCGCGCCATGACGTTCCGCAACCTCCCGGCCCTCATCCTTCTTCCATAGCTGATGACGATGCTCGGCCTATCTTTTATCTTCCTTGTTAATTCCTCGAGCAACCGCGGGCTCAACCCCGTACTCTTCGACATCATATATGTGTTTATCGCGGCGAAATCTGCCCATTTATACTCAAGCCGCTTTTTTACAATGATAAGCCCCCTCATCAGGCTTATTCAGCATGATCCCCTCGTTGAAGAGGCTCTTATACATGCTCGGCATCCTGAGCTGGTGTCATATCTTCCGGCGAAACGGTATCCCTTGACCAAGGCCCTATAGACGCCCCTCTCGGGCATTCCGAGCGATCTCCAGTCCGCCTTCGATAGCTTCAGCCTGAGCGGCCCATCTCCACCATAACCCTCCGGATGAAATCGTCTAGAATCATCTGGTGAAGGTAGAGGTCTAGGGATGCTTGATGGATCACGGAATGCGGCCGGCCTGGAGACAGAGCTGCAACCATCAGCAAAAATAATACAACTAGAGGCATATGAGGGAGGAGGGGTTGGCTGAAAGTGGGTGTTGCTTTATGATCTGGATAGATGCGGGCTTGGACGGGGTTTTGGGGCTCATGCATCGTGGTGAGAGAGGGCATCCAGTAGCCTAGGAGCATGTCGATGATGTGTAAGCTATGAAGTGGATGAGAGATCTATCCCGCAGAATTAACCATCTCACACGCCATTAAACCCCTTATCTTTATTTCCCGCTCAAGAGCCCGCTAAGCCAGCATGAGCAGGAAGATCTTGGTCGCCATAGGTGCTTCGAGCGACCCCAATCCTCCATCAACTGCAGCAGAAAAAGCGCGCAGATTCGCTAAAGCCCTCCTGAAACACAGAGATGAGGTCATTTTGATGAGCGGCGGCGATGGTGGATTGATGAAGATTGCTTGCAAAGAGTTCGCTGAGAGTGGCGGATTAACCGTTGGAATTATACCGCTCGAAGATGAATTCGTAAGTGAAGGCCATCCCAGATATAGCCCCTATAATGTTATCCCGATTCTCAGCGGGATGACTTATCAAATGAGGAGCATAACGCTCGCGAGAAGCTGTAACTCGATGGTGATCTTGGGCGGTGGCGCTGGGACGATAATCGAGGCATTCCTCGCGTACCTCTACGCAAAGCCTTTAATAATTTTGACCGGGACGGGTTATCCGTCAGACAAGCTCCAAGAACTCTCTGACAATGGATATCTAGACCACCGTAAAATCGTCAAGGCATGCTTCACGGATGACCCTGTGGAGGCGGCTGAGCTGGCGTATAGGCTTGCTATGGTTAGGTCCTAAGCTGGACTATTGAGCCCAGAACTGTTATGACCGCTATGATAACGAATTGCAGGATGACTGGCAAGGGTACTCCAGCCTGCTGTAATCCTACCGTGAATATCAAAGAGCCGACGAATGCTGTAATTACCGAAAGGATCTTGTTGAAGAGCACGATTACTACTATCAGGGCTATCAGGGCGAGGATGACTGCTAAGAGTGTCCCAATAACATCCCTTAGAAGCATGAATGTCGCGAGACCGGCGAGTATCCCGGCGCCGAACCGTATGAGCAAGAGGAATATTACGCCTACCACGACGAAGCCGACTATCGCGGCGAGATAGGTGTATGGTGGCGAGACGAACATGGGAGATATCAGTAATGCGAGAAATGCTCCGACTATCCCGCCTATCAGGAAGAAGATGATCTTCGCGAGCTTCCTCCCGAGAAAGGCCACTGCGAGCCCCAAGATTACTAATATCAGGCCTGATAGAAGCTCAACTTGACCGCTCATCCCCACGCATACCCCCATTGCTTAAGCCGGCATTAAGCTTTTCTCGAGAATTCTTCCAGATGCTAGGGAACCGCAAGGGCGATGAAGAGCCGAGCATAGATTGAAGCCGCGAGGCAGAGGGCCGTGGCTGCTAGAACCGCATAGTCTGCGGACCTCATTCTCAGCTCCCTCAGGAATGTTCTCTTCTTCGATGCCCCGAAGCACTTGACCTCCATGGCCTCGGCGAGCTCGTAGCTCCTCCTAAGCACGTTGACTATCAGGGGGACCAGCACGGGAATGTATTTCTTGATTCTAGTTATCGGACCTCCCTTATCCAGCTCGAGTCCGCGAGCTCGCTGGGCGTCCATTATTGCCTGAAGCTCCTCTGCCAGCACTGGAGTGAACCTTATCGCGGAGATGAGGGCGAAGGAATACATGTATGGTACCCTTAGCTTCGTAAAAGTCATTCCAAGCTCCTCTGGCGTTGTTGTTAAGAAGAAGATTGAGAATGATGCGAGGAAGCCGATCAGCCTATAGGATGCTGTGAAGCTTCTGTAAATAATGCTCGGATCATTGAAGACTCCGGCCTGAAGCGATAAGACGAAGTAGTTCATCACGAACACCAGCAGTATTAAGGGCGTAGCACCGTAAATCGTCTTAACCCATCTCTTGAGCGTTCCGCTAACTGCTGAGAGAGCAGCCTCGGCCGCGATCACCATACTTATGATCGTCACCTCATAGTATAGGAGAGCTGTTATAAGAAGGGTCGAAGAAATCAGAAGTTTAACTCTCGGATCAAGCCTATGGATGGGGCTTGAGCCGGGCTGAAATCGTAATCCTTCAAGGATCGCTGCCATCAAGTCATCACCGGGAATTCAGTCCTCCAGCCCCACCTCAATCACTATCCTCCTAGCATTCTTGAGGGTGTCCTCACTCAGCTTTAACGATAATACGAATGCTTTCACGATCTCGCGGAGAAGATGCTGGGGCCATGTCCCAAGAGGAATCTCCTCGCCATTTACCGTTATCTTGGCCTTGAACGTATTTCTCGCCACACAATCCCTGATCGAGGCCTCACCACGCCTTATCGCCTCAGCCAGCTCTTGGCATGATCCATATCTGCATTTACCGCAATTAAGACCGGGAACCTGCTTAACCCAATACTCGACCACGCCCCTCTTAATAAGCTCTAGAGCCTCATCGTAACCCATAATCCGAATCCCGGCGATCTCCTCGGTGGACCCCGGCGACTTGAGAATTATCGCCCTGACATTCGATATGATCTTCAGCGCCTCTTCGGCCTCGCGTTCGTCTTCAGCACAGAGGATCTTCGGATGAGGAGAGCCCTTAAATCCCTCGACTAATATGAGGTCGGCCTTGAGGCGAAGCGAGTCCACCGCATCATCTAGGGAGGCTTGAGTACGCCTGATGGTGATTAGTTCTGAGGAAGAGACTATGGAGACCTCGATCGCGCCCGCTTCTAGATGCTTGTGGGAATCTTTATCCACAAGGTCAACATGTCCCTCTGAGTGCTTTATGGTAGCAACTTTTATACCAGCTCTCGAAAGCTCGGATGCAAGCCTTTCAATAAGTCTAGTCTTACCCCGACCCCTGCCGAGACTGACAACGCAGAATATCGGCGGCATAATCGCAATAAAACGCGCATAAACTTGCTCTTTATTCTATCCCCTGGATGTATGGAAGGAAATAACATTATTTCGCCCGATACATATTAAGCCACTCCCCCACAACATCATAGCCATAAAGCTTCTTTAAGGCCTCCCTGCCCTCAGGAGTAATTCTCTCCGGACTCCATGCCGGCTCCCAGACAAGCCTAACTCTGACGCTCTTAGCCTCCGGCACCTTGCCCCTAACCTCCTCTTCTATCCTATACACTATTAAGCCGGCCATCGGGCAGCCAACAGCGGTTAGCGTCATTCTTATCTCAACGTTACCCTCATCGTCAACATCGACGCCGTACACGAGCCCGAGATCATAAACATTCACAGGGATTTCTGGATCATAGGATTCCTTAAGAGCTTCAATAATCTTATTCCTGATTTGATCCTTATCAATCATTACGACGTTATCAAATGAAGCCGGTATATAAAGTTGTGTACCCAGGAGCCTTCTAGAATTCGAGGCTTAAGCTTACTTTAAGGAATCTATTACTTCCCTCCGTGGAAAAAATGCAAGCTTTTGCATGAGTGAGCTCGAAAAGAAGCTTGAGGGCGTCCCCCAATGACTTATATTCTTCTATTCTTCAATGACGTATGCGGCTCGGAACCATCAGAGTATCCCAAGCCAGCATCCCAAGGCTTCGCCGAAAAATGCTAGGAGTGTGAAAACCACAAACCTAGGCATGAAACTTAAAACCAGAAAAGTTTGGATCCGCGTCCTCAAAAGCCCACATATTAAGGCGAGAAATTCTACAGGCAGTACAGGAATAAGTCCAAACAAGACATAAATTCCCCAGCCCCAGCGATTCCAGATGGCTACTGCCGCTTCAAGCTTTTCAGCCCCAATTTTCTTCACTAGATAAGGTCTTCCAAGACGATAAGCTAGGAAATAATTTATTGTCATGCCGATCGTGAATCCCATGGTGGCGGTTAGAGAGAGCAGTATAGGATTCAGCCAAAAAGAGGCAGCTATCACGAGAGCCGGGCTTCCAAGAGGCACAACCGTTCCGGCCAAAATTGTTGCGAGAAAAACCCCGATGAAACCATACTCCCTGACAAGGTTTTTCGCATTCGAGAACAGCTGAGCCTCCCCGAGATTGAAAACTTTGAAAACGAGGATTAAGATCATGCCGATCATAAGGAAGGCTAGCCCTGATTTTAAAGAAGACTTAACCCAAGGTATTTCCAGCATATTTTGCTTTTTGCTGATGCTACACAATGGCCTATCTCCATTCGGCAGGGTATCTTTTATAAGTGTTTTTCCCGCATGAATATTCAACTCCATCATTTCTGTGATGGAGTTGGCTATCTCTATGAGCCCAATAGGTGCATAGCATCGAGTTGAGATAAATTTCATGCGCGCAAACTTGTTTTGACGAGGCCCAAAGCCTTCTTTAGGATTGGATTTGAGGTTCAGAGTCGTGTTAACTTCATTCAATAAACCATGTCGTATCCATTGCTCCCCACAACTTTTTGGCGAATTGAAAGCTTTACGGTGTAGGGGGCTATATCATCTCGTTTGACAGCTTGTGCGCCGCGAGCCGATTCTTCTCAAAGAATTTTTAACGAAAGTTTGAAAGTTTATCCACGATGTAGAATCCACAGCAATTAAAAACACTTTTGACAAACTGAACTATAATAGAATATAGACTTTCATGCCCTTTTCCCATGGCTCTTAAGGCAAGCCCAAAGGCGACTGATATTTTGTTCTTTCCATTCCATGTGGAAGCAACCCCACTTTCACCCGACCCCTCCCCGCTTATATCCCTCCTGATTGCATTGTTTTTGTTGGTGGATGCGGCTTGTCAGGCCGGCTCCGCGCCACACCCCTCCAAGCACCCCTAGACCTCTATATGCATCAGACGTTTCTAGACGAGCTCCTAGCATATCTCCAAGAGCATAAGGCCAGGATAATCCATGAAGATCATGGCAACGGGATAAACACATCCCAACCACCCTCCTCCTCCCTTTAGATGGGGGGTCTTCCCCCACCCCGATGGCCCCCGCGCGGGAGCCGATGAAAGGGTGGGGCGGGTTCACCCCGACTGGGGACGCCGATGAGCAATGAAGGGCCCGATGAACCCAGGAAGGGCCCGGAGGACGAGGCTCCCAAGAGCTATATAAGTCTTACGAAAGACTTATATAGCTCAGAACCCGATCGCTTGTTCGGTCATTGGATGGCTTTCTGGATAGGGCTTGATGACACGGATTCGAGGAAGGCTGGCTGCACGACCTACGTAGCGGTGGTAGCTATGAGGAGGCTCGAGGCCCTCGGCGCGAGGCTGGTCGGGTATCCTAGGCTCGTGAGGCTTAACCCGAACTGCCCCTACAAGACGCGGGGTAATGCCGCGATCGCCTTCAAGGTTGAGGGCATCGAGCTGGAGAGGGTTGAGAGTGTGATGAGGAGCGTCGTCGAGGAGCTCTCAGAATTCGATGAGGGTGCTGAAACCGGGATCGCTTTCCTGGAAGGCAAGCCCGATGAAAGGCTTAGAGACTTCTATTGGAGGGCTGTCCGCGGGCTAATACCGCTCGAAGATGGATTCAGGGTCGCCGAGGATGTTGGTGCCAAGCTCATCTGCTACGGCGGGGGCATGGGGATCATAGGAGCACTAGCTGCGATAGGGGCAGACCTAAGTCTCGGAAAGACGTATGAGCTCATCGCCCATAGGCGGAGGGATTACTGGGGCACCGTCAGGAGGGTTGATCCCGCTTCGGTC
>CALJVH010000021.1 GCA_937974645.1 uncultured archaeon | reverse complement strand
CACTCGACGTTGAGAATGCAAGTGAGAAAATCACGAAGCTCCTCAAAACCTATGTTAGGAGCTTGGAGATGGCGGCACCGCGATTGGTTTGGTCCATGGCTTCGATTCTTCGGTAGCATGCCGCCAATATCGTGTTAAAATCCCCGCCAAATCTCCTTAAAAAGCTCTGCACGCTTGAAGAATCCTCAAGAGGCGAGAGTTGTTGAAAACCCGACTAACCAGCCTCTCCCTTAACATTGTATGGTTGCCGAAATTTAATTTTCTTTTATGTGTTTCCCTTGGCTGATCCGCTCCCCGACCTCTAAAGCGTGCTCGATTATCGAGATCGCCCTAGAGGCTACTATCCAAGCTTCCAGGGGCTCCGGCCACAGGCTTACCGCCTTATCTGCCATCTCGTGGGCGGATTTGTGGAAGTCGCCGTGTGGGAATCCGCCGATCATTATTACCGGTTTTTTGGCGGAGGTTATGAGCTTCCCGAAGCTGCTCCACCTCATCAGCTCGCCCTTCTCGGATAGGAGGATTCTCAGGTCGGGCTTGATCTCGCCCAGCAGTTGGGCCAACGTCCCCTCCTTGAGCTTCAAAAGAGTCTTTCCCTCGGCCTCGACTACCGGCTCTTGGTAGAGCTTCTCCATTAAACCCTTGAACCGTTCATAGACTCTCGGGAGCCTGGTCTCGGGGCTCACCCAAATCACATGGCCGCTTCTAGCTTGGATGTACACCTCTATGAGGCTCAGCTTGTTCAGCGGGGAGCCGAGCGCCTCAAGGAGCGTGAAGTGCGTTATATCGGGCCTACCCCTCTTCTCCGCTTCTGGAAGCCTCTTCATCGCCGAGTGATGATAGCTCCTGTCTAGGAGTACCTCCCAGGGCTTTTTACCCCTTCTCGCGGCATAAGCCCTGACCGATGGATGATCCTGAATACTTTCCGGAACGAGCTCGATGGCCGCCTCCACAATGACCAGAATAAGCTTCTCCAACTCCGGGCTCCCCCGGGAAATTGGCCAGAGCTATGTTAAAAAATTGTGAAAGAATTTGTTACCTGGATTGGCGCATTCTGGTGAGGTTAGGAGGATCGCCCTAGACAGGATCGCGAGGCTGATGGAGTTCGCGAGGAGGCATGCAGTGGAGAGACCGGAGCTTGCAAGGGAAGCTGGAAATCTCGTCCTGAGGATATGCGGGAAGGCGAGGATAAGGCTTCCAAAAACCTACAGGCGGCTGATATGTAGGAAATGCGGTACCCCATTCTACATACCCGGCTCCTTCAGGGTCAGGGTTAGGAGCGGAAGGAGCACTCACATTGTCATCACATGCGTCACATGCGGCTACATTAAGAGGATCCCGGCGGTTAGGGAGAAGCTGGCGAGGGCTAAAGGCTAAAAATGGCCATGAAGGTCTTAAGAGGCCGCGGATGGTGTCGAACGTGCAGCTCGCAGACCCCGTGAAGCTCATCCAGAAAGTCGCGACATACTTCAAGGAGAGTAGGGTGATTGAGCCTCCTCCATGGGCCATGTTCGTCAAGACCGGGGTGCATAAGGAGAGGCCACCCCAAGATCCAGACTGGTGGTATATTCGGGCGGCGGCCGTGCTTAGGAAGCTGTATCTCAGGGGGCCCCTCGGCGTCTCCAGACTGAGGAAGTTTTATGGTGGCAGGCACAGAAGGGGGCATAAGCCGCCGAAGTTCGCCAAGGGCAGCGGCGCGATAATGAGGAGGATTCTCCAGCAGCTTGAGAACGCCGGGCTCGTCCAGAAGTATGATGAGAAGGGTAGAATCGTGACCGAGAAGGGTAGAGAACTCTTGGAAGAGGCCGCGAAAGCCGTTCTTAAGGTTGAGGCTCGGAAGGCTTAGCCCGCGGCTACTCTTCCCGGGAATAGGGTATTCCCAAGGATGCAGGGGCACCTATCCTCTTCCTGACGCTCCCGATTGAGACGGCTACCAAGGCCGCTATCGCCACAAGATATGGGAGCATCGCGAGGAGATATGGGCTTAGAGCTCCAAGCCCGAAAAGCTGGAGCCTATACTGGATTACCTCAACTCCACCGAAGAGGTATGCGCCCAGAAGTGCTCTCAACGGATTCCACGTCGAGAGGATCACGAGGGATAACGCTATGAAGCCCTTTCCAGCCGTCAAGCCCTCTTGCCAGAATGGCTGGAATCCCAAGAAGAGGTATGCCCCGGCGAGGCCCGCGAAACCGCCGCTTACCATCGTCGCGACGCATCTTACTTTAAAGACGCTTACGCCCATCGCGTCTGCCGCCGCCGGATTCTCTCCCACGGACCTCAGGCTCAGCCCCGGCCTAGTCTTGAAGAGGATGAACCACATGAGAGGCGCGGCGGCGTAGGAGAAATAAACCAGCGCGTTCTGCCGGAAGAAGCATCCTATCACGGGGATCTCAGATAATGTTGGCACTGGTATCTCTGGGAGCTTTGGCGCCTCCTGGATTGCGAGGAATTTCTCGGGGAGCGATGGGTTCAGAGCTAGGAGTATCACCTTCCTCACCTCGGGCGAGGCTAGGAAGCCACTGAGGCCTAGGCCAAGCATAGTCAACGCGAGTCCCGCGACGGTCTGATTAAGCCTCATGTAGACCGCCATGAGAGCGAGTATCAGGCTCATCAATACCCCCACAATTATCGAGACTGTTATCGCCGCGAGGTGGCCATAAGCTAGAGTGAAGATAAAGGAGGAGGCGGCGCCCATGATCATTATGCCTTCGAGGCCGAGATTCAGGATTCCGGAGCGCTCGGCATAGATCTCGCCTAGCGACGCGAGTAGATACACGGTTCCCACCTGAAGCGTCAATGCAAGCACGGACTCGATCCACTCGATCAACTCGCGCTCGCCCTCGGCTTCTCGAACACGATTCTGTATCTTTTAACGAACTCGCCCACGAGGATCATGAGGAAAATCACTGCCTGGATCATCTGCACCGCCGCTTTTGGAATTCCCATGCTCATCTGAAGCACTCCGCCAGCGGTCAATAACCCGCCGAAGAATATGCTCGCGGCCATCACGAGCCAAGGGTTTAAGCCTGCCAAGGCCGCGACTATTATCGCCGTGTATCCGTAGCCAGGCGACGCCCCCGGCCTAAGCCTTCCGATTATTCCACTGACTATCGAGAGGCCGCCGATTCCCGCTAGCCCTCCGGAGAGGAAGGATCCCAGCAGTATCGTCCTCCGAACCTTGATGCCAGCATACCTCGCGACAGATGGATTCTGGCCGACCACCTTTATCTCGAATCCCGGCCTCGTGTACTCTAGGAGGAAGAATACTGCGGCCGCTCCGAGGGTTGAGAGTAGCAATCCCGTGTAGGCGGGCTCGCCGAGAACTAGGTTCAACTTGGCATATTTCGGGAAGGGTGTTGAAAGCGGAAACCCGTATCCCTTCGGATCCCTCCATGGACCGTGGACCAAGAATTCCACCACGAGTATCGCAACGTAGTTGAGCATGAGCGTCGGAAGGATCTCGTTCACGCCTAATCTAGCTTTCAATGCTCCGGCGATGAGGCACCACGCGCCGCCTAGCAAGAATGATGCCAGCAGCATAAGGGGCATAACAGCCCACGCATGAAAGAGGCCATAATACTCGTGCAGGAGGACTATTCCTGTCGAGGCTATCATTCCCATGTAGATCTGGCCCTCCGCTCCAATGTTCCAGAAATTCATCTTGAATGCTATGCTGAGGCCCAGCGCTGCTAGGCAGATTGGTATGGACTGCTTGACGCTCTCGAGAAGGAGGGATGGTTTCACGAAGATTCCGAAGATCACCAAGAAGGCTTGGATGGTATCCAAGCCCAGTGAGGCGAGTATCATGCTGATCACTAAGAAGGCCAGCGCCAGCGAGAAAAGCGTCATCGAGATCGAGTAAAGCTTACTATATCCGATCCTCCGCTCAATCCTAATTCTTCCGAGGCGCGTCTCGATCTTGAGGGGCACAGCGTATTCACCCAGCCTGAGGAGCAGCCTCAGACATTAGAAGCCCTATCTTCTCAGCATCCGCCTCCCCTCTTGTGAGCACGCCCCTTATCCTTCCACCTGACATCACTGCTATCCTGTCGGAGAGTAGGAGAAGTTCCTCCAAGTCCTCGGAGATGAAGATTATGCCGGATCCCATCTCCTTGTATCTTAGGAGCAGATCGTGGACGAATTCAGCCGCGCCCACATCAAGACCCTTGGTGGGATATGTAGCGACGATGAGCCTCGGAGTCCCGCCGACGATCCCCGAGAGCTCTCTCGCGAGGATCAGCCTCTGGATGTTTCCGCCGGAGAGCGATCTAGCCTTGGAGAACACGCTCGGCGTAACCACCCCGAACTCCTTGACAAGTTCCCGAGCCTTCTCGAGCATCTTCCCCCAGTTTAAGAGAAGCTTATTCGAGTATGGCGGATATCTGTAAGCCTTGAGGAAGAGGTTGTCCACAACCCTAAACTCGGGCACTATTCCCAGCTTATTTCCCTCGGGGGGGATGTATGCTACCCCGAACTCTATCATCCTTCCGGCATCCATTCCCGTAACATCTGCACCATTCAGCAAAATTCTTCCGGCCAAGGGCTTTCTCAGGCCCGCGATAGCCTCAGCGAGCTCGACCTGCCCATTCCCGCTCACGCCGGCTATCCCAAGTATCTCGCCACGCTCAACCTCCAAGCTCACCCCATTAACCGCCGGATAGCCTCTATCACCTGAAACCTTTAAGTCCACGATCTTAAGGACCGTGGCGCCTGGCTGAGCCGAGACCTTTCTCTGGCTGAAGACAACCGGCCTCCCAATCATGTAGTTCGCAAGTTCAGCCTTCGTAGTCTCTCTGGTTTCCTTGGTGATGATGACTCGTCCTTTCCTCATCACAGTGACCCTGTCGCTGACCTCCATCACCTCATTGAGCTTGTGCGTGATAAATATGATTCCCTTGCCCTCGCGTGCCATCCTCCTCAAGGCCTCGAAGAGCCTTCTAGTCTCCTGATGGGTCAGCACGGATGTAGGCTCATCGAGTATCAGGATCTCGGCGCCTCGGTAGAGTATCTTGAGAAGCTCGACCTGCTGCTTCTCTCCGGCGGAGAGCTGCCAGATCCTCGCCCCCGGATCTATCCTCCAACCATATTTCTCAGCGAGCTTGATTATCCGTCCTCGATGCCGCTCAAAATCTATTTTTAATCCATCCTCTTTCAGCCCGAGAATGATGTTCTCGAGAACGGTGTGGCTCTCGACGAGCTTGAAGTTCTGGTGAACCATCCCTATGCCGAGGCTTATCGCATCCTTCGGAGACTTGAGCTCAACTTTCCTGCCCCGCACGTATATTTCGCCCTCATCAGGCTTATAGAGCCCATAGAGGATGTTCACGAGTGTAGTCTTCCCGGCGCCGTTCTCGCCAAGGAGAGCGTGAACCTCACCGCACCTAAGCTCAAAATCCACCCCATCGTTGGCCGCTACGCCGGGGAACCTCTTCACTATCCCTCGGAGCTCAACAAGCCTCTCCAATTCAACCACATCCTCTCAAGACGCTATAACGTGAGAGTGAAGTGCTCAAGACGGAATAAAAATGAGGGGGTTTAAGAGCATGACTCTTGTGGCTAGACCTTCGGCAGGGGCTCCTCAATGTATTCGACAAACCAGTCCATGCTCCAGAGCATGTCGTGGTCGGCGCGCTCGCCAGCCTTAATCCTGACCTCGCCATTTTGATCTCTTATAGGCTCGCCGAGATTACCCTCAACGCTGAAGGGCTCGAAGAGTAGCTCCTTCATCTCCTCATATCTCTGCTTTATCAGCAGCTGCCACTTGCTCGGGATCGCCGGGTTCAGCGGAGCGAGGTATACGACGCCTTCGGGCTGGCCGGCTGTGCTCTGCTCAACCGGCTTCCTCCACCTGTAGGGCATGTAGTCGCCGATCCTGGCCCAGATATCGACCGGGATCCAGCTGTTGGTCGCGACCATTCTGTAGAAGTCGAGGTAGATTGGGCCCCAGTTCGCTATCTGGCCTGTGAGGTGTGCATTTGGCCCATAATCTCTCATATCGCTGTAATGGCTGAAGCTCCAGACCTTCCTGCCTTTTTTCTGATACTCTTCGGCGACCTGTAGGACAGCTGGGGTATCCTCCGTGAATGCGAGGACGTCGCAGTTCTTCTCCTCTATTAGAGCGATGGCCGCCTTCCTAGCATCATCGGGGCCGACCCACTTAAATATCCAGTTCACATGAGCCTTGATGTTCTTTCCAGTCCTCTCCTTGTAGGCGTAGTTCGCTCCGAGGACGAAGGCGTTTATGTGCCTGACAACCTCGGGTATCGGATAAGCTCCAACGTATCCGACCACGCCGGTCTCTGTCATCGCGCCGGCCGCGAGACCGTTCAGGTAGTAGAGCTGGTAGAACTCGGCGAAGGCGGCACTCATATTCTCCGGAGCATTTCCTGCGGCGCCGCTCCTGTATCCGCTTATGTGGACAAAGTAGTGGTCAGGATATTTCTCAGCATACTCCGCGGTTGCATCCATGTAGCCGAAGCTCGTTGTGAAGATCAGTTTCGCGCCCTCATCCATCAAGGTCTCTATCGCGCTGCCGACCTCGGCCTCAGGAACGCTTTCCCTATAAAAGCTCTTCACCGGCAGGCCGAAGTGCTCATCAGCCCATCGCCTACCCCTATCATGGCCATAGCTCCATCCATAATCGCCGACCGGCCCGACGTAGACGTAACCAACCTTAAGCAGCTCCGCGGCCCCGGCAACGGTCTGAGTCACGGTCTTGGTCGCCGTTATGGTTTGAGCAGCGCCCGCGACGGTCCTCGTGGTAGTGACTGTCCTGGGAGGAGCTGCTGATGAGCCTCCCAGATAACCAGCTAATGCTCCCACCGCGCCTGCCGCCACGACTCCCGCTATCGCCACATTTCTCGCGACCCCGAGAAACTCCCTCCTAGAGATCTTCCCGGACTTCATGATGTCTTAACTTTTTTACAACTTTATTTAAAATCTTCTGAACTCGTAGGAGAATATTTTACATGTTAGTGTATAGCAACATTATTAACTAGAAGGAGTCCGGCCACGACTACACCGATCCAGTTGCGTTCATATGCTTTTGACGGCTTGCTGGAGGGGAAGGTATTCATTGAGGACAAGCTATTAAGGCAACATTGCACAGGAGATTTTTGGGAGGAGCTGCTGTCCATGTCAGCGGATGTGAGTGATGAGGAGCTTGAGAGGCTGAAGGCCGCGAAGATGGCCGATCTCCAGAAGAGGATGGCGGAGGAAGAGGAGAGGCTTAGGAGAGAGGCGGAGAGGCAAGCAGCCATGAAGATGATCTTGACGCCGGAGGCGCGTCAGAGGCTGGCGAATCTTAGGCTCGTAAAACCCGAGCTCGTCGCCCAGCTCGAGGAACAGTTAATTCAGCTTGCAAACTCTGGGAGAGTCCCACTACCGATCACCGATGAGATGCTTAAGGAGATTTTGGCGAGGATTGCCTCCAAACGCGAGATAAGGATCAGGAGGCTCTAGGCTTCAGGAGCGAGAGATAATATTTATGTGAATCCCCGGAGAGGCCGTTAGATCGGGAGGAATGACGATGACTATCAGAACATTTGTCTTAAAAAGAAAGTTGGCCAGAGCGTTGAAGAAAGCCTGGCCCGTCCCCAGTTGGGTGATGATGAGAACCAAGGGGAGGGTCAGATTCCATGTTAAGAGAAGGCATTGGAGAAGAAGTAAGATCAAGGCCTAGGAGGTGTGGAAAGGCATGAGTGAAGTCGCAGAGAGGCTCTACATAATTCCCTTGCGAGATGCTTACGAGACGTCAAGAACTAGGAGGACTAAGAAGGCGATAAGCTTGATCAGAAAGTTCGCTCAAAGGCACATGAAAGGCGAGGAAGTCAGAATCTCGAATGGTGTGAATGAGCTGGTCTGGAGCCGTGGAGCTGAGAAGCCTCCAAAAAAGATAACCGTGCTAATTAGGAAAGATCCTGATGGAGTTATTCATGTTATGCTTCCTGAGGAAGCTAAAGCTGGGGAAAAGGCTGAATAATTCGCACTATCTAATGCCGTTACTGCTCCCGCTAAAGCTCATTCAATTTCCTGAAAACCACTTTCGCGATCTTCTTTGCTAAGAGAGGTGGGACTGCCTCACCAACTTGGTCGAACTGAGTGCTCATCCCTCCGAGAAAAACATGATCATCTGGGAAACTCATGAGCCTAGCCTGCTCCCTTACGGTTAAGAGCCTATCTTCATGTGGATGAATGAAACGTGATTTTCCATGAATTGCAGGAGCAATCTGTTTGGGATGAAGCTTTACCCAATTCCTGTAAACTTTCCCCGAAGAGCCCTTGAACATATAGAGAGCCTCACCCCACTTCAGCCTGCTAATCCTCCTAAGCTTTATCTTCCCTATCTTAACTGGGACATGATTCGGGATCTCGCCGAAGTTTCCGAGACCCAATAATGCTTCCTCGACGGTCTTCGGCCTCTCCTCCATTTCCGAGAGATCCAGCTTTATGTTCGAGATGAAGACCCTATATCTCTTGGAGGGCACGCCATAACGGTGCGCCTCGATGAAGTTAAAGTAAGCATCATAGCCTACTCTGGTGAAAAACTTCTTGAGGAGGCTTCCGAGAGGCTCCTCCACGAGCTCATGCACGTTCTCCATGATGAATATCTTGGGTTTAAGCTCCTCTACAAGCCTGATGAATTCCACCACGAGCCTACCTTGAGGATCATTCAGGAGCCTATCCAGCGGATCCATCTTCCGCTTCTTATTCATGCTTGTGAATGGCTCGCACGGAGGGCCGCCGATGACAACATCAACCTCGCCGCCTAGAACATCTAATACGAACCTGCCGCAGACGCGTTTAGCATCCTCGGGAAACACTGAGACCCATGGAAGGTTCCGCATATAGGTCTTGACGATGTGGGGATGATTTTCTATCGCCGCTTTTACAGCTTTACCAAAGCCTAAGCTGAAGCCCCCGCAGCCAGCGAAGATGTCGACAACTCTTACATCCAAGCCTAATTAAAAGTAGTTGAGAAGCACCTTTTTAATCTAAGCTCTAATACGAGAAGATTCATCCTACCCTTATCTCAGGCCGGGCTTCCGTCTTAGGAGCCTTCAGGTCTTCGCTTCCTCGCTAATCCATTCCTCGTAAATCTTCTTCACGCGTTCAGCAGCTGGGCCTGTTCCCTCAACCACGCCGTCCTTTGTGACCCTTATCCTATCCATCACCAGTATCACGTCCGCCTCCCTGATGTATCGAACCATATTTGGGAAGACCCTACTGAGCCTTTCAGCAAGTTTGGAGAGATCTGGTCCGGCTTCTAGCACCAGTAAGCATTCTATACTTCTACCAGAGATGAAGATCTTATCATAGACCCCACCATTCCTTTCCCTCACATCCGAGAGCCAGATGCTATAATCGCTCGGGTTCAACGCTACTACAATTCCCTCAAAGCATGCACCACTCGAGAGAATAACCCTAACTTTCTTGCCAACCAGCGCTGAAAGCTCGTCCGAGAACCTTTTAGAAACTATTGCCGACAACCACAGCCCTCCTAGAACAAGGTCCAGAAACTTATTCATAAGGATATGACCTGCCGCTCCAAAACCTAAAATCCCCCTACGATGAGAGATCTGTATGGAAAAGTGACCTAGCGAACTTGCTACTATTGATTGATTTCGGTAGAGGCTTCGTAAAATTTTATGTGTGTAAGAGCGTTGCCAAAACACTTAAGACCGGCATTCTCGTAGAATAAGACAAGCATTAGAAGACCTGCCCATTAGCTACTACAAAAAACCTAGGGTCACAGTAGAGAAGTGGTCAGTTTGCTGAAGAAAACATTAGCTGGCGGTCCGGCCTTCATATTGCCCATTCAGACGTCATCGAGTCGGTAGCCGCCAGCCAACCTCTTCCCTTTCTTTCTCCTTTGCATCGATGATTTTGGTTCATAGTTCACTTACAATCACGAGAAACTTCCAATTACTAGCCTCGAACCCGCCCTAAACTACACTATTTTTAGAGATTTGACGAAAGGTATTCATAAAACTAAGCCCAATAACATAATGCTCCGGCGAGCTCCGGTAGAGCTCCCTAGTGCATGGGGAGTGCCGACTATAGCTAGGACAAGTATACGGGCCTTTCGAGCCCGTGACCCGGGTTCAAATCCCGGCCGGAGCATCCTCAGTTCTATTATTTCCTTCCTGTAACTAGATATGACAAAGAATCCACTATGTAACATGCATGATCCGCTATTCTTTCAAGGTATCTCAATACTAACGCTATCGAAAGCAGGCATCCTGTATCCATTTTCCCACCCATTTGGATCAGGCGCTTAATGTTTTCAGAATAAAGACTATCTACTTGGTCATCCTTCTTCCTTACCTCTCCAGCTTTCTCCAGATCCCTGTTTAGATATGCTCTCCCAGCTTCTTCAACCATTTCTAAAACTATGCATGAAAGATCTTTTATCGGTGTAAAGTCGCACCCCTTCTCAGGGATCATTGTAGTGATCTCGCACATATTTGCAGCATACCTGCCGATTCTAGAGAAATCATAAGAGATCTGTATCGCAGATTTTATCTCTCGGAGGTCTGAGGCTACCGGCTGGAATCTAGCTATGAGCTGGACCGCTAGTTCACTTACCTCATCCATCATGAATAACAATTCATCGGACATTTTCCTAACTTCTTCACTGTTATCAACTCCTGCTAGAACAGATTCTATACTCTTCTTTAGAGCTTTTCCAGCTAGGTCGACCATATCGTTGATTAGCCCGTTAAGCTTAATCAAACCGTAATCTATGGGCCTCTTTAAGCTCATCTTGGTTGGCCTCCCGAGGTTATCCTATCTTCCCGACAACATATTTCTCTGTCAATTCATGTCTAGGCTTGGTGAAGACCGTCGAGGTTTCACCGACCTCAACCAGTTTGCCCATGTATAAGAATGCCACATAATCGCTTATTCTTGCAGCTTGCTGTGAGTTGTGTGTAACGATTATTATTGTATAATTTTCTTTTAATTCGAGCATTAATTCCTCAATTTTAGAGGATGCCACTGGGTCTAAGTTGGCAGTAGGCTCGTCCATGAGTATTATTTTTGGCTTTAACGCCAAAGCACGAGCTATGCATAACCTTTGCTGCTGTCCGCCGCTAAGCATTGAGGCAGGTTTCTTCAGATCGTTCTTTACTTCATCCCATAAATATGCCTGCTGTAAGGCATGCTTAACGAGTTCATCCAATTGTTTTTTATTCTTCACTAATCCGTTGAGTTTGGGTCCTAATGCTACGTTATCATAGACTGAGAGGTGTGGAAATGGATTAGGTATCTGGAAGACCATTCCAAATTGTCTACGAACCCACGTAATATCAACGTTATCATTATATACATCTATGCCGTTTATTTTTACTTGACCTTTTACTTTGGCATTTGGATTCAGTTCAAGCAGTCTATTCATTGCTCTTAGCAAAGTACTTTTACCGCATCCCGAGGGCCCCATTATTGCAAATATTATATTTTTAGGTACTTTGAAGCTAATGTCCTTAAGTATGTGTTTGTCGCTATACCATACGTTTAAGTTATTGATCTCGATGGCCCAGCTCACATCCTCACCTCCTTTATTACTAGTCTTGAGATTATGAATATCGCTAGGATTATTGAGAGTAGGACTGCTGAGGCTCCCCATGCTACTTGATGCCATCTTTCATAAGGCGATGATGCGAAGTTATATATTAGTAACGGTATAGCGTTTATAGGTTGGTCCAATCCTTCAAAGTATAAAAAAGTTGCTCCGAGAATTGTAAACAGTAGGGGGGCTGTTTCGCCTGCTGCTTTGGCCATCCCGATAAGTAGGGCTGTCAAAACACCACGTCTAGCGGTGCTCAGTAACACTTTCAGGTAAACTTTAGAATGCGAGATGCCGAGGCTGAATGCGGCCTCCTTCAAACTATGTGGTATGGATTTGTATGCTTCTCTTACATTTAATGCAATGTACGGAATGATCACTATTGAGAGGGCAAATGCTCCAGCGAAGGCGTTAAACCTCTTAAGAGGAGCCACGAGTATCGAATATGCAAACAATCCTATGATTATCGTTGGGAATTCAACCATTATTTGAAGGAATAATTGGGCGTATTGTGCCAGCCTTGTATGAGAAAACTCTGATAAATATAAGCCTGTGAAGAAGCCTATGCATCCACCAATCACTAATGCTAGACTCATTAAGATAAGAGAGCCTACTAACGCTGGACCAATCCCTCCAACTTTACCACCTATAGGAGGAGGTGGAAAATTTATCAAGAAAGAAAGGTTTACGTACTTTAAGCCTTCAGCATATATGTTGATTATTATCATTAATATTGGGATGGCGGAGATAATCGCTAGTAGGGAGATCACTCCAAGCATTATCTTATCTTTCAACTTCCTTTTGTTCAACTTTTTATCATCACCTTCCTTACGAAGTATAATCCCACTAAATTCATGATTAAACCTACAAGGAAGAGTAAGGTTGCTCCACCATAAAGTGCTGGAACCATGTATTCGTACGCTTGAGCGTTTGGAAACTGGTTTGCTATTAAGCTGGAAATGGTATAGCCCACATCGAATAAGCTTTTAGGAATGTTAGGAACGTTTCCAACGACCATCGCTACAGCCACAGTTTCTCCCATGGCTCTACCCAATGCGAGGAATAATCCTGCGAAAATAGCGGACTTAATATATCCGAGCGTGATTTTTGTCACCTCCCATTTCGTCATGCCTATGCTATAAGCAGCTTCTTTCAAATTATATGGAGCAGCCGCGTATGCTTCACGGACTATGCTTGAAGCAAAAGGTACAATCATAATAGCTAGCAAGACCCCGGCAGTGAAGAGGTTTGTTGGGGTGGGCTTGGTCGAGAATAGAGGTATAAATCCTAGATAATTGTGCAATGGAAGCATTATATAATTGTGAAGTATTGGGGCGAGAACGTAGAGCCCCCATAGACCGTATATTACTGAGGGCAAACTTGCCATAAGATCGGATATGCTATTCATGAAGCTCCTAAATCTTTGCGGGATAATTTCAGAAGAAAATACTGCTAGAGATATGGCTAGAGGGGTAGCGATAAGTATCGCTATCGTTGAAGTCATTAGGGTTCCTAAAAGAGCTGGTAGGATACCGTAATCCTCTGTAACAGGATTCCAGACGCTTTTGAGCACGAAGTCTAATCCATATTTCATAAATATTGGGCTAGAAACGGTGATTAACGAGACCGCGATCCCTGCGATTATTATTAATGATGTGAACGTGAAAAAGATTAAGACGGCGTAAAAAACTTTCATGCCCTTTACACTCCATCTCATCTAAGCAGCTTAAGACCTTCTAGACCTATCCTTGCCACTTCTGGTGGAAGGGGCTCGTAACCTGGAACGATATTTTCCTTCTTCTGTCCCTCGGTTAACACCCATTCAAAGAATTCTTTAAGTAAAGAAATCTTGACGGGATCATCGTATTTCTGCCTTAAGATGACGAAGGAAAATGAGGTTATTGGGTAGCTATCTGGACCAGCCGGGTCTACTATCTCATCTGGAAATATGTCTGACCAATCTTCATCAGCTTTTGGAAGAATACTGGTGAGGGCTGTTAAGGCAGACTTTACCGACTTCTCCGTCGGTAAGACGTATTGGCCACCTCTATTTTTTATTAGTGCCGTCTTGAGGCCAACTTCATGGGCATAAGCAGTCTCCACATATCCTATCGAATATTGATTCTGCATAACAGCTGCAGCAACACCTTCATTTCCTTTTCCTCCTACACCATTACCAAGTTGGTCTACTGGCCACTGCACAGTAAAGTCTGATCCCACTTTTTCTTTCCAGTCTTTAGAGACTTTTGATAGATATGCTGTGAAAACTCTCGTCGTCCCACTACCATCAGACCTGTGTATGGCAATGATTTTTTCATGTGGTAGATCTAGGTCTGGATTTAATTCTTTTATACGTTGGTCGTCCCAATATGTTATCTCTCCAAGATAAATTCTCGCTATAACTTCGCCTGTCAATTTTAGCTTCCCCGAGTCTACATTGGGAATATTATGTACGACTACTATCGTTCCTACGATGACCGGGAACTGAATAATTCCGCCCTTCGTTTGAAATTCGTTGTATATGTCTTTTTTTAATGGAGGGTCGCTTCCAGCGAAATCAATTAATCCTTCTCGAAAGTTTGCTTGTCCCGCACCACTGCCGATCGATTGATAGTTTACTTTAACCCTACCTTTTGTCAATTCGTAGAACTTCGATGCCCATGCCTGCATCTGAGGGTTCAAATAAGTTGCTCCCGCGCCGTTAATCGTTCCATAGTAAATTGCTTCGGTCTTTGCCTCCTCTGTAGTTGGAGGAGCTTGTGTAGTCATGGCAGTTATTGGTGTTGTAACGTGAGTCACCAGTCTTGGAGATAGTATGAGGCCGATAACAACTACTATTATCGAAACGATCACTAGTATGAGAATCCTGTTTGCTCTCATCTTTCTTAGGATGATGTTTTTAAGCCGAAATATATAGATTGTGTTAGTAGAATATATTTTTGCAATAATTTATATAGAAAATGCATGAATCTACATAGTTATAAGTATCCTAAGGAGGCGATGCTGTGGAGAACGTCTCCAGAAGAGTTCAATATAAAAAGGTAAAAACTAAGTTGACAGTGTCTATTCCCAAAAGATCGGGCGGACAAGGTTAAAGCCCGGAAGCATAATAATGTTAATGCCTAGAGAAGCGGTTTAAGATTGATTTTAGTTTAAGAAGCTAAAGAAGCAGAAGTACTGCTCGAAGAATCTATCTAGCCTATTAAACTACCCAGATACTACATGAACTTAGAATAAGGGATGCAATGGCTTCTCTAAGCTACGCTATGGTGACGAAAGCAATTGAGAGAATGAGAGCCGTGCATCTTTTTCTTACGCTCGCACTCTTAAACCTATAGTCGCTTAGGAGCATAAAGTCTGAAAACTGCTTATAGCCGGAGGACCCTAGAGAATCCATGTAAGCTCCTTGAAAACGTGTACGTAATATGTTGGCCCTAGCCGGCGGCGAAGGACGGAATGATCTGGTTGACGGCCTCTCTCACCAGCTCCACGACCCTATCCTCAGAGTCTTCCGAGGCGGATGAGTTCACGCACGTACGTTTTGGTGAGGGTCACGTCAAACCGCGGGGTTCTGAAAAGTATATGTGGTTACCTCTCTCATAATCTATAACGGCTCTGACCCCCTTGCTTTACTAAGCATGAGGGCGCGGCCTGTCCTGCCCAGAATAAGCTCAAAGTCTAAGTATCTATTCTTTTGATGCATCTATTAACGTGGAATTCAAGTTCAAATCCCGGCCGAAGCATCAAGCAATTCTTACGGCTATCTAACGGCTTGAGAAATTATTTCAGGTCCGCGCATGCGAGTCATTTTTAGCCTAGAATCTCGTGAGAAAACATTAGGGAATTATGGGCAGGCTACATGGGAAAGTTTCGATAGTGACCGGGGCCGCTAGAGGTATAGGAAAAGCCACGGCTATTCTATTCGCCAAGGAGGGAGGCAACGTCGTATTAGCGGATGTGCTTGAAGAGGGCCGCGACGTAGCGGATAGCGTTAATCGGATGATTGGGCGCGATGCGGCGATCTTCGTGAAGACGGATGTTTCACGCGATGAAGATGTGAAAAACTTGGTTGAGGTAACTTTAGAGAGATTCGGGAAGATAGATGTGCTCGTTAACAACGCGGGTGTAGGACATTTCAAGGATATAATGGAGACCAGCGTTGATGAGTGGGATAGGGTCATCAACATCAATTTGAAGGGAGCTTTTCTCTGTTGCAAGTACGTGGTTCCCCACATGGTTAGGGCTGGCGGCGGAAGCATAATCAACGTATCATCGGTCGTCGGGGTTAGGGGTGGCGAGAGATGCGTCGCCTACGCAGCCTCTAAAGCTGGGATTATAGGGCTGACGAAGGCTCTCGCGACAGACCTGATGAAGTATAATATTCGAGTAAATGCTGTCGCTCCTAGGGCTATAGAGACCCAGATGATGTACGAGTATAAGGGGGAGGAGCTCACTGAAAGATTGAAGAAGTATCCATTTGGGAGGCTTGGTAAGCCCGAGGAGGTTGCGAACGCGATACTCTTCCTGGCATCAGATGAAGCCTCATACATCGTTGGCGAGGTCTTGGTTGTTGGAGGCTACTTCTAAGCGAAGCCCTATGGAGATACTATGACCTTAAGCCCCTCCCTACGTCTAACAATCTCGAATGCCTCGTTGATTCTCTCGAGGGGGATTTTATGGGTTATGAGCTCTTTGACATTAATCAGCCCCTTACTAATTAGTTCAAGCGCCCGCTCGAAGTGATGGAGCGTATGTTCCATGATTCCCACGACCGAGATCTCGCCATAATGAATTCTATTCGGGTCTAAATCTATGCTGACAGGCGGATATGTTCCGGCGAATACTCCAATCCTACCATCAGGGCCTATGATCTTTAACGCATCCTCTAGGGCTGTTTTCCCGCTCGTCGCGACAACTACCTTATCCGCCCCCAAGCCGCCGGTCTCCTCCTTGACCACGTTCACGACGTCTTCCCTCCTAGAGTTTATCACTAGTCTGGCGCCAAGCTTCTTCGCGACCCATAATCTCTCATCATGGTGCCCTATCATTATGACTTCTGCTCCCAAGAGTTTGGCCAGCTGGAGATGTAGCATACCAATCACACCATCGCCTATTATCACTACCTTATCCTCCAAGCCTATCTCAAGTTTTTCCATGGTGTTGAGGCACGTCGAGAGGGGCTCGGTCAAGCATGCCTCCTCATAGGATACATGGGGAGGTATCTTGAGGGCTGTAGGAGCCCAGGCCCTCGCATACTGCGCATATCCCCTAAAATAGTATTTTTTGTTGAGGCATAGGTTCGATTTGCCCTGCTTGCAGAAGGCGCACATTCCGCACGGCAGTATGTGGTCGGCGACGATCCTATCGCCTACCGAGAGATCTTTCACACCCTCCCCGACCTCAACGATCGCGCCAGCCCATTCATGTCCCGTAAGTCCATAGCTCTCTTCGCCTAGAGGGAGATACAGCTTAAGACCCTGAATATAGCGAATATCCGTCGGGCATACGCCGCAAGCCCTAACCCTGATGAGTACCTCGTTCCTATCCGGCCTCGGAATTTCACGCTCCCTAACCACAACATTGGAGGGAGCCAATAAGAACGCGGCGAGCATGCGGGTTCCAGCCATGGCCATCAATCTGCCTAATAGATCCTTCAATGCTAAAATTTTATTCGTTCACCATAATTCTTAGGACCGCAAGACCTTTATTTTCTGGGACCTCTTCCACGTCCGAGAGCATGTTTTCGGGGAGCTAGTCCTTCAACAATAATACCTCCTCTCCAACTAGATTAGGTGTGCTAAGATGTATTTATGAGGAAGGGGGTTTAGGAAGTCGGCTGAGAGCATTGGTGGAAACGGCGACCGCTCTAAGAAAAGGGGGCGAGATTATCGGGGAGACGCTGAGCGTCTGCCCCGAGTGTAATGCCCTAATCCGAGCCGAGCTCATCGAGGCCGAAGGCAAGATATACATCACTAAGACCTGCCCAAGCCATGGAGAATTCACGGAGCTATACTTCGGGAGCGCTGAGATGTATTACCGGTTCAGGAAATACGCGCACGACGGCAAAGGGATAGCAACTCCGAACATTCAGAAGGAGAGCATCATGTGTCCATTCGATTGTGGACTCTGTCCAAGCCATCTAAGCCACACAGCCCTAGCAAACATAGTCGTCACAAACCGCTGCGACCTCAACTGCTGGTACTGCCTGCCTGCCGATGAGGAGATACTGGTCAAGGACAGGGAGGGTGTAAGATTAGTGAAAATTGGGGAGCTGGTAGAAAGATTCTTCGAAGACGCCCTGCCCATACAAGCTGGAGAAGGCGAGTATGTCCAGCCAAGCGGAGTGGAGGTATTAACCTATAGGGCGTCTGAGGCTGTCTGGACCAAGGTGACGAAATTGTACAGACGAAGGTATCACGGCGACATTTTAGAGATAAGCACGAAGACGGGGAGAAGGATACGGGTTACATCGGATCACATGCTATTGGTGTACAATGGTTTAGGTCTAGAAAGGAAGAGTGCAAGAGAGCTGAAGAAGGGAGATAAGCTATTAGTCTTACGTAGGTTACCCATCCCGAGGGATGCCGAGTTTTCAGAGATAAACATATTTAAGTCCTTCAAAAGCCTTCAACCAGCTGAGAAGAGGGAGATATATGTTAGAAGGCTGGCCAGCTCCATAGAAATCGACCTGATCGGCCACGGTTTACCTAAAAACAAGATATACCAATGGTTCTACAGAGATTCCATACCGCTCATCGCTATACCGGTGGGGGTTGAGCTGGGTAAGGCGTTGTTTGGATTAGATGCAACAGATCAGGAGGTGCCAAGCATATTAACGTTATCGGCTGAATTGATGGAGTTTATCGGATACTTCATAGCGGACGGCCACTATACTTACAAGGACCTCAGGATAACATCTAGAGATGAGTTCGTCATTTCACGTCTTAAAGACATCGTAGCGAAGCTTGGTCTCCGTTCAAGTACTCTAAACTTGGAGAAGTCCGGCAAGGCTAATCAACTGGTGATAGGCAGTCGACTAATGAGAACAATATTTATGCATGTTCTGAAGATTCCTCCCGGGGCATCAAATAAGAGGCTGCCAGCGATTGCTTTCAGCTTGCCTCCACGCCTCAAGCTAGCTTTGCTCAGCGGGCTCTTCAACGGCGATGGATACGTAGTGCGGGGAAGGAGGCATTGCAGTCTAGGAATAGCGACGGTCTCCCGAGGCTTGGCAAGGGACATATCTTTGTTGCTGGCATCTCTAGGCATATTCTGCCGTATCTACAGGGTCCCAAAAGAAAAGATGAAAGGAGCTAAACACGACTTGTTCAAATTATATATCTCCGGGAGGGACCTCGAGAAATTGGTACCAGCCCTCCAACTCAAGCCCACTCACTTAAGGAAGCTGGCCGGACTCGGTCCTAGGAGGGAGAGCCGCTTAAAGGTGGTAGGCGACTTCGTTGTAGACGAGGTAGATGGGTTGGAAAAGCTCACCATTAACGGAGAATATGTGTACGACCTAGAGGTTGAAGGGGAATCACATTCGTTCATATGCGGAGACGGAGTGTTAGTGAGTAACTGCTTCTTCTATGCCGAGAAGGCCGGCTACGTGTATGAGCCCTCGATTGATGAGATCAGGGAAATGGTTAGGATTCTCAGGTCCATGAGGCCCGTTCCGGGCAACGCTGTTCAGCTTACCGGCGGCGAGCCTTGCCTGAGAGACGACTTGCCCGAGATGATTCGCGTTATCAAGGAGGCAGGCGTCGACTTCGTTCAGTTGAATACTAATGGTATTAGGCTTGCTAGGGACTTTGAGTTCTTCAGGAAGGTTAAGGAGGCGGGGCTATCCACGCTTTACCTCAGCTTTGATGGAGTTACTCCGAAGACTAATCCTAAGAATCACTGGGAGGCGCCAGCGGTCTTGGATAATGCGAGGCGGCTCGGCATCGGCGTAGTCCTAGTTCCCACGATAATCAAGACTGTGAATGACCACGAGCTCGGGGACATCATAAGGTTCGGCTTCAAGAACATAGACGTCATCAGATCAGTCAACTTCCAGCCCGTCTCTCTAGTGGGCAGGATGCCAAGAAGTGAGAGGGAGAGGTTCAGGATAACGATACCGGACTGCATCAAGAGAATCGAGGAGCAGACCGGTGGCCAGATACCGGAAGACGCTTGGTTCCCGGTTCCATCGTGCACGCCCGTTACACACCTCATCGAGGCGATAACCGGCAGGCCGCAATACGAGCTCTCAACACATTTCGCATGCGGAGCTGGGACGTACGTCTTCAAGGAAGGCGATAGGGTGATACCGATAACAGAGTTCGTGGACGTCGAGGGGCTCCTCAACTACATACAGGACACCGCGGACAAGATTAAGGCCGGATCAAATAAGTACATCTCGGCACTAAAGCTCCTCTGGAAGTTCAGCTCATTCATAGATGAGCAGAAGGCTCCATCAGGCTTGAACATTAGGAGGATTCTCTTCAGCATATTCATAAAACACGATTACAGCAGTGTCGGCGAATGGCATCTGAGGAGCCTCTTCATCGGCATGATGCACTTCCAAGACAAGTACAATTATGATGTCGAGAGAGTCATGAGGTGCTGCATACATTATTTGGTGCCGGGCGGAAGGATAATCCCGTTCTGCGCCTTCAACGTGATACCCGAACTATACAGGGACATAATCCAGAGGCAGTATGGAATACCGATCGAGGAGTGGGAGCGCAGAACCGGGAGAAGGCTCGCCGACGACCTCTATAGGCGGATTGAGCCGGAAGAGCCCGTAAGCCCTTAAATCTTTTTCACGGCCTCCTCCTCGAGACGAACTTATTGTCCCTTATGTAGAATCTGAGCGGTGTCGGCAGATCTTCCGAGACGCCGATCCTATGACTTCCCGCGACCATGCTCGGGGAAAGCTTCATGTAGTCCTCGATCCACAATCCATAATCCCTAACGTAGACGGGCTTGCCGTGAAAGTTCTTGTCCACGCACATTGCCCGGGTCAGCCTTCCCGGCCCGCTCGCCAGAAGCTTGAAATCATTAACCCCCCGAAGTCTCTTCATCACCTCTATCCCCTCTAGCGGCTCCCCGCTTCTTATCAGGATCGCACCGTACTCGCCCTCCCCATGAGCTACTATATTCAGCAGCCACTGCCGGTGGATCCCGTAGATTAGGGCCACCCCGACTTCGCCGCCCATAACCTCACGTAAGCCTCCACCCCTTCTAGCCCTCGAGGCAGGGTCCTCAGGCCCGTAATATGCCTCGGTCTCGACTATGATACACGAGATCCTACGGCCGTCGAGAAGCCTGACTAGGAGCTTGCCCAGAAGCCTTCTTGCAACTTCGGCAGGGTCCCCGCGATAGAAGCTCGCTGGCAGCGGGCCTCTCATCTGATGCCTTGAAAGCCGCAGCCCACTTATCAAGACTATTCGCGACATATTATTAGGATAAAGCCAATGCCTAAATTGCTGGAAAAGGCTCTAAAGAGAGCCCGTTTCCCTATCGAAGACCGGTGCTCTGCCCGCTTTCGAAACGCATCGGGCCTCGCGTGAAGAGAGTTTTCACGTAGAGGAGTAAGTCGAAGCTCCACTACGAAGTAGGGCTTGGAGACGTGGCCAGTACTTTGACTTTGATGGACAACAGTATTCCCGCGAGCATATACTTTATGGCAAACCCCAGCCAGGCTCCACAAAGCTGTCAACTTTCAACTCTCTGATCATGGGAATAAAATATGTCGAGTGAGACCACGCTACAGACGGGTGTTTATTTTTCATCTATCGCGAAGTGAGAGTGTTATGGATTGACGAGAATGATCGAAAGGTATTAAGCCGGGATCACTTCTTCGGCTTCTCCGAAGATGCCGTTGAGGCTTAGGATTAGAGCTCCTCCAGAATGGGGTATCGAGCCCGTTCCAAAGGAACATCGAATCCTCAGGGGGATAGACTTTTTCGTTTTGTGGTCGAGCCTCGGCGTGGGCCTCCTCGTCCTAGTTGCTGGGTCACTCCTCGTTCCGGGGCTAGGGCTTCTTGAGGCGCTCGCCATCTCGCTGGCTGGATCCGTGGTCGGTAGCTTGATGCTGGCCTCCGCCGGGCTGGTGGGCTCGAGGTACGGTATCCCGACGATGGTCTCGCTTAGACCAGTTCTAGGGATTATAGGATCGTTTCCGCCGACAGCGCTCAATGTTCTCCAGCTCATCGGCTGGACGGCCTTCGAGCTCATGATCATGGGGCGTGCCGCATCAAGCATCTCCGGCCAATTCCTGGGGGAATATACTCATGCATTCTGGGTTATCATATTCGCTGCTTGGTGCGCTGGCCTAGCGATCGGCGGCCCGCTCGTCTTTGTCAGGAAGTGGCTTGAGAGGGTCGCGATCTGGCTCGTCTACTTCTCCGCGATCTGGATAACGGTCCAAGTCTTCTCATCGCCCGGGATATGGGAGACCCTCGCCCGGCCCGGGGACGGTTCCCTCCCGCTGCTCCTAGCCTTGGATCTCGTGATAGCTATGCCGATCTCATGGTGGCCACTCATCTCGGACTATAACAGGTTCTCCTCAACCGTCCGGGCAGGCTTTATCGGAACATTGTTAGGATATGTCGTCGTGAACACTTGGTTCTACTTCCTCGGCGCGGCGCTCATCCTCGTGATGGGCGTCCAAGACGTAATATCCTCAATAGCGATTCTGCTCTTTGGAAACCTCGCCCTACTGTTCATCCTTGTGGATGAGACGGATAACTGCTTCGCCGACATATACTCGGCAGCCGTATCGATCCAGAACATCGCACCTAAGATCAGGCAGTGGAAACTCGTGATCGCGATAACTACCATCGGAGCGATATTAGCGGTAACACTCCCATTAGCCCAGTATGAGTGGTTCCTGCTCATGATTGGAGGCCTCTTCGTGCCATTGCTCGGCGTCCTGGTAACCGATTATCTCTTCAGCATGAGACACGGAGGCCTCGAGATCAGCGCATTCTACGAGGGGGCTCCCAAGATAAGGCCCTCGAGCATGATCGCCTGGATCGCGGGCATAATATTCTACTTCCTTATCGTTAATCTTTACCCGAGTATCGGCGCAAGCCTTCTATCCTTCGCGCTCTCAGCAGGCCTCCTAACAATGATAAAAGCATTTAAGGCCGTAGTGCCGCGAGTATTTATGATGACACCTTCTCTCTGAAAAGGAAACTAGAATACTGGAGTGCATTTGTCTGGGACGTCTTTCAACTCTTAAATGAAAGAAAAATAATCCCACATAAGTGCTCAATAGTGTATCGTTACGCGCTTTCCAGTCGTAGCAGAATCTACTATGGCATCCATAACTGCATTACATCTATAACCGTCTTCAAACGTCGCAGCTATAGGACCTACTTCCTTATCATTCACAATGCAGTCTAGGAAGTGATAGATTTCGTTTAGGAATGTGTGCTCCCAACCGATGATGTGTCCATGAGGCCAATAGAATTTAATGTACGGATGATGTATTTCTGTAACAAGTACTTCGCGCCAGCCCATGATGTCCTTATTTGCCTCGTCTACACCATAGACCCTCAGCTCATTTAGCCTCTCTAAATTGAATTCTATGCTCCCCCTCTCTCCGTTTATTTCGAAGTTATTGTAATTCTTTCTTCCGCCAGCAAACCTTGTTGTTTCAAGGGTGCCTATCGCCCCATTCTCGAATTCTATGCAGGCGACAAAGGCATCCTCCACAGTAACCTTTCCCTTCCTACTCGGATCTTCAGGTAGCGGTCTCTCCTTTATAAAGGTCGTCATCATCGCTGATACGGACCTGATCTCGCCCACCAGGAATCTCGCCAAATCAATGATATGTGAGCCTAAGTCTCCGATAGGCCCCGAGCCCGCCTGATCCTTCCGAAGCTTCCATATCAATGGAAAGTTCGGGTCCATGATCCACTCTTGGAGGTAACGGGCTCTGAAGTGATAAATTCTGCCCAGTCTCCCTTCATCAATCAACTTCTTCGCAAGCAATACCGCTGGAACGAACCTGTAATTATATCCAACCATATGTTTGACGCCTGCCCGCTTTACTGCGTCAAGCATTCTTTTCGCCTCCTCAGCATTCGTCGCTAGCGGCTTCTCGCAAAGGATGTGCTTGCCGGCTTCTGCCGCAGCTATACAGGGCTCCGCATGCATATAGTTTGGGCCGCCGTTATCGAACAACTCCACTTCTGGATCCTTAACCAGCTTTTCCCACTCAGTATAGTACCTCTTATATCCGTATCTTTTGGCCGCCTCACGTACGAGTTCCTCATTCCTACCGCAAATAGCTACTAAGATGGGTTTTGCAGGCGGCGGATAGAAGAAGATAGGTAGATCCAAGTATGCATGGCTATGGGCTTTGCCCATAAATGCATATCCAAGCATGCCCACACCTATTTCCGGAATCTTTTCAACCTTCTTCTCAACTTCAGCCATTTTTACAAAACCCACTTCCGACATAACAATCAATATAA
>CALJVH010000020.1 GCA_937974645.1 uncultured archaeon | reverse complement strand
CTTAAAGAGAAGTTTAAAGAAGTAGTTGTAAAAATTGAGATTTTGGCTAGGGAGGGAAGTTTAAAGCTGGAGGAATATAAAGGAAAAATAGAAGAAACTATTAATCAATCAGGGATAGAGGTAGAAAAAGAAGAGAAGAGTTAAACATACGCCTATCCTTTATTTAAAACTCGGTGTACTGGGATAGCAAGGATTTCATCTCTTTCAAGCCTTTCTCCATCTGCATAGTGGAAAGCATAGATCTTTCCGTCGACTTCAAAGTAAAGTAGATCTCTATAACTTCCTTTTCTTACTCGCGTCGCTGGATTCGGGTTTAAGTTTCCTTCTTTCTTTTCTAATTGTATTGTATATTTCGCCAAGCCCATCACGCTTTGATTTTATGATGACTCCGCAGTCTGCACATTTCCACTCAATAATTTCAGTTCTTTTACTCCTGTAGACTACTTCACCCGCAAAGTATGTGCGGCGACGACAAACTGGGCAAAATATGTTTCTTATTTTAATCTTCATACTCGCTCTCGATTAAGGCGTAAAGCCTGTACTTTAACTTCTTTAAAGCATCGATCAATGAAACAACTTTTTCTCTAGTGTTGTTGTTCATGTTTAGCAGTGATAAAGTAGAGCCTTTAATTTCCTCATACTTTTTAAGTAAGGCTTTGTAATGCTCGATCTTATCGTCGCAAATAGCAATGATGGAATTCAGCTCCTTTTCAAATGTTTCAATATTTTCTTCCATGCTTTTTAAAATGTTTAGCAATTAATTGACCTGTTAATTGTTTAGCTATTAGAGTGGGAGGGAAAAAGGAAAAATAAGCCAAAGGGGTGCCCCTTTGGCATTTTTAAAGAGCTTTCACAGAGGCTTCATAGGGGCTGGTCACCCTTTCAGTTTTCTCTTCTTTTGAGCTACTCCCATTTTTCTTCCATAATCTCGTTAGAAGCTAGTATTTTCCCGCCAAACTCCTCAAGCCTCACCTGCTCATCCACCTCTTTGATTTCGCTAGCTAGGTTGGTAACAGCGTTTATCAGCCCGTATTTTATTGGCTCTGAAAAGTGCATCAAAAGCCCCTGTTTCTGCTCTTCGCTCAAGCCGAGATATTGAACTATGTTGTTTACCGCCTTTATCGGTTCTTTAATCTCCTCAAATGTACTTCCCTCAGTTTTTCAACCCATTTTTGAAATGTCTGCTTGTCGAAAGTTGTTCTTATCATATCCCTGACTTTCGACCATAAGGCCTTATCTTCAAGCCTCCTTGTTTCATCAGACCATTCTATATCATTGATTTCAATAGTTTGCCTCCCAAGATGCACCCTCTTTAGTGCATATGGTAGGATTAAGCCATTCTCGCAGACCCTCCTCAGGATGAATGGCTCAACTCTTAGGGCCGAGGCTCCAACTTCAGAGTTCCTTATGATCAACCCACCGTTAACTATGTCCTTTTGCTTTACCTCGCTTATTAAAGTTTTATCTAAGGCTTTAATGTAAAGCATTGTCTCAGTGAGGTCTATCCTGTAGATCTCAACACTCTCCTTCCTTTTAAACTCATCCAAAGCTAAGAAGACTAGATCATAGTTGTCAATTATCCGATACCTGTCAGAGAGGATTGCCCTAATCTTTCTATCTAAAATCCTTATCGATCTTCTCTCCCTCTCCCCAAGCCAGGCATTGATGTTCTCCACTAAAAGCTCGAACTTACTGGCACCCTCGTTCTCTCATAATATTTCCTGGGAATGCCGAGCTTATCTGCAAGCTGTCCGTGGGCCCAGTCTGTTAGGGGGAATTCTCCATAGCCAGATATCTTAAGCCTGATCCCATCGCTCTCATTTGTTACGGCCTTTAAGCTAGTAGAATTTACAATTAAATCGAGCCTGCTATTCCTCTGCCTCTCAAGCTCTTTAACTAGGCTTACCAAATCCATTGCGCATGTCCTCCTGAGCGGGGATGCCTCGATCCTCTGGAGCCTAGGCGACAGGAAGAGGGTTAAGGTGATGATGGAGCAGATTATTGCGTTTTATAGAGGTGTGGGTGAAGATGACTGGGAGAGCCGCTGGTGGAGATTCTGAAAAGATCGCTCATCAACTGCGTCCTAGCCCATCTTCCAATAGATGGAGACCACTCCCGTTACGTTGATTGACAAGAGCTACTTCCTCACGTTCATGATCTATTCTTGTGGGGTATTAAGCAGAGGATTTTAAGCTGGTTTTCTCCCGCGTTGATGAATGTATGTCTCATGTTTGGTGGGATGTATACCGCGTAGCCTGGGCCGATTAAGTGCGCGTCCTCTCCGATAAACGCTTTGCATATACCTTCTAATATGAATATTTCATGCTCCCATGAATGGCTGTGTAGCGGCGTTCTTCCTCCGGGCTCTATCTCGAAGAGCCTCATTAAGAAGTTCGGCGCGCCATCATCTTTAGATATCAGCCATCTTACCCTAGTTCCCGAAGCGCCAGCCTCCTTCACCTCCAACGCTTCGACCTCCGTGTAGTGAACGAGTTTGTAGTTGCGGCTCCTTTTTACCATGCCTTATCCCGGATCCCGATTAGATAAGAGCATTTACTTCTTTTCCTGAGGCTTTAGGCTCCTGATTTGGAGGTAATAGTCTAGTCCTTGGATGAGGGCGTCGAAGCTGGCTTCAATTATATTCGTCGAGGTCGCTGTGGTCGTCCAGATCTCGGACCCGTTTGTGAATCTTATGAAAACTCTTACGAGGGATGCTGTATCTCTCTCGGCTTCAGGCAAGATCACCCTGTAGTCTATCAACTTAACTTTCTTAAGTTCCGGATATTCCTGCTCTAAAGCCTTTCTCAGAGCGACGTCTATTGCGTGGACTGGCCCAACCCCCTCGCCGCCTTCAACCCTCACTTTGTCGTCAATTCTGACCTTAACCAGACCGTATGCTTTCGGCCCATCTTGCCCTCCTCCCGCCAGGGAGGCCCATTCAAGAATCTCGAACTTCGGTTTGTATTTCTTGAAATGTTTTAAGAAGATGAGAGAAATAGTTCCAGTCGCGTCATCTAGGCTGACATCCCTTAATCCTAGCTGCTTAAGTTCCTCGAGCATCCTTGATAGCTCCTCTGATGTCTTGTCCAGCTCCATTTCGAGGAGGCCGCTCAGGCTCGTTATAAGGGCAGATCTGCCGCTAAGATCCGAGATTGTTAGGAGCCTATTATTCCCGATTAGCTCTGGATCTACATGCTCGTATGCTCTCCTATTCTTTATCACGGCGTCTATGTGTAGGCCGGCCTTATGCGCGAAGGCATATTCCCCGACATATGGCTGGTATTTGTTTCTTGGAATTCCCGAGAACTCGTAAACGAGGTTTGAGAGTTTTGTGAGCTTCTTGAGGCCCTCTGGGCCGGATTTTATGGTCCTAATTCCGAGCTTTAGTTCTAGGTTTGGTACGACTTGACATAGATCGGCGTTCCCAGTTCTCTCGCCGATGCCATTCACGGTTACTTGGGCATGGGCTGCTCCTGATACAACTGCCATCAGCGTGTTTGCTACCGCGTTTCCGGAGTCGTTGTGCGCATGTATGCCGATCGGTCTTCTAACTCTCTCACTCACCTCAGCGACCATCCCCGCGATCTCGTGGGGCAGGCATCCGCCATTCGTGTCCGCGAGCACTAGGGTTCTCGCGCCAGCTTCTTCGGCCGCCTTTAAAACGCTCAGCGCGTATTCAGGATCTTCCTTATAGCCATCAAAGAAATGTTCTGCGTCGAAGATAACTTCGAGACCATGATCTCTAAGGTGCTGGATGCTATCAGCCACGATTTGTAAATTATCTTCTAGCGTCGTCTTAAGCACTTCCCTTACGTGGAGGCTCCAGCTTTTCCCCACGACAACCGCAACATCAACTCCACATCGAATCACCTCATTTAGGCTTGGATCCTTTTCTGCCGAGATATCCTTCCTTCGCGTCATAGTGAATGCCGCGACTTTAGAGTTCTTGAACCCGATTTCGGAAAGCTTCTCAAAAATCGCCCTATCCTTCGGGCTAGCGGCGGGCCACCCCGCTTCTATGAAATGGACCCCGAGCTCATCAAGTTCCTCGGCTATCTTTATTCTGGCATCTAAGGTGAAGTTTACGCCCCTGCATTGCTGGCCTTCTCTTAAAGTCGCATCTAGAATCTCAACTTCACGCGGAAGAAGCCTAGAAGTCGATTTGTCGACCACCTACCACCATACCTCAGCCCCTCCAAAGCTTGTCATTTTGGAGTATACTCGATGCTTATAAGGTTCTCCTCAGACTCTTATCTAAAGATAGTCCTCGAGCCTTGTGAAACCTTTAGTGCTCGTTTTTCCGAGACTCTTATCTTCCTCTAGAACGATTTTGCCATAAACGCCATCATAGCCCGGTATCAGCTTTATCCTATTTTCTCTCAATCTCGTGATCGCCCTAGCTACTTCCACACTTGAGGCCCTGGCAATCTCCTCAAGATCGGCTTCCAACAGTACCGCGAGCTCGCTTCCAAATACATTTACTAGCTGCTCGTAGATGCTCCAGACCTTCTTGGAGTTTAGGGCGGTCTCGGATTCTGGCCCAAGGCCTAGGACAAGAGCGATTAGCTCTTGGAGTGGCAGGAGGTAGATGAAGTCCTGCGCGTTTTCCGGCCTATAGCCTCGCGGTTTATCGGCGAGCTCCTCCACCCGATCCTCAACACCTTTCGTCAAACTCTTTCCGCAAACCGGACATTTATAGCCCATCTTCCTAGCTTCTTCTGGAGATATTGGGCCAACCCCACATTTTCTATGACCAGACCAATGATATTTTCCATAGGCTGGTGGGACCTCGATCGTGAGCCTAACACGATTCTTCTCGGTCCTCCCGACTATCGCTTCGTGAAGATTCCGGTAGGTGGGGGACTCCAGCTCGAAGACTACAGCTTCTCTTCCAAGCCTGTAAGGGTATGGGCTGTGGGAATCTGAGAAGCTGAGGATGGTGTAGCGATGGAGGTTGCTAACCCTCCAATTCATCGGAGGATCGCTACTTAATCCAGTCTCAATGGCATGAACGTGCTTTACTTGATCCTCATAGCATTCCTCCATCCGATCAACCCCGCTCATCGCCCCGAATATCGACCACCATGGAGTCCACACATGGGCTGGGAAGATTATGTTCCGCGAATCGAGGCCCATGACCGTCTCGACGAGTTCCGCTGGATGCATGCTTAGAACAGGTCTTCCATCCAGAGATATGTCGCCGAATCGGCTAAGTATTTCTGAGAGTTGCTCGGCGACCTCGAAATTCTGCATCAGGATGACGTGATGAATTCTCCTCGCCCTATTCTCATACTGATGGATTGTAGCAACCTCGGCCTGAGGGACGAAATAGATTTCTTGGTCGGTTTTTGGCCTGTAAAGATCCCCCAGATTAAGCTCTAAATTACTCTTAAGCTCTTGAAGCCAGGATGGGTGCAACGCATCCCCGGTTCCGAGAATATTTAGGCCCTTGAGCTTTGCGAATGCTATGAGCTCGGGTATATTCATTCGCTGGGAGGTGCCGCCAGAATACCTGCTGTGCAAATGCAGGTCTGCGAAGAATTTCAAGTCTTCTCATCCCCCATGGGATTAGAATGCCCTATCCCCCTTCTTCTGTATGATGTCTTTAAAGAGGCTCGCAGGATTTACGCCCCCTACTCGATTTCCCCTCCTTTAACTTTCTCCTTAAGAACTTGAACTTAACTGATGATACGAACTTGAGTTATGCGCCCACCTATATTTGAGCCTTATTCCAGAATTTAGGCTAATCTTTCCGCAAAATGTGGGAGAGACTTTTATTCTTCCATTCTCCGATTAGAAAGTGAAAATTGATGCTGGTCGCAGCTCTCAGAGAGCCCAGCGAGGATGAGCTTGTCTGGCTTCTCAGATACAAGACGAGGAGGAGAATACTATTGGCCATAGGAGATTCGGGAAAAATTAGCGCAACTGTCCTCAGAGACGCTCTGAAGATCAGCACGGGATCGCTCTACTATAACTTAAGGCAGCTTAGGAGGTTTGTGACTCAAGATAGCGATAAGAACTACATGCTGACTGAGGATGGCCTGAGAGTCTATAAAGCCTTGAAGGAGAAGGGGACGATCACCACCGCAGACCTTATGGAGTCGAATCAGCAGAATAGAGCACTCTCGATATTCAAGAACATCTTCTTTCCACTCTGGCTTTATACGCCGCTCTACGAGCAGAAAGTCGTTTTTACGATCTTACCAGCCCTTAGCGCTGTTCTTTCGATCGCGCTTCTCATCTACACCCGCCAAGTCCCCCTCATACTCCACTTCTATAAGGCTGAGCCCAGCATATTCCGAATAGCCGGACAATATCTGCTGAATATCGGGATGCTTTATCTCCTCTCAACGATTCTATCAATAATCCTCTCAGGCGCGCTTTTCCGGAGGAGCGGAGAGAACGTTATCGCGAGGGTTAAGGGCGTCGCATGGCAGTCGCTCTGGGATGAGGTCAAGTTTGTGGGTGCTCTGGCAATCGCCCAGCTACCTTTAATGCTGTATCCCGCTATCTTATCCGCAAATAAGCTCCTTAGCCTAGGTGTAATCCCAGCTGAAAGAACCGCCCAATACTATCTAGTAACCGGTACGCTCTCAACTATATCCCAGATTCTGACGATACCGCTCCTCACAGGTCTCATAGCTTATGGTAGGAGGCTTGACGGCTCGACGGCCGCTCTAGCAGCCCTCATAATCTTCTTTGCATCACATTTAGTCTTCCAAACAGTAATGTTCAGCTCGATCGCCTAGTTAAAATTCTCAGTTAAGCGCCATACACGCCTCTTCAATTTTCCAGACCTAATTATTCAGCGTCCAAAGCGTGCGTTATTGTATAATTATAGGAACCTTTTGTTCCAGCGACGCCAGCCCTAGCTCCTTCTCAACCGATTTACCCTTATGCGCTACATATTTCAGGAAAAGACGAATTAACCATTTCAATGGGAGGTACCTTAGATTTTTGAAATAAAGCTCGTTTATAATCCTCTCTGCCCAGTATACACTATGCCATAGGCATCTTCTCATGACCTCGATGTGCTCATCCATCACCTTCACGTTGGTGAACCAGTCTCTGTTCTTTAGGACGCCCATCGGAACGAAGAACATGGGCACGATCAGGGATCTATATGGCTTGAGCCTGTCGAGGAGCTCGGCGGTCTTCATCACGTCATCCGGCGTCTCCTCCGGTAGGCCGAGTATCAGGGTAGCGGCTGGAACTATGTTATTCTCATGCATTATCGCGAATGCCTCCTCAACAACTTCCGGCCATCTCTCGGGCGGATAGGGCGCGGACTTCGCTGGCATAATCTTTTTCGCGAGATCCACAGACCCGGTCTCAATGCCCACCTCGACGCCCAGATAATCCTGCCCACCGCTCCTAACGATGTCCATTATCCTGGATATGAGGCGATATTCCTCTTCGGCGTTCTTTACCGCCGCGAGGCTCGCGTGGCTCCAAGCTATCGACCTCCAATATCTTCTCGCCAGCTGGTGAAGCTTTATCAGCGCGTCGGGGTTCAGCTTAAGGCCCCTCGCTCCGTAGAGAAGGACGTCCTCTGAGTGGAGTATCCCGGATTTCACACCACCCTCCAAGTTCACGAAGATCTCTCTCTCGATTCTGTCGAGAGGGATGTGGCGTAGGGGCCTCAGAGTTACTGAGCAGAACTTGCATCCCCTCGGGCATCCTCGCATTATCTCGATGAGCCCATTTATGCTTGGCCTCTTTATCAGAGGAATCTCCTCTATCGTTGGGACATCGCTCGGACCGACGAAGACGTATCTTGGTAGCTGCTCGCCCGCGTATACTCTCTCGACCAAGTCTAGAGCGACGCGCTCGCCTTCGCCATCAACAATGGTGTCTATCCCCCACCTATCGATTAGCTCCGGCTTGTAAAGCCATTGCCATGCGGCGGGGCCTCCGACGATTATCTTTAGGCCCCGTCTCTTCGCCTCAGCGAGGTTTAGCTTGTCCATGAGGTTTCTGAAGCTCTTAGCATTCACGGGCTCCTTCCTCGTTACTACCCACCACTCGCTACTCGGAGGGCATAGCGCGAAGTAGTCATGGTGGCTGAGCATGAGGATCTTGGCTTCCGCAAGATATTTGTTCACGTGGTCCGGATCTATTACCGCCGCATTATACCCCTTGTCCTGTAGAAGAGCCTCAAGCTTCCTGAGGGCATAGGGTGCCTGCCAAGGTCTTCCGGCAGGATCAGTCTTCATCTTCGGGCAGGCTATCCACATCCAGATCCATTCAGGCATTCCTATTGATGGGCCCGTCGCCATGAAGCCCAGAAACTCTTTTCCATGATGCGTCGTCATCATGCTCCGATCCGTCGTCAGGATTATCTCGAATCTGCTATCAAGCATCCTTTTCCACCTCCTCAATTATCAGGCCCTTGCTTGAGTGAGGTCTTGGAGCTCCCTTGCCGAGCACAAGTACGATTTCCTCTCCTGAGATCTTCTCGAGATCCTTCTCGAGATCGGAGATCGGTTTCTCTTCGGCCAGCACGCTTAACGTCACATTACTTAGGAGGATCCTTCTCAAAGCATCATAATAAGATTCACGTGAGCCTTCATTCAAGTAAAACCTAAAAAGTATTCTTCGCTCATGGCGGGCCAAAGCTTCCGAAAGCTTCCTCATGAGACTCTTGATAGCCCTTTCGTCGAGCTCACCCGCAAACCAGATTTTGAGGAATTTTTGAGCAAGCAAGAGCCGGCCCCGCTAGAGACGGGAAAATCTCGAAGAATTAAAGCTTAAGGCCGGCTTTTTCTAGGTTTTTTTGGTTATTTAAGCCCGTTATATGGCTCGGTAACTTGAGGGCTGGGAGGGTATTCATAATAGTTAGACTAAATACGCATGATTGGCTTCGAAGGGGGAGTGATCCGCTCTGAAGATAGGAGTCGTCTATGACGTTGTAAGATGGGAAGAGAAGGATCTAGTGAAGGCGATACGAGAGCTGGGGCACGAAGCCAAGCTGATACAAGTCACTAGGAAAGTCTTCTGGATAGGTGGGCAGAGAGACTTCGACCTCGATCTAGCCTTCCAGCGATGTGTCAGCTTCTATCGCGCCTTAGCTTCAACGATAATCTTGGAGGAGCGGGGGATACCCGTCGTCAACTCATCGGAGATAATCTACGCCTGTGAGGATAAGCTTCTCACGACGGCCAGGCTCGCGAGGAGCGGGATACCAGTCCCGGAGACCGCAATAGCATTTAGCAGGGAGGCGTGCGTTGAGGCGGCTGAGAAGCTGGGATACCCGGTCGTAGTCAAGCCGATTTATGGGAGCTGGGGTAGGATGATAGCTAGGGCATTGGATAGGGAGGGCCTTGAGGAGATACTAGAGTTCAGGGAAAATATGCAAAGCCCCCACTTCAGGGTCCACTACCTCCAGAGGTTCGTGAATAAGCCTGGCAGGGACATTAGGGCCTGCTATGTCTGGGGCGAGGTTCCAGCCGCGATCTATAGGGTGAGCACTCGCTGGAAGACGAATACCGCGCTGGGCGGCCGCGCCGTCAAGGCTGAGCTGTCAAGAGATCAAGTCGAGCTTGTGGAGAGAGTTGGCGATCTCATGGGCGGGGGAGTCCTTGGCATAGACCTTGTGGAGGAGGGGGAGAAATGCATGGCGCTTGAGGTCAATGGGATACCTCAATATAGGAACGTGGCCGCCGTCACGGGCGTCGATGTATCACGGCTAATCGTCAAGAAGACTGTCGAGAGATTTAGGAAGTGATGTAATAAACCATAATAATCTGGCTCAAGCGCTCTCCCGGAGGTGCGTGAAGTGCCTAAGCTCATGAGCTTCTATGCTCCGAGGAATCTTAAGATCGTTAGGGGCGAGGGCCAGTACGTTTGGGACATAGATGGTAGAAGGTACCTCGACTGCCACACGGGCCATGGTGTCGCCTTCCTAGGGCACAGGAACCGGATGGTCGTCGAGGAGATCAGGAAGCAGCTTGAGAAAATTATGGTCTTATCGCCGGTCTTCGATACTGAGATGAAGGAGGAGGTAACCAGGCTGCTGGAAAAGATTCTTCCAAGCCATCTTACGTATTTCTATCTCCTGAATTCTGGTAGCGAGGCCGTCGAGCTCTCCCTCAAGCTCGCTAGAAGGATCACAGGGAGGAGGAAGTTCATCTCATTCATTAACGGGTTTCATGGAAGGACTATGGGAGCCCTCGCGATGACCTGGAATCCGAGCTATAGGCGGGATTATGATCCGTTTCCTTGGGAGGTTGAGTTCCTGCCCTATAATGATGTCGGGGCCGTTGAGCGCGCGGTGGATGAGAGAGTCGCTGGAGTAATTGTTGAGCCCGTTCAAGGTGAAGGAGGGCTATCCGCCGCAACCCTCGAGTTCCTCAAGGCGATAAGGGATAGGTGTGATGAAGATGGAGCATTCATGATTATTGATGAAGTTCAGTCAGGCTTTGGGAGGACGGGAGTTCTCTGGGCTCATCAGAGGGCTGACATTGAGCCGGATATCCTCGTGGCGGGGAAGAGCATGGGCGGCGGCTTCCCGGTGAGCATGACCGCGGTAAGAGAAGAGATCGGAAGGAAGATTGATGCCGGCGCGCATGGATCAACTCATGGAGGGAACCCACTGGCCTTGGCGGCGCTCAAGGGTGGGATAAGGACGCTGCTCGAGGACCGCGTCGCTGAGAGGGCGGCTGAGGCCGGCGAGCTCATGGGCAGGATCCTGGAGGGCGTCGCGTCGGAGAACCCTGAGAGCGTTAGGGGCGTGAGGGGCCTCGGGCTAATGAGAGGCCTCGAACTCAGGTGGGATCCGGCACCATACATCCAAGAGCTCCAGTCGAGGGGGGTTCTCGCCCTCAGGGCAGGGTTAACTGTGCTGAGGCTCCTACCACCCTACATGATCACGAGGCAGGATATAGAGGAGCTCGGCGAGAAGCTCAATGAGGCCTTGAAGATTCTATCCTCTAAGAAAACTGATAGCTGATAGGAGTTGGGAGAACGTGAAGGGCCTTAATAAGGACGAGGTTGCGATGACCCTCGTCAGGCTTCTCGAGGCATATACTCCACCGGGTAGCGAGCCCAAGCTTCATGGAATCCTGAGGGATCTATGTGGCGGATTGGGCTTTGAAGAGTGCAGGGTTGATGGCGTCGGGAATTTCCTCGCATCCTACGGCGATGGCGAAACCATGATCCTCGCCAGCCACCTCGATACTATCCCGGGTAGACTCGAGGTCTCATATGATGGCGAGGTAGTGAAGGGGAGGGGTGCCGTGGACGCAAAAGGGCCGCTCCTATCCTATATCCTCGGCGCGAGTATGGCGATGAAGTACGTTAAGGATCTCAGGGTCGTGGTCGCGGGCCTCGTTAGGGAGGAGCTCGATGGAGCTGGGGCTAGACACCTCGTCGAGGCGGGGATCAGGGCGGATCACGTGCTGGTCGGCGAGCCGACGGGGCTCGGCGTAGCAATCGCGTATAGGGGGAGCATAACCGCGGAGGCCCGCTCATCCGCCAGAGGAGGCCATAGCTCCGCGCCATATGTCGGCGAGTCCGCGCTTGATAGGATGCTGGAATTCCTAAACGAGTTCAGATTCAAGTTCAGGGGGATAGGCTATGAGCAGATCACCTCAGCAATTACAATGCTCTCCTCAGGTGACTGGCCCAGCAAGCTTCCAGAAGAAGCTAAAGCGCACCTTAACCTAAGATTTCCGAGATCGCATGATCTTGAACAGCTTTTAGGAGAGTTACGCAAGCTTGCAGAGAGATACAATATCGAGCTCCGGATAATAGATGTTACGCAGCCCGTTGAAGCGGGCTTGAGCGCGCCGATCATTAGAGCGCTTATCCGAGGTTGTCTTAGGGCCGGCCTGAAGCCCAAGATCGTCAAGAAGACCGGAACGAGCGACATGAATATTTTAGTGAGGCTGACCGGGAGCATAGCGGCTTTCGGACCTGGAGACTCCAGGTTCGCGCATACCGGGCATGAGGCGATAGCGGTCCAAGAGATTATTAAAGCCTCAGAAATAATATCGGCGGCGCTTCAAGAGCTCGCCAGACTTCGGTAATCTTGTTAGCATGCAGAATGCATTTCCACGCTATTTATTCATTCTTACGCTTGGCCTGCCTATAACCCCGCTCTTGCATGAGCTTATGAAGCTTGACTTCAAGACTCCAGATGCTAGAGAAGCCCTCACTATGTCTTTGGTCGAATAGGCTCCCGGCCGAGTAGGTTATTAGATCCTTTACGTAGAGGCTTTTATCGGCACGCCTTCCCGAGATCCTCACAGACCCCTTCTCTAGGGTCAACCTAACCTCGCCGCTCACACTCTTCTCGAGCTCGTCCACGAACCTGTCTAATGCCTCGCGGAGCGTATGATACCACAGGCCAGCATAAACCAGCTCCGTCCACTCCCTATCAACGGACGCCTTGAATCTCAGGCACCTCGCGGGCAGAGTCATCTTCTCGAGGTCTTGGTGACACTTGATTAAGGCGAGGGCTGCCGGAGCCTCATAAACCTCCCTGCTCTTTAATCCTATTGCTCTATCCTCGATATGATCTATCAGGCCGTAGCCGTGTCTTCCAAGCCTCATGTTAAGTTCCTCGATCATCTCCCTTAACCTCATCTTCTTGCCATCAAGGGCTGCGGGTAGGCCTGCCTCAAACCTTATCACGAACTCCTCGGGCTCATCCGGCCACTCGCTTGGAGGTCTAACCCACTTGAAAGCCTCCCAAGGCGGCCCAGTCCATGGATCCTCGAGCTCCGCGCCCTCCACAGACCTGCCCCAAACATTCTCGTCTATGCTGAACCTGCTCTCCTTGACCCCTATCGGCAGGCCGCGACTAAGAGCATACTCTACCTCCCAGTCGCGGCTCCAATTCTGCTCCCTGACCGGGGCTATGATCTTCACGTCATCCGGCAGAAAATATGAAAGCGACGCATCCATGCGTAGCTGATCATTTCCCTTGCCCGTGCATCCGTGGGCAACGGCGTCGCAGCCCTCCCTGAGAGCTATCCTCGCAACCTCCTCCGCTATCGGATATCTGCTAAGCGCCGTAGAGAGCGGGTACTCACCTTCATAAAGGCCGTTAAACAATATGTCACGAGACACGAACTCGTCAACAAATTTGTCCCTCGCGTCTACGTGGTAATGCTTAGATGCTCCCGCCACATAAGCCCTCTCCTCTATCACCCCGAAGTCCGTCGGCTGGCCCACGTCAACTGTAACAGTTATCACCTCGGCCCGGTAATTCTCCTTAAGCCATCGGCAGAGGACGGTAGTATCTAACCCTCCACTATACGCCAGCGCGACCTTCACTTAAAACACCCCGCATAAAGCGATAATGTAGGCTGGTCAAGCCCGCTTATTAAAGTGAATTCAAAAATGGGATTCAATGAGCGAGAGAGCCTTCTAAGTTTATTCGGCATAGAGCTCCTGAAGCTTCTCCAGTGCCTTTCTCTTTGCCGCTTCGACCATCTTCTCGTCTATTCCGAGCGACTTGAGGAGCCTGTCTATCTTGGGCGGCTTCTTCCTCTCAGCAAGTTCAGTCGAGTACTTCGCGATCAGGGGCAGGTATCTGGCGTAGATGTCCAGCTTCCGTCTCGCGATCTCCCGCTTCTCGACCTTACTCAGGTGTAGCCTGAGAGCCCTGGCGGCTTCCCTGAGAGCCGCTACCAGCTCTCTCTCGATCTCCGGCCTATCCGCGATCGCCTCCTTACCAACAGTCTTGTAAGGTATTTTGGGAGAGCATATGTGGGTTACCACGGCGATTGGAGCTGGAAACCTAACCCTATAAGTGGACCAGTCTATCCGCTCGCTCACAACCTTCCACGAGACATCCGCCCTCTCATCGTAGAGTAGCGGAATCTTGTTCGCGAACCTGTAAAGCTGGACCGTGTCCGAAACGGGTATCCCGCCCCCATATGCCAGCCCGACCTCGACGACGAAGGGGTATCCCGAGTAGGATGAGGGCGGCCGTTGGACGACGTAGAGGAAATCCGGGTTCAGCATGCTGCGCATGCCCACTTCGAGGAGATTCTTCCCGATGGGGCTGAGGCTGGATGGGTCCGGAGCCCTGAACTTACCGTAGCGCTTGATCGCCTCAACGAGGCCGGTAACCTCTTCATGGCTCAGCCTGCGCGGATTCTTGTCCTCAGGGATACCGGCGAGCTGCAGCACCTCCCTCGCCGTCTTCTCCCCGACCCTCTGGAAGTTGTTCGTGAGAAAGCTCAGCATCGTTCTATCTCTGGCTGCGGCGAGAAGTCTTGACATTGTCTCGACATCAACTCCGACCGGGTGGGGAAGCGCTTCCCTCGGCGGCTCTGGAACTTCCCTAGTAACTCTCGGGTAGTAGTAGAGCCTGCCCTTCGGGTCGATGAACAATATTGTCGTATATGGGTTTGCCATAGCCGTGTGAGCGAAGTACTGTATTATTTTGGCCTTGCTGGTCGAGTAGTCCGCCTCGAGGTAGAACTCGACTATCGTTCCATGCCATCTATTCTTGTTCTCGAGGATCTCGTGCTCAAACACCTTCGGTTCATTCTTCACAATATCTATCATGAGGACGAACTTGTGGATCTCCCTTCCGCCGGTGCTCGAGATAACGGTCGCCGGCCTATTCGTCGTGATCTGGCCGTAGAGGAGCGCCATCGTCCCGCCGAGCCCGAACGTCCCCCTACTCTGCTTATAGCCGTATTTGCTGCCGTAGAATACCGTGGCGAAGGCCCTCGGAATGTGCTCCGGCGCCACGCCAATTCCATTATCCTCGACCTTAAGCCTGTAGATATCCACGCCCTCATCCGAGTTCCCCTCGCAAGAGAGCTCGACGATAATGTTCGGCGGAATCCTTCCAACCTCAGCGGCATCCAACGAGTTCTCGACAAGCTCGCGGATGCTCATATACAGGGATCTGGCCGGGCTGCTAAACCCGGCGATGTCCCTGTTCCTGTAGAAGAAGTCCGCCGGCGAGATCTTCTCAAACTTCACCTCGGGCATCGGCGATCAGCCAGAAGCCAGCCCAGCCAGCAAATAAACCTATGTAGCGAAGCTCGCAGTGTATTCTAAAACATGACGCTCTCAAAGCCATGCCAATATATAGTCGTGTAACACTGCTGATGCTGAAGACTTAATTATCAGTAATTATGACACAATATTTTTGAGCAAATGAAAAAGGGAGAAGGTGTTAGCTATGTTGTTACAGTAGCCATTATGACTGCTGTTACTATAGCTTTAGGATTATTTCTTTGGGGGATTGTTAGCGGGTGGGCCGGGGTCTCGGCGGCGGGCATTGTGGGAGAAACAAACAAGGGAATTGCTCAACAGAGAAGCATACTCGTGGTAGAATTTATCGATTGGGAGAGGAAAATAGTTTGGGTATCAAATCCCGGGAAGGTAGATCTCATAATACTTTCATGTGCAATTTATCCAAAGCCATCCCCTCCGCCACCAAAAACTTATCGAGAGGTAGCTAGAGTTAATGCATCCATGGATAACGCTTATCCATTGGAAATAGGTTCGAAATGTCAGCTCACGGGCTCTGGTCCATATATTATCGAAATACATGCTATTGCTTCGACGATATATAATCCGAATAACCCATCGGAGAATGTCCAATGGGCGATAATGGTGAGGCAGAATGTGTAAGAAAAATGTTAAGCGGAAAATAGGCATTTCCGCGGTAGCTGGAGGGGTGATAGTTATAGCAATATTTTTCATGGTAATAGTGCCGCTAGTTTTACTCATGCAGAACTCTTATGCGATATTTCTAAATGAATCGAATTCGCGAAGGATCTTTGATACCGATAGAATATCGGAGTCCCTGACGGTTGAAGTATCTCAGGACGCGATGATGAAAGAATTAACGCTAATACTATCGAACGATGGACCTGTGAATATTAGGATTGTTAGGGTTTGGGCTATAGATGTGGCCAGGCAGGCATCTATACCTGCAGAAGGGCCGTGTTTAGAAGGAGATCTTCCGAATTTGCCCCCAGGTAAAAATAGCACTCTCAACGTCCAGACCTGCGTTAGCGGGTTTACGGGTATTACGCATTTCCTCGTCGTAACGGAGAGGGGTAGAATATTCTCCTCGAACAAAGTCCATTTAAGAGAAGGTAAGTTAGTCGATATAGTGTTTCCATACACATTGACGGTCAGCATAATTAATATGAAGAAAGGAAGATTGTACGAAGTTTACGTTACACCCATTGGAAACGGCAAAGTATCTCCTGAAAAGTTTACCCATAAAGCAACCGCATCTAATGAAAATGTAACAGTAGCGTTCGGAATATTTCCAGGAAACTATAGTGTCGCACTATATGAAAACGGTAAACTCGTGCAAGTGCCCGAAGGGAATCCTCAGCTCATAAAGGTGCCTGACAACACGGCGGTAGTATTCGTACTAAACCGTGGGCCAATAGTATCACTATCTTTTGACGTAATCATACTCGCTCCTAATAGAGTAAAGGAAAAAAGCTCCTTTACGGTTGAAATTGATATACAGCTTCCAATACAAGCTAACGAGTCTGTTATAATCACTTCTATTGGTGATGCCTCAATAACTCACAATTTGCCAGGAGGACAACTCGATTACGATTGTAGTGCTTCGCCTACTGGTTTCTTAATCTCCCCAGGAGAAAGGAAAACTGTCATGATGTGCTCAATCTGGGTTGGAGAAAAGGGGGCAGGAGTAAAAACAATAACTATCTCCGTTCCACAAAGGACGATTAATGGAGTAGGTTATGAATCAGGGAATTCATACACCAATAAAGCTGCTAGTGATGAAATAAAAGTAACATAGACGATTTACGGAATGGAGTACAAGGTTGAGCCAGCTCTTCTCAAGAAGAACTTTAGTTAGTCACTCATCATTTTACAATATATTTTCCTCGGATAAGTATCTTCTCGCCGCATCTCGGGCATCTACCCTCTCCCGTTAAATTATAGTGGATTACCCGATAGGTTGTACGATATATGAGGGCTTTCCCGCAATACGGGCATCTTGTAGATTCGAGATCTGGATCTCCCACGTTGCCGATGTACGCGAATTTTACTCCCATTTCTCTGGCTTTATCCCTGATTTTTAAGAGTAGCTGGACCGGCGTCATGGGGGAACGCCACATATTCGCCGGATAATACCGGTTTATGTGAAGTGGAACATCCTCGCCTAAGTAATCGAGATGCCTTTTTATGATCCATTCAGCGCATTCCATAGCGTCGTTGAATCCAGTTACGACGAGATACACCATCTCCACATGGCCTCCCAGATCTAGGATTTTCCTGGCGTTTCTGAAGACTTTAAGATGGTCTATCGTGGTTAATGCGCCTCGGGCGGATGGACACCCCTTAATATCTATGCTGAAGCCATCTGCACCCGCCTCGACGAGCATCTCCACGGCCCGCTCAGTGAAGTAGCCATTCGTCACAACCGTTCCATAAAGGCCTCTCCTAGATCCGAGCTCGAATACATCTAAGAGATAGTCGAATAATGTTGCTGGCTCATTAAAGCTCGCGCAGAGACCCTCATCCCGATTTTTCAAGGCCGCCTCTACGAGCTTTTCAGGTGGGATGGGCCTTGCCTCAGCCGGCAGCCTCGAGAAGCTTAGATGACTATTTTGGCACCAAGGGCAGTACATGTTGCATCCGTAGCCGGAGAATGTTAGGGCCGTGCTATTGGGCCAGTAATGGAAGAGGGGCTTAATCTCTATCGGCCTGCTCTCGATAGCGCTTAGTAAACCATAGCCTGAGTGAATGAGTTTTCCATCGGAGCATGCATAATTCCTGCATAAACCAACCTGGCCCTCCCTTAGGAAGCATCTGCGCTCGCATACAAGGCATTGAACGGCCTCCCCCATCCGCTCGTAAAGCTTAGCTTCCCTCAACACCGGTCAAGAAATAGGGCCACGGCCACAACCTAAGTTTTACCATGAGCCATCCTCAACTTTGTGGGCGAAAGCTTATTCCCTAGTGCTGGATATCCGGCTCCTAGTGAACGGCCTTGTCGCTTGAAGCTGATAGCATCAGGATTGCTAGAATAATTTTCAGAAGCCGGCTCTCAAGAGCTCTTCTCAAGAGGTTCCTAGAGCCCGATCCCAGCGGCGCGAGAACAAGGCTTGAGCATGCTTTGAGCATGCTAGCACATGAGAGGGAGGAGAACGCGGGTCTCGGCTGCATGCTGGACTATTATTTCTCCAAGCTACTTTTCGGGACTGCAATGAGGCTTATGCACATAAAGCATGAAGAGTTTGAGATGGGGATAAGGGATCCCGCGATCAGGAGGGGGATTGAGCTAGTTCTCAGGAGCTTGCTGAAATATGGCGTGACCGTGCCACAGAAGCTGGCGGCCCCATTCCTCATAGTCTGGAACTTCACCAACGCGTGTAACCTCAGGTGTATTCACTGTTATCAAAGAGCAGGATCCAATCCCGGGCCGGATGAGCTTACTTCGGGGGAGAAGCTTGAGGTGGTTAGGCAGATAGATGAGATGGGGATACCTGTTGTGGCGCTGAGCGGCGGCGAGCCGACGATACACCCTGATTTCCTCCGCGTTGTTGAGGAGGGAGCAGGCAGGGGAATTTACATGGCGGTTGCAACAAACGGGATGAGATTTGCGGATGAGGAGTTTACTAAGCGCGCGCTCAAGGCCGGGCTGAGATATGTGGAGGTCAGCCTTGACTCAACGGACCCCGAGGAGCATGATAGGTTTAGGGGGGTTAAGGGCGCCTGGGAGCTGGCGGTGAAAGGGGTCAGGAACGTGGTTAAGTGTGGTGAGGGCATGGTCTCCGTTGGAATAGCCGCCACAGTTACCAAGCTTAACAAGGATGAAATCGAGGATATGGTGAGGCTGGGTGAGGAGCTTGGAGTAGATAGGGTGGTATTTTTCAATTTCATTCCAACGGGTAGGGGAAGGGAGGCGATGGAGCTGGATCTAACCCCGGAGGAGAGGGAGGATGTTCTCAGGAGAATTTATCGCGAAGCAGCTAGATCCAGTATTCAGGTTGTTTCCACGGCCCCACAGCTCGCTAGGATATCTTGGCAGATGAGCCGTGGAGGAGATGTTCTCCCGACGCATTTCACGATGCCCCGCAGCTCCGCTCTTAAGGCCGTCGCGGAGTTCATAGGAGGATGCGGCGCGGGCAGGATCTATATGGCCATACAGCCGGATGGCATAGTCACTCCATGCGTCTTCATGCCGATCCCCGTTGGAAGCTTGAGGAAGGAGAAGCTAGAGGAGATATGGGAGAATAGCGGGGTGATAAACGATCTTAAAGACAAGGATCTGCTCAAGGAGCCGTGCGGAAGCTGCGAGTATAGGTATGTATGCGGCGGATGCAGGGCTAGAGCATACGCATATTTCGGGGATTACTTAGCGTCGGATCCGGGATGCTTAAGGGGGAAGATCTCGAGGGAGAGCGGGGCCGGGGCTATGATGGCGGCGGGAGGAGCTAGCCCAGCACCTCCTTGAGTTTTTCAACAGCCTCCATTACATCCATTAATACGAGGCCGATCTTAGCGTTGGGCCTCGTCAGGACCACGAGCGAGGCTTTCTTTCCAGAGCAAAGGATAGTGCCACCCTT
>CALJVH010000019.1 GCA_937974645.1 uncultured archaeon | reverse complement strand
ATTTTAACACGATATTGGCGGCATGCTACCGAAGAATCGAAGCCATGGACCAAACCAATCGCGGTGCCGCCATCTCCAAGCTCCTAACATAGGTTTTGAGGAGCTTCGTGATTTTCTCACTTGCATTCTCAACGTCGAGTGATATGGATAAGCCGTTAAATCCCCAGAAAAACCTAAAACCCCCCTCAAAACAATATCGAGGCAGGCGGCCGTCGTCTAGCCTGGAAGGACACCGGCCTTCCGAGAATAAAGATAGACGAAGAGAGCCGGTGGTCGCGGGTTCGAGTCCCGCCGGCCGCATAACTCTCACACTACAGTTTCGCGGAAAAAGTTATTTTTTCATAAGTTCGCTTTCTGTGATGATCTCAGCATCTTTTTCTAAACATTGTCATGAATTTTATCCGACTTTCTCTGACCCTTCCCCTGTAAGCATTTTTGCCCCTGATACTCAATACTTTGGTCGCTCTCGTTATGACAATTTTCGCGTTTTTCCTTACCGGAATTTCTTAATAGCCCCACATACCACATATGCGTTTACGTTTTCATTCTTCGGTCCATTTATCGTCTTTTTCTCGGCAGGCTTGCACTCAAGTTCTTCAGGTTTGAGGGACAAAACCTCAGAGAAGTGGTAGGGCGATTAGAGAGGAAGATTTGGCGCATAATCATGATAACCGTTTTTAGCAGCGTTACCGTTCATAGTCTTCAAAATAATCGAGCCGCAAGCATAATTATTTATGGCCCAGATGCATGGAGGCAGTTTCTAAGCGAGTATAAGAGAATGCTATCGACCTTAGTTGTCTACAGCATCGTCGTAACATCGCTGACCGCTGGGGTTTGCGAGGAAATAATGTGGGGTGACATCTTCAAACAGGGTTTGAGTGTATCCTGCGTGGCAAGGTTTTGGCCGCCGTGCTGCTTCAAGCACCGCTCTTCGGTTTTTGGCATGGCATATCGCTACACACGCTTTTCACAGCATTTTTGGTCTCATATACGGTAATTTACGCTAAAATCGGAAATCTCATGTCCTTGACTGTGAGCCATTGGCTCGGCGATGTTATGGGCTTTTCTCATAATGTACTTCGTTTGATAACGCTTTAAATGCCTGCGTAGGTTTAAAATTGCCCCTTCATCATTTATCATCCGTGAGGAGGTTTATCGAGCTTCTGGAGGCTTTTTCCGTGGAGTTTGGCTCCCGGCCGGATGTCGTGGTTGTTTCGGCCCCGGGCAGAGCCGACTTCCTGAACACTCACCAAGATTATAAGGGGCTCCCCGTAGTCCCGGTTGCTGTCCGGCTTAGATGCTATGCCGCGGGAGCGTTGAATAACCTTGGGATAGTGAGGGTGGCGAGCCTAAACCTCAAGGCGATGGGCGAGGATTATCGCGATGAGTTTAACTTGGATTATCTGGAGCTTATTGGTGGAGGATGGTTCGGGGACTATGTAAGGGCCGTGATAAAATCAGCAATTGATCATGGGCACCGAGTAAGTGGAATGGATATCGCGATTCGGAGCGAGGTCCCGATAGGCGCGGGCTTATCCAGTAGCGCCTCCTTGGAGATCGCGGTCGCAAAGCTGGTCTCTGAGCTATGCGGCCTAAATCTCGATAAGAGGGATTTGGCGGAGATAGGGTATAGGGCCGAGCACGATGTGATGGGGATACCGTGCGGGAGGCTCGACCAATACGCTTCGGCATTCGGGGGCGTAATAGTGCTCGAGACGAGGCCGCCCTTCAGGGTCGAGGAGCTGAAGGCTCGGGACCTGACATTCGTGATCGCGGACTCTGGCGAGCATCGGAGAATAATCTCGGTCCACCCGATAAGGCAGAGCGAGATAAATGAGGCGTTGAGGATATTGATGGAGGAAGTTAAGCTCCCTCCCGAGATCGCGAGGCACCTAGCATACAGCTACTATGAGACGCGGTGGGAGCATCTAGTGGATTCTCTGGAGCCCTATCTAGACGCCCTGCCCAAAAAGCTCGCTGACAGGATAAGATTCACCTTGAGGACGCATAGGTCTACGCTCTACGCGATCGAGCTTCTCAGGGGTGCTGAGCCAAGCAGGGAGGGGTTCGTCAAAGCCGTTGGAGAAGATTTCGCGGGGGAGTGCAGGATAGACTTCCTAGATCGCCTCCAAGTAATCGGCGCAATAATGAATTACCAGCACGCCCTCTTAAGGGACTTATATGATGTCAGCACGCCGAGGCTGGAGGATCTCAGGAGTGTCCTCTTGGAGGCTGGCGCCCTCGGTGCCAAGATATCCGGGGCGGGGATGGGCGGTGCCATCATCGCGCTAGCCGGGAGCGTGGAGTCCGGCGAGGAGATCAAGAGAGCATGTGCCGAGAAGGGCTATACATCCACTTGGGTCTCATCTCCCGACGAGGGGGCGAGGAGAGAAACATCCTAATCTGCGAGGCATATAAGGAATCGGTGGCCAGGTGGCGGTGGCTTGAGAGCTCTCGTGACCGGGGGCGCGGGCTTCATAGGAAGCCACCTCGTGGACGCCTTAATGAGAGCGGGGTACGAGGTCAGGGTCATCGATAACCTCAGCCAGGGGAGGATTGAGAACATCTCTAGATGGATTGGGTTGTCGGGCTTCGAGTTCATGGAGGGTGATGTGACGGATGAAACCCTCACGCGCGAGGCGGTCAAGTCATGCGATATAATCTTCCACCTCGCCGCAAATCCCGAAGTCAGGCTCGGCGACCCGAGAATGCACTACAGGGAAAACGTCCACGCAACTTATGTCATCTTGGAGGCAATGAGGGCGAATGACGTGAGGAGAATCGTATTCACGTCATCATCGACTGTTTACGGCGAGGCAAGGATCATGCCCACACCAGAAGATTACTCGCCTCTTCTCCCGATATCGATGTATGGGGCCTGTAAGCTCGCGAGCGAGGCCCTCATCATCGGATACTGCATGATGTATGATATGAGGGCAGCGATCCTGAGGCTCGCGAACATCGTGGGTCCTAGAGCGCGGCATGGCGTTATAGTGGACTTCATCCGGAAGCTCCGCTCGAATCCGAGAAGGCTCGAGGTTCTCGGCGATGGTGAACAGACAAAATCGTATCTCTTAGTTGATGATTGCGTGGAGGCGATCATGAAGGCTTTCGAGAACCTCGATCACGGGGTTGAAATCTACAATGTTGGATCGGAGGACGCGATAAACGTGAAGACGATCGCGGGAATAGTGATCGAGGAGCTTGGCCTCAGAGATGTCGAGATCGTCTATACCGGCGGAGTCGAGGGTAGGGGATGGAAGGGAGACGTGAGGAAAATGCTTCTCGATATCTCGAGGATAAGGAATTTAGGCTGGAGGCCGAGGCATAGTAGCGCTGAGTCCGTGAGATTGGCCGCGAGAGCGCTGAAGGAGGAGCTATGGCAATGTCCCACGAGCTCAGGTGGAACCCGCTCCTGAAATGCTGGACGATAGTCGCCGGCCGGAGGATCAAGAGGCCTTGGAGGTCCGGCGAATGCCCCTTCTGCCCCGGCGGCGAAGAGACCATCGGCTCATGGAGGGTTCTCGCCCTCCCCAACAAGTATCCAGCACTCTCGCCGAATGCCCCCGAAGTGTCCGGAGACGACCTATTTGGGAGGGCGAGAGCTCTCGGCGAATGCGAGGTGATTATCGAGGCTCCCCAGCATGAGGGCGACTTTCCCGACTTCTCACTGGATCAAGTAATTCTTTACATCGAGTTATTGGCTGAAAGAACGAGGGTTCTCGGCTCGAAGCCTCATGTCAAGTGTGTGGTTCCATTCAAGAATAAGGGGGCGCTGATAGGCGTCTCGCTAACGCATCCTCACAGCCAGATCTACGCGCTCTCCTTTATACCGCCGAGGATAGCGAGGGAGCTCGAGTCGGCCGAAGAGTATGGAAGAAGGCATGGCAGGAGCATCTTCGACGATATATTGGCGAGAGAGCTCGAGGAGGGCTCTAGGATGATATACGAGAACAACTCGTTCGCGATCTTCATGCCATTCTTCGTTATGTGGCCATACGAGGTGCACGTCTACCCGAAGATCAAGGTCACGTCTCTTCCGGAGCTCGGCGGCGCGGATCAGGAGATGCTCGCCGACGTGATAAGGGTTGTGGTCAAGGTCTACGAGGAGCTCTTTGGCAAGGACTGTGCATACATGATGATCTTCCACCAGGCTCCAACAGACCGCGAGCACCCCCACTACAGGCTCCACCTAGAGTTCTACACGCCGCACTTCACGAGTGATAGGATAAAGTATGCCGCGGGGATAGAGTGGGGCGCATGGACCTTCACGTATGATGGCATCCCAGAGGAGAGGGCTGGGGAGATCAGGGCAGCGGCGAGGAAGGCCCTTGAGAAGCTCGATTACTTAGGAAGAGCTCTCGGCTGACCGGGCCAGCCTTGAGATGAGCCTGCAGTAGCTACACACGCTCGAGAGTGAGGGCATCCCACAGACTTCACATTCCACGAGCATGGGCTCGGCCACGACTTTCTCGAGCCTCGGCAGGATCCTTTTAACATGGGACTTGTAGAGTGTGTGCTTGAATCCTGATATCTCATGCTCGATCAATCCTATCAGCTTCTTCCTCCTCAGCATCCTGGAGCCCTCAACAAGCGGACACGAGGCATCAAGTATTGGAATACCCCGAGCGAGGGCATAATACAGATTCTCTTTCTCCGTAAGCTCTATGAGGGGCTTTATCTTCGTGATGAGCTTCGGGTTATCGCTCCGGGAGATGGGCCTGACCCTCACCAGATTTTCAATCGATCCTTTAAGGTAAAACTCGAAGAGGAGCTCGACCACGTCATCAAGGTTATGGCCCGTAGCTACTCTATCAGCTCCAAGCTCATATGCCAGCCTGTTCATCATGTAGCGCTTGACGGTTCCGCATGCCCCACAGATCCTTTTTCTAAGCGGCGTGGATCTGAGATCCGATATCCTATATCCCTCCATGCTGGATAAGTCATGAATAATGTAGTCTACTCCGAGCTTCCCGCAGACTTTCTCGACTATCTCCTGGCATTCCCCGGAGTATCCTTCTATTCCGAGGTTTATATGGATGGCGATGAGCTCGACCTCTGGAAACTTCTCTGAGATCAACTTACTCACAACCTTGAGGAGAGCCATGCTATCCTTTCCGCCGGAGACTGCGACGGCAACTTTCCTGGCGCCGCGGAGCATCCCGTGCTTCATGATCGTGTTATAGACCTTCTTCTCATAGTACTTGATGAAGCACGCTTGGCAAAGCATAATCCTAGAATGCTCAATGAAATATGCGGCTGGGCCGCCGCACAGCTTGCATGAGGTCATTCCGTCAAGAAGGCTGTTCAGATCTCGTATTTATGATGCTTCTCCGGAACCTTGGCATCTAGGCTCAGCTCGTTCCTAGCGTAGTCTGCGAGGTCGCGGCAGGCCTCAGGCTCCCCATGAGTCATGAAAACCTTAGTGTCCGGGCTCAGGCTCCCGAGATATGATCTCAGCTCGCTCCTACCCGAGTGGGCGCTGAAGAGGAACTGCCTCACCCTCACTCTCACCTCAACATCCTCGCCCTTTATAGTTACCTTGCCCTCTTCGAGCAGCCTCGCTCCAGGGGTTCCGGGTATCTGGAAGCTTACCAAAAATATTCCAGAATACGGGTCATCGAATATCCTCTCGAGATAATATGCGGCCGGCCCTCCCTTGAGCATTCCAGCCGGGCTGATAATTACTCCAGGATTTTCAACAACCCTCTTACGCTTCTTCCTATCATTCACCTTTATCACGTGTTTTGAGGCTGAGTGGAGGAGCTGGTATCCTTGGACAAATTCCTTGGCTTCTAGGAAGAGGTCTAGAACCTTCACGGCCATACCATCCAGATAGACCGATTCCCTTATGCCATAGGCCTCTAGAACGCACATCATCTCTTGCGATCGGGCTACCGCGAATGCTGGGACAAGAATCCTTCCGCCGAGATCAACGAGCTCGATTACATTATTTACGAAATCTCTCTCGAGGTCCGTTCTCTTCGGATGCTCGGTTAAGGCGTAGGTTGACTCGGTCACGACGGCGTCGACATCTTTCGGCATATCCCTAGCGCCGGATAGGAGCCTCGTCTTCCGCGTGGAATAGTCTCCCGTGTATAGTAAGGTTTTATCAGCGTTTATCAGGACTTGGACGCTTCCGGGTATATGGCCCGCGTCGAGAAATGTCATCTCAGCATCCTTAACCCTTATCGTATCGCCGTAATTCACCCTTATCCCTCTCCTCAGGAGCTCCTCGACCTCCAGCACCTCATAGGGGATATAGTATCCGCTCAGCTTCAGGAAGTCTCTTAGAAGTATGTCGCTTAGCTTGAACGTCATGTCGGTCGCGTAAATCTTGACCCCACCATTCAGCATCAATAGCGGGGCGGCACCACTATGATCCAAGTGAGCGTGAGTGAGCACCACGGCATCGAGGTCCTTGGGGGAGATGTGGCCTGGGAAGAGGGGCTCGGGCTCCGACGGCTTAACACCATAATCCAGCAATATCCTGGCATCCCTAGTCTCAACTAGAACCGCGGCTCTTCCAACCTCTCCAATCCCGCCGAGAAAGCTTACCTTCATATCGGCTTCAACACGCGCCTTAGCCTTATTCGCCTCTTCCGGCTACGGGTGCTCAGTCCGATTCTTAAACATTGCGACATGCTTGCTCATCATTCACCTAAGCTCCGGTTGCTGGTGCCGCCCATCAGCTCGCTAAGATCCTCCAGCTCCTCTACCTCAACTCCCAGCCCGCTTAAACTCTTAACGAGCCGCTCCTCAAGTCTCTCTAGGTGCCTGGATTCGGGCTTTAGAATGTGGGCCCTCCTATAGCCCGCGGCCTCAAACTGCTTAAGCGCCTCCGCAAGTAATTCGTCGAGGTTATACTCGATTAGGGCTTTAGGATAATTTGTCTGGGAGAATGGATATGTGTATCTGAGGCCTATGGGGATTAGACCGTAAGGGCTTCCATAGAAGAGTACGTCGAGGCTCTCAGGAAGCCTTGAGGCCTTCTCGAGAGGGAGCTTGAGGGTCTCGGGGAGGAGTAGGGCTTCCTTGCCAGCTCCTCTTCCCGCGAGGCAGTTCTCGAGAAGCCTTCTTCTGGCGGCTCTCACGAGCGGCCTTCTCAGGCTCATATCATCATAGAGGTTTACCCCCCTTCTCCCGGATATGGGTGCATTCTCCTCCATCAGCTTCAGGAGGTCCTCGTTCCGTATAATCTCGATGAACCCTTGGTAAAGGCTTGGGTGGCTTCTCGCCCTCTGCTCGAGCAGCTCCATGAGCCTTCCATCCCTTATCGCCTGCTTTATCTTCCTCACTTCCTCGAAGCAAACGTGGAGGTTGTGCATCGCGAGTAGCCTCACCCTCTCGTCTCTCGGCATCTGCTTCAGCTCACTAGCGCCCATCTTGGAGCATATCGGGCAGCAGCATGGTAGGTAGTCGAGCTTCTCCACCCTTATAGTCCCCGTCTCGGTCATGTACCTACCATCCCGGGCGTAGAGGTAGTAGCTGGCTGAGTCGAACATGTCCACGCCCAAGGCGACTATGAACGGAAATATCATGGGATGCCCGGCTCCGAATAGGTGGAGGGGCTTGCCGAAACCCACCGCAGACCTGGCGGCGCATATCATTTGAAACAGCCTATCGAACCTATATCCCTCCATCAGGGGCGTCGGGCTTCCCAGCGCATATAGATCAAAATTCATCTCCCTCTCCCTGCCCGCGCAGTAGTGGATGAGTTCTAAGTGAATTCCGCCCTGAATCGGCGCAGCCCAGAGGCATCGCTCAACACTCCTCTTCCTCAGAAATTCAAGGGTTATCTCAAGGTTTCTCAGCGTCTTTTCCACGGATTCCTCAGCCTTCTCCCTACTACTCAGCCCTGTCGGGATGTCAAGCGGGACTGCGATATCACTGCCCATCTCCTCTTGGAGTTCCGCAATGTCCTCCGGGGACGCCTCTACTCCGCCATACTCTAGGACTTGGTATCCGCCGCTATCGGTCATCACCACCCCATCGAAGCCGAGGATTTCATGAACCCCCCTCCTCAGGGCCTCATCCCTAAGCCTCCTGAGGATTATGTAGGCATTTGTTATCACGGCCTCCGCTCCGAGGTTCTCCTTCATCCAGCCGGCTGGAATATCCTGCGTAACCGGGTTTATGACCGGGAGGAAGAGCGGTGTCTCGGCAACCCTCCCACCTCGCGTCCTAAGCCTCCCGATTCTACCGAGATGATCTTGGGTGAGAACCTCGAACAAGAGCCTTCGAGACCGAGATGCATACGGCCCTTAACAAATCTTCGCGTCGGATTAGGCGAAAAGGCTGACCAGTCTGAAGTTTACGGTGTCTACGAGCCCTTTATCTGTCAGCCTGAGCTCTGGGAGAACGTCAAGCGCTAGGAGCGAGATTGTCATGAATGGTGAGACCCACTCGCATCCGAGCCTCCTCCATGTCTCATACGTTTTCTCAAGCTTCTCCGCAACGACCTCGACGGGCTCTGTGGACATGAGCCCAGCTATCGGGAGCTCCACGACCGACAGCACCTCGCCATCCTTCACGGTTATTATCCCACCTCCCAGCTCTGCGAGCTTGTTCGCCGCGAGCGCCATGTCCTCCCTACTACACCCCATAACGATCATGTTATGGCTATCATGCGCCACGGTGGTCGCTATCGCGCCTATCCTGAAGCCGAACCCTTTCACGAACCCGAGGCCGATTTTTCCCGTCCCCTTATGCCTCTCGACCACGGCGAGCTCGTAGATCCACCGGTCCGGGCTCGGGAGGACTAGGCTATTTTTCACCTCGAGCTGATCGACCACGTGCTTTGTCAGGACATTTCCCTCAATGGCCTCGATTATCCTCACCTTGACATCACCTTCTTCCACCGGAGCTCTTACCTCGAAGTCCCGCGGCTCGAGCCCCCTCTTCAGCCTCACGGATCTCATGGCGTTCTCTGGATAAGAGGGCCTCGGGAGATATGTCAGCATTCTACCATCTTTCGCAACGAGCCTGCCATCCGCGAAAACCGCCTCAACTCTCACTCTCGAGAGGCTGCTTATCACCAAGATGTCCGCGAACCTTGCCGGTGCGATGCTCCCGATCTCCCTAGCAACCTCATAGTGTTCCGCGGGATTGATGGTGGCCATCTGAATCGCTGTGATCGGGTCGACGCCCTCCTCTATAGCCCTCCTCACGACGTGATCCATGTGGCCCTGCTTGACCAGCGACTCCGACTCCCGGTCATCGGTAACGAGGCACGCGTGCCTGGAGTCGAGTCCCGCTTCCGTTATCGCTTTAACAGTCTCAGCAACGTCAAGCCAAGCTGAGCCTTCACGCATGTAGACATACATCCCAAGCCGGAGCCTCTCAATCGCGTCGCGCTTGGTCGTCAGCTCGTGGCTTGAGGTTATCCCGGCCGCGGAGTATGCGGCGAGCTCCCTTCCGAGGAGACCAGCATCATGACCCTCGACGAGCTTTCCAGCTCTGAGGGCGGCCGCGATCTTCGCATGCACCTCCGCGTCGCCGGCGAGGACTCCCGGGTAATTCATCATCTCGCCGAGAGCTATTACGCCATCCCATGAGAGCGCCTCCTCAACCTCCCTCGGCCCAAGAATTGCTCCGGCGGTCTCGAACGCGGGGTTGGCGGGAACGCACGATGGAACTGTGACGAAGACCTTCAGCGGCAGGTTCTCTGCTTCCTGTAGCATCAGCTTAACGCCCTCTAGGCCGAGCACATTAGCTACCTCATGTGGATCTATGAAGACTGTGGTTGTGCCTCTTGGAAGAACCGCCCTCGCGAATTGGGTTAGAGTGACCATGCTACTCTCGACGTGCACATGCGCGTCAAGGAACCCAGGAGCAAGATATTTTCCATCAGCATAATATACCACGGTGTCCTGGCCAATGCAGTGATCCGCCTCGCCAACGAGTGCTATTCGATCACCCTTAACAGCTACATCTACTCCCTCAAGAATCTCTCCCGAGTTAACGTTCACAAGAACACCGTTCTTTATCACTAAATCCGCCTTAATCCTACCTAGTGCGACATCGACGAGAAGTTTTGTTATCTCATGGAACTTACTCCTTCGTCCCAGAAAGCGCGTCATAGCATAATAATTTGAGACCACCTCACACTTATATTGATTCTTAACGCATTTTCCACAAAGATTTTTACGTTGAGGGAGATTAAAATAAGAGTCAAGTTCCTCTCAAAGTGTGAAGGGGTGTAGGTCTGTGGAGACTGATGCCGTTTTCGAGCCGGACGCCGAGAATCTCAGGGTTTCCGGGGCGGTGCTGATCGAGGGGCTTCCGGGGGTCGGGCTAGTTGCTAAGGCGGCTGTAGCCTACCTGCTGATGAGACTCGGTGGAAGAAGAATATGCAGGTTCTATTCTCCATTCTTTCCATCCGTGGGCTATGTTAGGGATGGTAGGCTCCTCCCATATTTCGCGGACTTCTATCTCGTAGAGTCTCCTAGGCCGCTGATCCTGCTTTATGGTAACGCTCAGCCCTCAACCTATTATGGCCAGCACGAATTCTGCCAGCGGATCATCGAAGTTGCCGCTGATCTCGGCGTAAGCTTCGTGATAACCCTCGGGGGATATGGTAAGGATCAGGTAAGCGATCCGAGGGTGATTTACCTATCCTCGACGAGCGAAGAATCTGTGAGGCGGGCGCTCGAGAAGATCGACGCGGTCCCTTATGAGGGCCAGATAGTTGGCGCGGCGGGCCTCCTCATATTGATGGCCGGAGAGCTGGGGATGGAGAACCTATCGCTCTTGATCGAGGCGGGGGACATGATCCCGGATTACCCCGCGGCGAGAAGGGGCGTTGAGGCGCTCGTTAAGATACTTAATTTGGACTTGGAAATCGGGGACATCTATGACTTCTCCATAGCATATGAGGAGGCCGTCAAGATCTTCGAGAGCTAGCATGGTGGCGCTCATGAGCAGAATTGCAATGAGGTCTCATGGAATATATCTTGAGACATTCTTCGGGACCACTGAGGTCGGCCTATTCTCCGTCTCAACCGAAAATATCTGCCTGATCCCCCCACAGCTTAAGCCTAGGCAGAAGAAGCTGATAAGAGATGTGCTTGAGGTGGAGGTTGTGCCGACATCTATCGCAGGCTCAATGCTCTTATCGGCCCTAGCAACAGGCAATAGCAACGGCCTCCTCCTCTCAAACCTAGTCCTTGATGAGGAGCTGAAGGAGATTAAGAAGCATATTGGCGACATAAACCTCGCCGTGATAGAAGGGAAATACACGGCAATAGGAAACCTCGTTCTGGCAAATGATCGGGCAGCACTCGTGAGCGATATTCTTCCAAAAAGCGCTATAAGGGTGATAAGAGACGCTCTTGGGGTCGAGGTTGTGACCGGGCGGATCGCTAATAGAAGCTATATCGGGTCATTAGCCGTTATAACGAACATCGGCGGCTTAATCTTCGTCGAGGCGTCCGAGGATGAAGAGAAAATGTTATCCGAACTATTCAGGGTAAACATTATACCCGGGACGGTGAATAACGGCGTGAAATTCGTTAGAAGCGGGATACTGGCGAATAGCAAGGGTGCTATTGTGGGCTCAATGACCACTGGCCCAGAGCTCATGACGATATCCCGAGCTCTCGGAGTATGATCTCATGAAGCCAGCACTTTTTTAGAAGTATATCTGGACGTGTGGAATGTTTCCAACCTTGATCACTGCTTTCTCCAACACAACTCCCTTCTCGATCATGTAGGATACAGCGGTCTCGCCGAGAAGGTTTAGGATCTTTGCTTGAACTACATATCTGTCCAACTCGTCCCGAGTGATGAGGGCGCCGCCGTAAAATGCCTCGCTAACTTCCACTGCGAATCCCTCGCTTATCTCAATCTTCTTTCCAAGGAGATCCTCATCGCAAACGGCGACTACCGTCTCACCGGTCTTCGAGTGGTGAATCTTGACCCACACCCTCTCCGAAGGCATCTTAAGCCTCACGTTGAGGGATTAGCGCGTAGATATAAGCTTCTCGGAAAGATTCAAAAATCCTTCTCCAAGAATATTCATGGTCACCATGGAGGAGGCGTCGAAAGAGGAACTGATGAGGAGGATCGCGGGAGAGATAATCTTGTCGGAAAGCCCGGGGCGGGTTATGAGGAAGTGGAGGGCACTCTTCGAGCTCACCCAGGCGGAAGTTGCCAGGCTCATGAGGATCTCGCCCTCAGTTCTCAGCGACTACGAGAATGATAGGCGGAGGTCTCCGGGAACGGGCTTCATAAGAAGACTCGTCCAAGCGTTGATAGAGGCGGATGAGCTTAGAGGTGGGGTGCAGATAAGGAAATACGCGATCTTCCATAGGAACCTGAGCGCTGCAGTGATAGATCTCGATGAATTCGAGTCCCCGAGAACCGCGAGGGAGGTTATTTCCGCCGTTGGCGGAGAGGTGCTGGCCGGAGATAACCTCCTCGATACGCCAGTCTACGGCTATACCGTAATTGATAGCCTTAAGGCGATAAAATTCCTCGACGCATACGACTTTCTCCATCTCTTCGGAAAGAATCCTATGAGGGCCTTCGTCTTCACCTCGGTCACGCGCGGCAGGTCTCCGATGGTCGCGGCGAGGCTATACCCGATAAAGCCGAGGCTAATAGTGGTTCACGGGCCGAGGAGGGAGCAGGTGGATAAGCTCGCGATCGAGCTCGCGGAGCTGGAGAACATCTGCTTCGCTCTCTCTACGCTTCCAACGGTTGAGGAGATCGTCGATGGCCTCAGGTCGCTGAGGAAAATCAGCCAATAAATATCAGGACCTCCTTTAGGCGCCGGGCGATGAGGCCGGTAAGAGATATCCGGATATCTCCCGAGATGAAGGTCTCCGAGCTAGTTAAGCAGTTTCGCGAGGCTGGCGGATTCTCCGCAAAGTATCTCGGGATCGCCGCTAGCATTCTTAAGGAGATGATCGAGGATGAAAAATGTGTGAAGTTCCTGTCATTTGTCGGCGCGCCTGTTGCGACGGGGCTTAGGGGGGTGATCTTGGAAGCCCTCAAGCGGGGCATGTTCGATGCGATAATCACGACGTGCGGAGCACTGGATCACGATATAGCCAAATCACTCGCGCAATACTATGATGGAGACTTCTGGATGGACGATGAGAAGCTGAGGGAGGAGGGCATCCATAGGCTTGGGAGCGTCCTCATACCCTTAGACTCTTATGGCCCGGCGATAGAGCGGTTTATGCAGGCCGTCCTCGAGGAGGCTTACTCGGAGGGCGCGAGGGAGCTCGGGAGCTACGAGGTCTGCGAGCTAATCGGCAGAAAGCTCCACGATGAGGGAAGCATACTCTACTGGGCGCATAGGAGGGGCGTTAAGGTCTTCGTCCCCGGAATAATGGATGGAGCCGTCGGAACCCAGCTCTGGCTATTCCAGCAAAGGCATAGGGACTTCAGGCTAAATCTCTTCAGGGATTCTGATGAGCTCGCGGGAATAATTTTCGAGGCAGAGAGGACGGGCGCGCTGATGATCGGCGGCGGGATCTCGAAGCATCACACCCTCTGGTGGAATCAGTTCAGAGAGGGCCTCGACTACGTGATCTACCTGACCACAGCCTGCGAGTATGATGGCAGCCTGAGCGGGGCCAGAGTCCATGAAGCAGTCTCCTGGATGAAGGTTAAGACCGGCGCTAAGAAGGTCACGGTCTATGGTGATGCCACGATAACCCTGCCGCTCATAGTGGCCGCTGTGATCGGATAGCCATTATCCGCCCCTCTCGCGGCTCTCGACTACATCAGCCTTCGCAAGCCTCAAATGTAATATTCCATTCACGTAGGAACTATCGAGGAGCCTAACCCTGCATGGAAGTTTGATTTTCCTTCTGAACCCCCTCCCGCCTCTGAGAAAGACCTTGTCTCCTGAGACCTCGAAGAAGACCTCGCTCTCGGGGCCCGGAACCTCGGCAGTAACGCTAATCAATCCATTATCCTCGGAGACCTCGACGGGATGCCCCTTCAGATGCTTCGGGCCCTCCAGCGCCTTCCTAACCTCCCTAAACCAGTAGAATCCTAAGATTATCAAGATTCCCGCGAGAATGATGCCTAGGAGACCCCTCTGGAGCCTTGCGAGTATGGCTAGACCAAGAAGCCCTAAGATCAGGAATAATATTATGAGCGGGAGGCTGATTCTCACGGACAAGGCTCGCGATCCTACTTAGACTAGGTGGCTGCTGATGCTTAAACTTATTTCGCGGCTATCGTGATGTAGTGTAGCTCAACCACGCCGTTCTCCGCGAAGACGGAGCCGACAATCATTTTATCATCCTCACTCCAGATAAGCACCCTATCAACGCTCTTCCCGAGAACCCATTTTTCTACGAAGCTGGTTATGAGCACCCTCAGATCCTCCTCGGATCCATTCGAGAAAAATCCCTCTTCAAAGACTAGATGCGGGTTCACCTCCTTCGGGTAAACGATCTTCACGCCTAACTCGCGGAGCATGGATAATGTCAGATTATGGACATCAAGCACCCTAGGTCCGGGAACCCCCTCAAGCTCTTTGATGAAGGCGTTAAAGGATTCTTGAAGTTTTGATCCAAGCCCAATGTAGTATTTTCCGGTAAACTCGGCGCCTATGGTCGCTATAGTCCCAAGCTGGGCTACGACGCCGCCAGCCGGGGAAGTGTAGACCGGGATTATGTAAACGAGCTGGCCTCCGATGTGGTAGAGAAGCGTATCACCCATTCTTGGGTTCTCTAGGAGGGTCTTGAGCTTCCTGAACTCCGCATGTCTCTCAAGAGCTTCCATCGCAGCAGAGGGGCCAAGTAGCTTCGTCTCAGCCTCCACCGGAACCTTGTAGAAGATCTTCTCACCGAGATGCGGGTAATCATTCCTGATTATCATGAAGCCTGCAAGATTCCTCCCCATAGACCCCTTAAGCTGGAGCGAGAGTATTCCGACAAACTCGGGCCTGTCGAATCCCGGATACTTGGCGACCACGAAGTAGGGCTCAACGCCTTCAGGGATCTCATAGAACTCTCTTGCATGGATGAATGTAGCCGGGTTCTCGACATGGTAGTAGTTGAACATCTCGACTTGATACTTGAAGACCTCTGCTGGGAACCTTGTCTGATTTCTCAGCCAATCCGGGATCTCCTCGATCAATATATCCTTGTATGCCGTTCTTATGAGGTCGCTGAAGAAATCACTTCCAACGATTATTAACCTTATGTCGCCATGATAAACGTCTACTAGAGCGTAACCCACGAACCTAACATAGCCATTCCCCTTGCTCCACGGAACATTGTTTGCCGGGAGCTTGATTATGAGCGGCATGAGCCAGTAGGTATTCTCGCCATCCGTAACTGGGAACATGTCAACAAACTCTACACCCCACCTGTATGTGAAGTATGGTAGTAGGAGGCTGAGCCGCTCGTAGACATCCCTATACCTGAGTAGCTTAACCTCCTTATCCGGGTATGAGAGGAGGAAGGTCGCATCATAGAGCCAAGTAATCGGCGGGCCGACCACCACCCCTCCTCTCCCATTGTACTTGGCTCCAGCTATCTCGTCGCTCTCCTCCTTTCCAAGTACTATGGCCGCCCACGTGGACTCGAGAAGGCCTCCCTCGCCATAGTAGATTCTCCTCTGCTTGAAGAAGGCCGAGCTATCAACTATGCTGCCATTATTCGCGTCGAGGAGGAGGAAGCCGTTCGGAACATGCGTGTATACGAGGTGTTCATTATACCATATGTTCTCCAGCTCGACCCCCCTCGGGAGAATCGGCTTCATCGAGGCGCTCCAGTAAAGTCTATTCCCGAACCTGATTATATCCGAGTCCTCAAAGTCCACATATGGTATTAGCCCTATCTCTGGCTTAAGTTTGGTGAATGCTGCATCCCAATCCCATAGCCTAGCTAGGGATAAATCTTCATAGGCTTCTGTCAACTTTATTCTGCCACTTGATCTTTCCGTGAAGTTATATTGGTTGATCGTTGTGCCGGAGAGGTCTGCGAGATGTCTATTCACCTCAATTTCTTGCTTGATGTAGGGACCGAGCCACTCGACCTTCCTAGCATCTGCTATTCCGTTCTGGATGGCCGCGATAGCCGCTACCATAAGCAATATGAGGATCAGGGTTCCGAGCTTTATCTTGAAGGCATAGAGGAAGCCGGGTCTCCTCTTATCTAGGTATACGAAAAGAAGGGATATGGCCATGACTACGAAGGCGCCGAGCACATAAACCTTCGTGTTATAGTCTATGTAGCTTGAGAAGAATAGGTTGAAGCCAATCCAGGCGGCGGCTAGGGCAATTAATGACTCAATCGCCCCGACCGGCACCCGGAATAATCCTGTTCTGATGTATTCGACCATGGCCGCGGTTACGGCTTTAACTATTGTTGTTAGACCGACTAGGATCGCCAGCCTTAGCCCGAGAGCGGAGAGAATTGGTGGGATGATCATTATCAATGTGGGTGCCGCCGAGATCACTTGCAGGGCGGGCGAAACATCTCCAGCCGATACGGAGATGAATGGTAGAGCGAATATTCTTGGAATATTCTCCACTCCTAAATCCGCTCCTTGAAGCGCAGCGGAGGCCGCGAGTCCAAGGACGCTGTTAGCAAATAGCAGGGCTCCGGCGACAGTCTTCGTAACCTGCCATGCTAGAAACCTGCTTGGAGCAAGTTTATAGGCGGAGAAGTCTAGATCTCGAATTTCTATGTAGCCAGCCCTACGGTAAAACCTTAGGATAAGCGAGATAAGCCAGAAAACGAACGACCTCCTATTTACGAAGTCAATGCGGAAGAATGCTATCGCTGATAGGATTAAGCCACCGATGAGCGAATAGTAGAATGGCCTGATGAAGAGGTCTCCGAACTCCCAGAAATTCAGGATAAGCTGGATCACTTGGGAGACAAGTATGAGAGCTATAATGATGGCAATAATGAAGAGTATGATTAGGCTTACTGGCCCCCTCCTAGAGCGGTAACCATATGAGAATTCCATGCTCTCTCGCTTCACACCCCTAGATCTCCCATCATTTAAGAGGTTCGGAATCTCTCCAGAGGTGCTCAAAATATATTTTGGCAATTTTCGCTAGGCCTACGTGATCAGACCATATTGCGAGGGTTGGATGCTTCTTCCCCTCCTCCCCAAGTATTATCATTGTCTCATCAGAATCTGCGATTGCTCCTCCGCCGAAGAGTTGGTCTCTGAGCCTGACTTCAGCGTATTCGCTTAGCCTCGCCGCCAGCGATCTGTTACAGCTGCTTGAGAGCATTATCTGGACTTTGCCATTCTTCGCCTTGAGCGCAGTTAGGGTTGGTAAAAGGATGGAGAGGATCTCCTTATTCATCCATGGTGTGGCTATTTGAAGTTCAGCGTCACAGCCATCTAAAAGGGACTTAAGCTTGGATAATATGTTCAGCTCCCCCCTCAATATCCATACATCATGCCTTTCCCTCATACCTAAGCCCTTGGAGATGGGAGAAAGCTCCGCGAGTAGAAGGTTCTCGATCTTTTTGAGATCTCTCTCAATACTCATCTTACTAATTTCCAAGGCTGTTGAGATGCTCCTAGCATGATATTTCGCAGGCCTTCCTCCCTCGCTCCCAATCCACCCCTTCTCCTCAAGGCCCTCAAGAACCTCGTAAACCTTCGAGTAAGGGATATCAGCCGCCTCACTAACCTGATTGGCCGTCATCTCCCCATACTGGAGTAAGGCGAGATAAGCTCGCACTTCATACTCGGTTAAACCGAGCTTATGAAACGCCTTCTTAAGCTTCTCATTAATCGGGACCGGCATACCATACTTCCAAAATAAATCGAGTATTCAAATATTCTCATAAAGCAAGAAAGCAAACCGGGGAGTAGAGTGAAGGAAAAAGAAGGTAGTAGATAATGTTTACTCGAACTCGGAGCCTGTTTCAGGCTTAGATTCCTTCCCCTCTTTCTTCTTGGATGCGGCGATTACCTCGTCGATCCTGAGGATCATCGCGGAAGCCTCAAAGGCGCTCTTCAGAACCTGTTCCTTAACCTTCACGGGCTCTATGACGCCAGCCTCTATTATGTCCTGCACCTTGCCGGAGAACACCTCGACGCCATAATTGCGTAGACCCTGCTCATGCCTCGCCCTGAGATCTGTCAGGATTTCAACGGGCTCTAGGCCGGCGTTCTCCGCGAGCGTCCTGGGGATGGTCTCTAGAGCGTCGGCGAAGGCGAGCATCGCAAGCTGCTCCCTTCCAGGATACTTTGGAGCTTCCCTCCTTATAGCGGCCGCTAACGCCATCTCAATAGCTCCTCCACCGGGTACGTACTTTAAGTCTCTGATTAGAGAGATCAGATTCATTATCGCGTCATTGAATGCTCTCTCGGCCTCATCAAGCTGCCTCTCGAGACCGGCCCTTATCAGTATCGAGACCGCCTTCGGGTTCTTGCACTCTTGGACGAAGACCATCTTATCCTCGCCTATCTTCCTTTCCTCTACTAAGCCAGCCCCTCCTAGATCCTTCTCGGTCAAGTCTTCGAAGTTTGTAACGATTCTGGCGCCAGTTGCTCTTGCGAGCTTCTCCATGTCAGAAGACTTTATCCTCCTAACCGCGAGTATGCCAGCCTTCGCGAGGAAGTATTGGGCTATGTCATCTATGCCTTTCTGGCAGAAGACCACATTGGCCCCGACCTTTGCGACTTTGTCAACCATATCCTTCAGTATCCTAGTCTCCTCGTCGAGGAACTGCTTCATCATGAGCGGGTCTCTGATCCTTATCTCGGCGCTGAACTCGGTCTTCTCTATCTCGAAGGGGGCATTTATCAGGGCGATCTTGGCGTTCACGACCCGCTTCGGCATCGCCGGGTGTACGACTTCCTTGTCGACTATCACGCCTTTCACGAGCTCGCTCTCTAAAAGGCTCTTACCCATCTTCTTGATTATCTGAATATTGTCCTTGTCGGCGTGGAGCCTACCATTCCTCTCCTCAACTATCTGCAAGACCGCCTCGATCGCGAGCTTGGCTATGTGGTCGGTTGCAAACCCAAGGCTCTTGCTCCCCAGAGAAGTCTTCACGATCTCCATCAATGTCTTCTCATCCTCGAGCTTAACGGGCTTAGCTATCTTCTGAACTTCATTGAGAGCTATGTCGAGAGCCCTCCTATAACCTGTTATAATTGTGCTCGGATGTATCTTCTGCTCGATCAGCTCCTCAGCCCTCTTAAGAAGCTCGCCAGTAAGCACAACCGCGGTCGTTGTACCATCTCCGACGCTGGTGTCCTGAGCCTTGGCGACCTCTATCAGCATCTTTGCGGCTGGATGCTCGACATCCATCTTGTCGAGAATTGTCGCGCCATCATTTGTTACTATAACGTCCCCAATCGAATCTACTAGAATCTTGTCCATACCCTTCGGGCCAAGGGTACTTTTAACTATCTCCGCGATTATCTTCGCCGCAGCGATGTTATTTCGTAGAGCTGTCCTACCCTTAGTCCTACTAGTTCCCTCCTTTAAGATCAGAACAGGTTGACCGGCACCAACGACCCTAGACACTCTCTCCACACCTCCCTAAAACCAGGTAATTTTAGTCCGGGATGAGAAGTCTCCGGGCTAAATTTAAGGATTATTAGAACCCCCTTATAAGCTGCTGGGAGCTATAGCTAGCGAATATTCACGCCATAAGCTTCTTATCTCTCTAACTGGCGCCATATGGCTGAGTCAGCTTTCTCATGCTATTGAGTTGAGTAATATCCTCTTAGGAGCGTTCTCGCCGCCCTATCGATATCCTCTCTCCTAACAGTTCTTCTTCCTGCATATTGCGCTAGGCTTAATGCCTCCTTCGCTATCGCAACCCCGATCTCCTCCAAAATTTTCCTGAGTTCCTCGGCCGCATCCTCGCTCGCTCTAGCAGCTCCAGCCCTTTTTATCAACCTATGAATAGGTGCTAGTGAAATCTCTCTTTCGCTCACCATCTCAACTCCCTTCCATCGAGTGACTGCCTTAGACATATTTAATAGTTTATCTGAGCCGCGAATAACTCCCCACCAAGTACTACTCCAAGCATTCGCAATTGCTTACCAGTTGCTCTTCCTCGCCATGTCTTAGGAGAATTCTTATAATATAGAATCGTCGAAACTGACTCGATTGAGCAATGTGGAGGGAGAAGATCATCTGCCCACACTGCGGCCGCGAGACATATAAGGCGCAGTACTGCAAATTTTGCGGGAAGCCCCTCACCGAAGAGAAGCCAGAGGAAGAGATAGTCTCCGAGATAGAGGCGCAGGCCGAGAAGGCTAGGCAAGAGTTTTCGGAGGAAGTTGAGAAGAAGCCCCATGAGATCTCAGAGGAGCGGAAGATCGTAGAGCAGCTAGCAAACTATCTAAACTGGAGACATAAGCTCCTCGAGCTATTCCTGAACGGCGAGACATCAGCCGACGTATTCCTAGACCTTTACAGGGAGTATCAGAGTAAGATAGAATCAATAAACTCGAGAAGACTCGAACTTATGAGCTCGCTTGAGCAGAAGTTGCATGAATTAACAACTAAGCTTGAGCAACTTAAGATCAGACATGAGATTGGAGAAATCCCTGATAAACAATACATAACTGAGAAGCTCACGATAGATAGGGAGATCTCGAAGATTAAGCCGCGAATTGACGTGTTGCGAAACTTTCTTGATGTGAAGCTCACGGATCTCCCGGTTTACGAGGAGCGGCTCAGAAGCTTAAGAGATCGGATCTCGGAGAGGGGCGCCTCCCTCGGGTTAGGTGAGGAAGATACTAAAATGATTGCTGATGACCTTAACAAGACGATGGGTGCGCTTCAAGACCTCCTAAAACTCTATGAGAAGTTAAAAAAGGAGCTCGATAAAATCGAGTTGAGATATAGGATCGGCGAGTTAAGCGAGGAGGAATACCTGGCGGCGAAGCAGAAGATCGAGAGGCAGATGCAGTTATCGTAGCCGTCAGCATCTCTCTTAGCAACCTTTATTTCATCGCTTTCTTAAGCGTCTCCCATGGTTAGAGCAGTTGTTGTAGCGGTTCCTGGAGCAGGTAAATCCACGATTCTTAAGAAACTTGTTGAGAAGATTCCGAAGCTGAAGATTGTGAACTTCGGAGACTACATGTTCGAGGAAGCGAGGAGATCTCTAGGGCTATCAGATAGGGATGAGATGAGAAAGAGGATCAAGCCCATGGAGTATAAGCAGCTTCAGGAAAGGGCGGCTGAGGAGATCTCAAAGCTTGATGGCGACCTGATCATCGACACTCATGCCGCGATAAAGACTCCATACGGATATTATCCCGGCATGCCATCCAAGGTCATTGAGGCTCTGAGGCCGGATGCGATCGTCGTCCTCGAGTTCAGGCCTGAGGATATACTGCAGAGGAGGATGAAGGATCTTCAGGCCGCTGAAGGTCAGAGGAGGATCAGGGAGGTGGAGGCGGTCGAGGAGATTGAGGAGCATCAAATGATTGCTAGGCAGTTTGCGGCGGCCGCCGCGAATCATGTATGCTGCTATTTCCTACAACTCAAGTTCACGTATCCCCAAAAATATCCATATCAGCATGCTGATGAGGCGGCGGAAACCTTAGCTGATCTGATCAAAAAGTTAAAAGGTGAATAGGCACTTTACTTCCATTTTATCACAGCTATGCTGACGTATATTATTAGCAGCAGTATCCACGCTATGGTTAATGCTATGGCCCATGTCGAGAGGCTTGTGATCGTGGCATAGAGTATCGGCGTGCAGACCGCGAGTATCAGCAGAAGTATCGGGATGAGTTGGATCACCAGCGTCCGCTTCATCATCACCAGCTCCACAGCTGGCAGGCTTTAAGGTTTAGCTTTCATCTTCCCTGTAGGCCTTCCTTGCTGTGACTATGTATGATGTATGAGCATGCATCTGATGCTCTGGCCGGGTCATTCCCCTTCGTACTCTCATCCTCCTCAACAGTATCTCGACGCAGGATATGTCCGTGAATCCCTCCTCCCTTAAGCCCTCGACGGTCTCAACGATCTGCTCCATCGTTGGACTTATCGAGATGAATACTCCGCCATCTCTAAGTGCCTTCTTAGCATTTGCTACGGCAAGCCATGGAGTAGGTATATCTAGAATAACGGCATCCACCTCCTCCTCATCTATGGACTTGGTTAGGTCCCCATGCTTCAACTCAACATATTCTCTCAGCCCGAGTCTTTCAAGATGCCTTGCCACGAGTTCCAAATGTTCTTGCTTGACGTCGTAGCTGTAGACCCGCCCGCTGGGCGCGACATAGTAGGCTAGCATCGTGGTTAGGATTCCGGCTCCCGTCCCGCCCTCGACAACAATGTTCCCGCATCTCACGCCACTCATCAAGATGATATAGCCTAAGTCCTTCGGGTAAATTATCTGAGTCACTCTTGGGAAGCTTAATACATGGTCTAAGATCGTGGGCTTCGCCGCCACCCACACCGATCCAATGTTGGTCCTTACCCTTGAACCATAGCGCAAGCCAATGACTCTCCCTAAATCGATATAGCCCTCGCTACTATGGAACCTCTTCCCCCTCACCGCCTTCAGCAGATACCTTTTCCCCTTCTGAGTTATGAAGAGGACTTCATCGCCTTCCCCTATCTCACTCATATCTAAGCATAAATTCTCAACAAGACTTAAACGCTTACTAACCTTACTTATCCTTACCTTACTTATCCTTATTTCAGGCCTGATTCGGCTGCAATGCTTATAGAATCCCACTCCCCCTGGTGAAGTGAATGAGGAGAAGAGCATTTTTAGCGGGATTGGCGTCTCTTGCGGCCGCGGTCTTAGCGGGGTTCGTGGCTCTCACCAAGCTAAACTTTTTCACCGAGAAAGTCGAAGAAGTTGAGATGAGTGGTGGTAGGAGATTAAAGCTTCCAGAGCCATCTTATAGGAGCCCAATCTCGATAGAGGAGGCCATACTCGTTAGGAGGAGCATTAGAGAGTATGCGGATAAGCCGGTAACATTAAAGCAGCTCTCCCAGATACTCTGGTCGTCTCAAGGAATAACTCAGCGGTCTACAGGATTTAGATCCGCTCCATCCGCTGGTGCTACGTACCCCCTAGAAGTCTATGTAGTAGTTAAGGAGGGTGGGGTTGAAGCGCTTGATCCAGGAGTCTACCACTATCTGCCGGGATCTCATGAGATCGAACTCGTGAAGCCGGGTGATTATAGTAGAGATCTTATGAGGGCTGCGCTCCGCCAGGAGTGGGTTCTTGAAGCAGCGGTGAATCTCGTGATAAATGCCGTCTATGAGCGGACAACCAGGGTATATGGTGAGCGGGGATACAGGTACGTCTACATGGAAGTCGGGCATGTTGGCCAGAATGTTTATCTCCAGTGTGTGAGCTTGGGCCTGGCCTGCGTCGTAATCGGCGCCTTCTATGATGATGAAGTTAAGCGGATAGTCGGAGGCATGGGGGAACCACTCTACATAATCCCGGTCGGCGTAAAGAAGGAGCCTTGGATAAGATGACCCGAAAAGCGTAATAAGAGGGGCGCATACGTCGGATTCGGCGATGAAGAATCAGAGTTCCACGGATCTGATGAAGTGAAGGCATTTGACTGAGCCATAATCATCCTAATTATCGTGAATCTGATATGAGTTCTGTAATCAGGAGCGCCAGGCTGGTAAAGATTGAGTGGTTGACGAAGACCGCTAAAGTATCTCCTATGTCCCCCCTGGTCTTGGCGTCTAAAAAGCTCGGAATAAAATGGTTAATCCTCTTCGATAATGAGTATGTTTATGGCCCATCACCGGGCCTCGTGGAGGCGGCTGACGCATTAATCCGCGTGCTCAAGCCTAAGAGCCTCATAGATCTCTTTGGTGGAAGTGGCGCAATCTCCAAGTTAGCCGCCATGAACGGCGTGAAGAAAATAATCTACGTTGATCTTTATCCGGATGCCGCCTCCCGTAATCTCAGAAATATTAACAGCGTCCAGATAATAAGGGAGGACGCGTTTAAGTTCCTCAGCCGCGGGATTGTGTGCGACCTCCTAATCGCTGACCCACCCGAAGAGCTCGTGGATAAGGCTGTAAGATATCTAACGAATAATAGACGTAACTTCAGAAAGGCCGCTCTAACGTGGATAGGCTCAAATTGCCCAGGGAGGAAGGTCGAGGGTCTGAGAAAAAGGAAGATGACGGAGGTGGTCGAAGCTTGGGGAGACTTCTTCCTAATCATCTGGAATCGCGGGTTGCGGGAGTATATTGAAAGGGTTAAGCTCATGCTGGAATAATGGGTTATGCTGATTCGAGTATAAGGTTAAAAGCTGCATTCGAGAAAATTTGTATGGGTGGAGGCTGATGGGAGGTCGTCAAGTTAACCCATACCTACCGCACGGCCCAGCATCTCCGGAGGAGAAGTCTGAAGAGAAGAAAAAGAAGAAGGGCTAGTAATCCGAGTGCCCTAGGCTTTTACGCCTAAAATATGCATTTTAAGAGCTCGCCTCTCCTTACAGGCTCGGAGGATGGCTAAAATGAGGATAGCAGCAATAGGTGATAGAAGTTTTGCGGCCCTCTGGATGCTCATCGGAGCCGAGGCCCTGGAGGCGAGTTCTGAGGAAGAGGTTCGGAGGGCTCTGGAGAGGGTTTTCAGATCTAGGGAGTACTCGGCTTTAATAGTTCCCGAAAGATTTCTCGATAATGTTAATGAGGTGAGATCAGAGCTCCATATGGAGGAGCAGATCGAGCCCGTAATCATATTCGTTCCAGAGCTTGGTCTGGGAAAGAGGGCGGAAGATCTTAGAAGAAGAATAAGCCTAGCAATGGGTGTTGAGATCCGCGTATAAGGGTGAATGCTATGAGTATAGCATCAATACTGCTCGAGGAGAAGAAAGCGATGATGTACGTCGAGGAGGCTAGGAGGAAAGCTCAGGAAATAGTTCAAAAGGCTAGAGCCGAGGCGGAGAAGTTCCTGAGTAAGACTACCGAGACGGAAGTGATTCGTAGAAAGCTTCAAGAATATGAGGAAAGTTTGAGGGAGGAGGCCGAGAAGATTCTGGGCGAGTATAGGGCTAGGGCTGAGAAGCTCAGAGCGATCTCTGACGAGCTTGTTGAGAGGGCTGCTGAGCTGGTTGTGAAGGTGATTTTGGGACATGAGCGCTGAGCAGCTCGAAGCCTTAAAGAAGGAAATTTGGAGGAGGGCTAGAGAGAAAGCTGAGAGTATTCTGATGGAGGCCGAGAGGGAGGCCGAGAGGATACTCGAGGAGGCTAGGAGAAAGGCTGAGGAATCTGCCAGGAGTAAGATTGAATCAGAGAAGTTGTTACTGCGGCGGAGGATACTTGGGAGGGCAGTGAGCGATGGGAGGAAAATGATAATCTTGGCGAAGAATGAGGCTGTTGAAAAGGTGTTTGAGAGAGCGCTTGAAAAGCTGAGGAAAGAGGTGAAATCGAGATCCGAGGCTTACAAGAGCTTTCTTCGCAGAAGTTTGGAGGAGGCCCTCAAATACATCTCGGGCCCGGATGCCGGCGAGATAGTAATCTGCGCAAATGAATCTGATCTAGATCTTCTTGCAGACATGGTTAAGGATACTCCCGTGAGAGTAAAGCTTGAGAAGGCGCCAATAATGGGCGGGATAAACGCCTTTAATACCGGTGGGCGGAAAAGTTACTACGGCTCTATAGAGAGTAGACTTGAAGCCCTCAAGCCTGTTTTGCATGAGAAGGTCTCCATATTGCTGTTCAGGGAGGTTGAGATGGGGTGAGTCAGCAGGTTGGCGTGATAAAGAGGATTAATGGCTCTCTCGTGGTGGCCGAGGGCCTTAAAGGTGCGAAGACCGGTGACGCAGTATATATTGGCGAGCTCAGGCTGATAGGCGAGGTTATCAGGATTTCAGGCAACCTTGTGGCCCTCCAATGCTATGAGGATACGAGCGGGTTGAGCCCTGGTGAGCCGGTGATCGGGTCTGGCGCCCCTCTACTAGCAGAACTTGGGCCAGGATTAATCGGCGAGATATTCGATGGTCTTGAGAGATCAGAAGTCGAGTTTTGGAAGCTTACAGGCCCCTTCATGCGGAGAGGAGTGAAGATAACTCCATTGAGGAGGGATAAGAAATGGTATTTCGAGCCTGGGGCCAAACCGGGAGATGAAGTTGGGGAGGGTGATGTGATCGGCGTCGTCCAAGAATCATCAATTGTGGAGCATAGGATTCTTGTTCCAGCCGGCCTTCGAGGAGTTATAGAAAGTATTGAAGAGGGCTCATTCACGGTCGATGATACAGTTGCGGTGCTGGCCACGCCGGATGGAAGGAGCGTGCCACTAAAGCTGGTCCAGTACTGGCCTGTTAGAGTTCCAAGACCGTATCGAGAAAGGATACCCATTGACAGGCCCCTTATAACGGGGCAGAGGGTGATCGACACGTTCTTCTCTGTCGCGAAGGGCGGGACGGCCGCGATCCCGGGAGGCTTCGGCAGCGGCAAGACAATAACACTTCAGCAGATAGCGAAGTGGTCAGATGCTGATATTGTGGTCTATATTGGATGCGGCGAGAGGGGGAATGAGATGGCAGACATATTGACGAACTTCCCGGAGCTGGAGGATCCGAGGACCGGCAAGAAGCTGATCGAGCGAGCGATCTTCATAGCGAACGTCAGCAACTTACCGGTAGCGGCCAGAGAGGCGAGCGTTTACATGGGTGTAACGATAGCTGAGTACTTCAGGGATCAAGGATACGATGTCGCCGTGATAATAGACTCGACCTCGAGATGGGCCGAGGCCCTCCGAGATGTCTCGGGTAGGCTTGAAGAGATCCCGGCTGAAGAGGGCTATCCCGCATACTTGGGTGAACGGATCGCCGAGCTATATGAGAGGGCTGGAAGAGTGGTCGCCCTTGGAAAGGATAAGAGAATCGGATCTGTTACGATCATGGGCGCAGTCTCGCCTCCGGGCGGGGACTTCAGCGAGCCTGTTACCTCGACGACGATGAGGTTCGCTGGAGCCCTCTGGGCGCTTGACACGGATCTAGCCTATAGGCGGCACTTTCCCGCGATAAACTGGCTCAGAAGCTTCACCAGATACGTGGATGCCTTAGAGGGATTTTGGATAAAACTTGACTCGCAATGGAAGATGTATAGGGAGAAGGCTCTCGCAGTTCTCGAAGAGGCATCTAGGCTTGAGGAGATTGCTAGGGTAATAGGTGAGAGGGCTCTACCAAATGATCAGAGGCTTATCCTCCTCACAGCCGAGATCATTAAAGAGGGCTTCCTGGTCCAGAATGCTCATCACAAGGTTGATACCTATTGCCCGCCCGAGAAGCAGGTTAAGCTTCTAAAAATAATGATGGGCTTCCATGATTTTGCTTCCGAGCTGGTCAGGCTCGGGGTTCCCGTGGAGAGGATTAGAAGTCTCAGGAGTGTTGCAGAGCTGCTCAGGCTTAAGGAAAAGGAGAGGCTTGAGGAGATAGACTCAGCTTATGAAAGAGTTAGGAAGGACTTGGAGAAGCTTAAGGCCGAGTATCAGGTTGCGAGGTGATGTGTGAGCCATGAGCTTCTCGAGGGAGAAGGCCGGCCCCGTATATCGAACGGTTAGAGAGGTGAGAGGCCCGCTGCTTGTTGTTGAGGGAGTTAGGGGCGTAAGCTACAATGAGCTCGTTGAGGTAAAGCTTGCTGATGGAACCGAGATAATCGGCACGGTCTTAGATGTTTACGAGGATAGAGCCGTGGTCCAGGTTTTTGGCCAGACTGAGGGGCTGAGCCTAGACGTGGCTGTAAGGTTCACGGGAGATGTTATGCGAATACCTCTTTCAGATGATCTGATAGGCCGGGTATTCAACGGGAGCTTCAGGCCCCTTGACGGGTTGCCGGAGCCGATAGGGTATGAAAGGAGAGAGATCTTCGTCTCTGTGATTAATCCGGCCGCGAGGGAGCCTCCGAGCGAGTTCATACAAACCGGGATCTCGGTTATCGACGGCATGAATTCTCTTGTCAGGGGCCAGAAGCTCCCAATATTCTCGGAGGCCGGTCTGCCGCATAACGTGATGGCTGCCCAGATCGCGAGGCAGTCAACGGTGCTGGGCTCGGAGGAGGAGTTCGCGGTGGTACTCTGCGCTATGGGGATAAAGCATGAGGAGTACGAGTACTTCAGAAGGGAATTCGAGAGGACTGGCGCGCTTGACAGGGCTGTTATGATCCTTAACCTAGCCGATGATCCTATCATCGAAAGGATAATCGCTCCGAGAATCGCGCTAACAATCGCAGAGTACTTAGCTTTCGACCTCGACATGCACGTTCTCGCGATCTTGACCGATATGACGGGCTATTGCGAAGCGTTGCGGTCAATCTCAATAGCCCGGGAGGAGGTTCCAGCTAGGAAGGGTTATCCGGGCTACATGTATAGCGATTTGGCCTCGATCTATGAGAGGGCTGGGAAGATTAAGGGCGAGAAAGGCTCGATAACCATGATGCCCATTCTCACTATGCCGGGCGGAGATATAACTCACCCGATACCGGACTTGACGGGCTATATAACCGAGGGCCAGCTAATCCTTAGCCGAGAGCTGTATGGCAGGGGGATATATCCGCCGGTGAACCCACTCCCCTCGCTATCGAGGCTGATGAAGGATGGCGTCGGCCCCGGGAGGACTAGGGAGGATCACATGGAAGTCTCGAACCAGCTTTATATGGCGTATGCGGAGGGTGTGAAAGCCAGGGACCTCGCGAGAATAGTCGGAGAGCTGAGTCTAAGCGATAGGGAGAGGAGATACCTGAGGTTCGCGGAAGAGTTCGAGAGGAGCTTCATCAATCAGGGAGTCTACGAGAATAGGCCGATAGAGAAGACGCTCGAGATCGCGTGGGACCTCCTTTCAATGCTTCCTGAAGATGACCTCGTGAGGATAAGCGAGGAGAATATCAGAAAGTATCATCCAAAGTATCGGTCGGCGTGAAGCTATGTCCCTGAGCATACGGTACACTCGCGGATTCCTCCTAGATCTTAGGCGGAGGTTATTCTTCATCCGGAGCGCGCATGATCTCCTCGAGATGAAGAGGGATCAGGAGATTAAGGAGCTCAGGCCGGCGATTGATAGGCTTCAGGAGCTAAAGGGGGCTCTCGAGAAAAATGTTGAAGGGATTTTCCGCGACCTAGCAATGCTTCAAGCGGTTTATGGATCTCAAGAAATTCTCTCGGCTTCGAGGCTGATGGGCGAGAGGATCGAGATCGAGGTGATCCCGAGGAGCGTGATGGGAGTCAATGTTCCCACGATAAGGTTGGTGAAGTCTCCTGATGTCCGAGGCAGGTATCCGCCCCACATAGAAGGTCTCGCAGAGAAGGCAAGAAAACTTCTTGGGGATCTTCTCCGATTAGCGGAGCTCGAGGCCTTCGTGGAGCTCGTCGCTGAGGATCTGAGGAAAACGAACATCAGGGTTAATGCTCTCGAGAAGGTGATCATCCCGAGCTATGAGGCGATGATAAAGAGGATAAGCGATATAGTTGATCAGAGCGCGCTCGAGGACTTCATTAGGGTAAAACTCGTGAAGAAAGCCTTGGAGAGGAGGAGGGAGGCGGAACGAGCCTAACATACCTAATATGCAGGGCTCACGGTTACGAAGCCCGGCTGCTTAAGCCCGAGCAGTTATGGGGATTGGCATCCTCCAGCAATCTCGGCCAATTCGTCGAAGGGCTGAGCGGGACAGATTATGAGCGCTATCTCTCCGGCTCAAAGACGCTCAGCGAGATCGAGCGCGGGCTGGCCGAGGTATTCACAGATAAGCTCGCAGCCCTACTCTCAGTAGCGGAAGGAGGGGAGAAGGAGTTCCTCAAGGCGTACCTCAGGAAATATGAGGTCATGAACTTAGCATGGATTCTAAGGATGAAGGCCGGCAGGGCGCCGAGGGAGGAGGTGGAAAAAATACTTCTTTCAACGGAGAGGCTGGGCGGAATGGAGCTCAAGCCAATATTCGAGGCTGAGGGCATCGAAGCCTTGAGGGAAATAATACGAAGATCGAAGGCATACGTCATCTCGAGCGGCGTCATGGATCCGTTGCGTCTTGAATTTGAGCTCTGGAAAAGCCATTATCAGCGCGTTCTCAAGCTAGCACTAAGGGGGCGGCTTAGTGATAGCAGAGAGGTGAGAAGATTTCTGGGGCTCGAGCTAGATTTGGTGAATCTCAAAACTTGTATTCTAGCTTTACTGAGGGGCTGGCCTCCCGACAAAATCCGAGAACTTCTAATAGCGAACCCCGCTGGGACATCCCTTGGCGAGCTTCAAGCACTTCTCGAGAGGCGCGATCCACAAGCATTCGTGAATGAATTCGGCAGGTTCAGGGAATTTTTGGAGAAAGCTATCTTAGGCGAGGAGTGGGCGATGGAGATCGAGAGACTTAAGATTATGAAGAAATATGCAGACTCTGAGCGGGTCAGCAAGTTCATAAGCTTCTTCTACGTCTTGAGATACATCCTAGGGCTGGAGATAGAATACAGAAACCTCCGTGCAATAGCTGTTGCAATATATCATAATCTGCCTCCCGAGGTTAGGAGGAGCCTGTTAATTACGGGCTAGCTGAGCTTAAAGATGCTCATGAACAGGAGCCCCAAGATTATTGGGAGAATCGTGCCCAGGAGTATCGCGAGAGGAATCACATGCTGAAGACTCGGCTCTCCCCACCTGATCACGCATATAATGATGATCAACTGTAAGGTTATCAAGGTGGCAAGGTAGGTGAGCAGCATCTTCAGAAATTTCCTTTTGACGCCGTTTGGCAATGTTTTCTCAATCCAAAATATTGTAAGCGGCAAGATAGCTTTATCTTATGCATGTATAATTAGGTGGTGATCCAGATTATGAATGCTATAAGTAGGCCATAAATCGCTATGCCCTCGGCCAGCCCAGCGAAGATCAGGCTTCTTCCGAAGATCTCGGGCTTCTCGGCGGCGCTCGCGAGGGCCGCGACAGAGACTTGGGCCACAGCATAAGCAGCGCCAAGAGAACACATGCCGATGGCAAGAGCCATTGATAGAAACTTCCACATCATAACCTCCGATGTGGTGTTTGCCGAGACTTCCGCCGCGAATACCGGGCTTAATATGGATGTTAAGAGCAGTAAAATCGAGACCATTAAGATTGCCAGCACATTTCCATCCAGCGCATCCATACCCTGATCAGGAAAGAGAAAGCCAACCTCTAATTAATTAATCTTTATTCGCCTCATTCCTTCTCAGAGCTTCCAAGGAGCGTAGGGAAATCCTCTTCCCTCATAGAACTTGGTGAGAAACTCATAGTAGAGCAGCCTCAGGGCCTGGATAATGCAGACCAGGAGCTCTATAGTGATCGCGAATAGGTTCAGGAATATCATGCCGACCCCTATCCCCATCAGCAGGTTTACCTCCATGAGCTTATGAACCACCATCGCAAATGCCGCGTGAACTACCGCGAATCCGGCGATCCTGGTATAAGAGAACGTGTTCGCCATAAATGCTATAAGGGCCTCGAGCATGCCGCTTACGCCTTCAATAGCGAGCTCTTTCGTAATGAACGGCTTGATGACCATCATTGCTACCCCCGTAATCATGAGGAAGAATGGCCAGCTCATGAGAGCGCCGATCCCGAGGGATGGGATTCTGAGCACGCCCGGTATGATCGTTATGCCGATGAAGTGGAATGCCGTGAGCAGGAATCCGATGAAGCTTATAACTCCCGCGAGCCCATGCTGGCCAAGTATCGCCTCCGCTACCCTGCCCTCCCTAAGATGCCTTATGATCGCGAGGCCCATCGCAAGAATTAGCTGAGCCGCCCCGAAAAATATCGCTATCTTAATCAGCCAGATAACGCTGCTGGGGTCTCCAATCCAGCCCGGCCTAAGGCCTGGAACAATCGGCTGAAACTCCATCAGGAGGAACTCTCCGAAGAGTAGCCCGAAGATTGAGGATGAAGCTCCGAGCCATATCATCATCCTCCCAGCCCTCTTCGAGTTCATTTCAAGAAACCTGCCCTTATACACATATGCGAAGAATGCTCCAAGAGCCATCACAATTATGCCGTGACCAAGATCCGGGAACATTAAACCGAACATTGTAGTCCACAGTATTCCGGAGAGTATTGTTGGATCGATCTCTTTAGATCCTGGCCAGCCATACTGGGCTACAATAGGTTCGAATACCCTAAAAAGTCTTGGATTTTTAATAACCGTTGGAACCTCTTCACCAGGCCCGGGATCCTCGAACTTGAAGTAGAGCGCATTATCGACCTCCTCCCTGAGCTTCTCCAACTTCCTCATCACGTAATCAACTTTATCGACCGGAACCCATCCTTGGATAAGCCTTACATTCTCGCTTCTAAGAGTCATGAGAAGCGCTTCACCAAGCTTCAAGTTAATCCTCAGATAGCTCATGATCTCCCCAGCCTTAGAAGCAAAACCCCTCCTTAGCTCATCAAGACTCTTCAAAACTTCATCTTCTTCAGAATCAAGCTTCTCCAGCTTCTTCAGAACCACCTCGTGAGCCTCCTGAATATCTCTTGGGAGAACACCCAGCCCATCGTCAACCTTGAATCCTAAAGATGATAACTGCTTCACAACATCTTGATAATATTCCTTCAAGCAGACGATGTGTAAAAAGAATCTCCCATCGTCCAGCCTATACCCATCGAAGAGGGCTTTATCCTTAATATTCTCCTGGAACTTCTCAAACGCGCTAGCGTCAATAAAGCCGGTAATGGAGATAAGGTTCTCAAATTCTCCAGTTTCCGGAAGCTCTCTTACAAATTTCTCCAGCTCGTCTAAGAGTCTCCGAGTCTCTTCCCATCGCTCCCTTTCAGCCCTTATCTTCTCAAGCCTCTCCTTGAGCGAGTCATAAGACCTCCCGATCTCGCTAAGAATCCTAGCGACTTCCTCTCCACTTATTCTAGGTTCACCGCTTTCGTTAACATCAATTAATAACTCCCTACGTAATTTCGAGAAGATCTCCTCCAACGCGTGCAGATCGCTTATCCTAGCATCCTCCTCGCCAGTCAACATTATAATCGGTTTCTTAAGCTCCTCAAGCCTACTTCGCAGGTCCCTAAGCTCCCCCTCAACAAGCTCTATCTCCTTCTCGAGCATCAGTAGCACATTATCATTTCCCGCAGAAGCCCCTCCTTCTTGGCTATATAGTGTCTCCCGACGCTTAGCTGGAGAACCACTAAGATCTACTAGAGTCATGAATGATTCCACGCCCAGCCTTGAGAGGGTTTCAAGAAGCTGGATGAACCGGTAATAGAGCTCATCCACTTCCCTAACCCTTTCTACCTCAACTTCTCCGAGCCTCCTAGCATCCTCCTCCCCGAGCCTCTTAAGATGAATGACTCCGAGTTCCCCGAGCCTTTTTAAGACTCTCTGCTCATAATCTATCAGCGTGATTACCAGCAGCTTCTTCATTGGAATTATCAACTTCTTTTCCCTCTAGGAAGGGGATAACTTGATAATTTAAAACTTAGGTTTAAGCAATGAGCCTAATCTGGGTCAGATGACCCTCCCCCCTCACCACTAGATCGGATGGTTAAGTCCTCATAATCCCCGGGTTAAGTGGTCGGCAACCACTTATATAGTGTTTGGACTCGGTGATATTCCCGCTTATCGTAAAATCAGGAGGCGGCTAACATCGTAGTCCGCGGGATCGTGAATTAAGCTACTTTAGATCTTTTCTCCTTCTCTGACACCCCTCCCTCGCTTTCTCCTCGAGTAGATCTAGGAGACCTTCTCTATCGAGCATCACGAGCAGCTCGTCGTAAGTCGCATCTATCTCCCTTATGCAAGCATCGGGGAAGTTCAAGTCTATTGATATCCTATGCTTCCAGTAATATCCTCCCTCATGTAAATTGAGTCTCGTGAAGACGCCGATGAGCCTTGGTGGAAGCTGGAGGTTCTTAATGTTAAGCAGGTATTCGATGAAGCATATCCTATAAGCCTTCTCGTACACGTCGCCGTAGAACGTGTTGAAGTAGACACAGAGGGGGTGATCTTTGGCATAGGTCTCCCAGCTCGTGAACTGAGTGTAAATTGGTCTCCATCCGCCATCTTTCAAGACCATGTCCTCGAGGCTTACCGGCCTCTTCCAGGTTGTCACCATGTAGCCCTTCTCCTCGAGACCTGGAATGATATAGCCCCGGATTATGCCCTGCCTTATTAGCTCGAGCTTCTCCCTCAGCCCCAAGGTCATAGAACAGCCACGCTACCTGCTCCCCCTAACCCGATTTCCCGGCATATAAACCAGATAAAAACGTTTTAGTTAATCCATGATATCAGGAAAGCACACTAAGAATAGCCTCCTCAAGGGTATCTCTCGGATTCTCTCCGATAATTCTCTTCACCTCAATATGATTCCCATCTAAAATAATGTAGGTCGGCGTCCCCGATACGTCATAAGCATCGAAGACCCTTGCCTTCTCATCAACGGCATGGATCCAGTCCAGCTTCTCCTCCGCTAATACCTTGCTGGTATACTCTATCCCCCCGGAGGGATAAACAATCGAGATGAAGACTATTCTATCACCATACTTTTTCTCAAGTTCCTTTACTACGGGGGTCATCCTGAGGCAGTGCGGGCATGTCGGAGACATGAATTCTAGAAAGACTGGCTTGCCGGAGAACTGGGATAGCCTAATCATTTTCCCAGTTAGGCCAAGCTCATCTATCTCAGGGAGTTCGAAGTCTGGCGCAAAGGGCCTTTGTGATGATTGAACTTGGGTTGTGTGAGCCGTTGAGGCCGTAGTTGACGTAACTGAAGTAATCGTTGTAGTCACGGCGCCTCTTGGAAGCAAGATTATGAAGGAGGCGGCGAGTAGGATAATGATGACGGCGATTACCGGCGCCAGCCTAATGCCATAATAGTACCCTCTGTGGCTCCCTTTGAGATGCTTCTTTAAGGCTATGTCCGTTGGGAAGTTCTTGCCGCAGATTCTGCACTTCTTAGCCATCGGGCCTCAGCACTCTTGACGAGCTCGACCCTATAAAACTTGTCGGGCCATACTCAGCATATGAGCGGAGATTTGGTCAGCGGGGGCTTATAGCCGGCTTCCAAGATCTTCTTGGCGGCCTCAGCGGCCTTGGACATTACCTCAGCGCACCTGTTCCAGGCCCTTGATCTGATGAATTCCTCAACCTCTCTGGGGGTCTCTCAAGTTATAGACTCTCTCGAAAAGCCTTTCATGGATATCTCTGCAGATCGTTGTCCCAAAGACCTTCTCGAATTCATCGTAAACCTTCTCAGCCACGTCCATCGCCCTCTTATAATCCTCCGACATATCTGTCCTTTCAAGCCTTCTTCGGCCGAAAACTACCCCGACGAAGAGCAGCGCTCCTAAGATGGAACCACACGTCTAGCTGGATCTCGCAATCCCCCGGAGAGAGGGGAAGCAACCTTGAACACCTCGATATCGATTAGTCTAAAGGCTTTCCTGAAGAGCGTTCAAGGTCATCTGAGCACAGCCATGAAATTCCTCCCCGATAATCCTAGCAAGCCTAGCAGCCCTCTTCGGCAGATCCTCCATACGCTGCCTTAAGGAAAATATGTCGCCAAATTCATAAATTTGAATATCGAATGCCAGAATGCGGGCACGGACATTTTTCCCGGGCTCCGCGCGTGGAATCGCCTAGCGAGATTGCTGGGAGATTACTTAGCCGATATCGCGGTTTTACAGATAGACTAAGCCACCATTATGCTTAAAATAAGTGGGACCTCTGGCCAGAATCAATGCTCGAGCTTCAAGCTAAAGGAATTAATGAATTGGAAGGGGTGGGCAAGCCCTCTCGGGAGCGGAAACCATTGATTCGAAAGATAATGGAGGATTCTGGGGGCTGGATTGATGCGATAATCATGGTTGTTAATGGAACGAGAATAACTTTTACCGAAGATAACGACATCGATCTAAACAACATTGCAAGTGCAGCATACACGATAATCGAAGCCACGCTAGCAGTAATGGAGTTCTTCGGCTCAAGAAAATTAAATGAAATAAACATTCGAATGCAAGAGGGACGACACCTCATAATCAAGAGCTATAAGGGTTGCCATATCGCGGCCCTGACAAAGCCCAACCCAAACCTCGGCCTAATCAAGCTAGCACTCGAGAAAAACCTTGCATCAAATAAGCCATCGAAAAGGCGTGCATGCGATTCGGAACCTCCATTATATCCGCTTGCGCGAAATAGCTTTCACGCACAGGTCATGGGGGCGCCCGGATTTGAACCGGGGATCTCCAGAAATAACAACCAGGTATTTAGTTAAGGGACTTTATACTCCTTTGACATGTAGAGTTCCTAAAAGCTATCGCGGATCCCTTATCGAATAGGTGCAAATGGACTATGAGGAGAAGAAGTAGGCAGGTTTATGAGTTATGTCTTTAGCGGTTTATGTCTTCCGAGGGGTTCTTCGAGTCATTGTTGTTTCCGTGTGATGACGAATCCTATAAGCTGGTGGAACTTCAGCTCGTATAGCGCTCTAACTTGTAGACAATAGGCGTTCTTCTTCCTTATGTATATCTTGTTCATCTCCTTGTTGAAAAGTGGTACTCCTTTCTTCCTATGTAGGTGTGGACCCATTGTTTCAATGCCCAATCGTGTAGAAGCCTCCGGACATACACGAGAAGCCGCTTGTCCGAGCTGTAGCATCGAATTTCTCCTTTCTCTTCACTTACCGAGCCCTCGCTGTCGAGGAAGCCTCTTAGAAAGCTCCTCTTACAATCATCGCAATGCTCCACGAACTGCCTTATCCGGCCTATATTGATGAGTTTTCGGAGGAGCTCGCAGATGATCTTCGATTTAATTCGTACTCGAAGCTTTCTGCCGGTTTCGGTTCTGGCGGGGGCCCTCTTGAGAATTCATCTCAAACATCTCGCAAGCTCTCCGATGAGATCTTCATCCTTAACCTTCGCTTCTACTATGTGCTTACCCTCACGGCTTTTGAAGGCGTAGCCATCCCCGGCGATTACGCCACTCACGTATGCAAGCTCCGGATGGCTCCAAGAAGTCCATCATCGGAATCCGTATTCCGCCGGACGGCGTATGCAACCCCTGCACCAATGGCTTGTCACAGCGAGGCTTAGTGCGACTCCGTACAATTCTTTGATCTTCCTCCTTATCCTCTTGTATCTCAGGAGTCTAGCCATATACTCTTGAGGATGCGCGAGGAAATTATCAAGAAAAGTCTGGCGGAGGAAGAAGCCCAGAAAGAGCTGAACAATAGTCATGACGCAGGGCCTGATGTGGAGGGGCAACGCCGCGCGCACCGCCAGATAATCCAGTAAGCAATGTATAAGAAGAATAGGTCCGCGAAGGTGATGAAAATAATAACTCATCGGCGAAATTAAATATCCAGCACGAATTGCCCTTGCGCTAACACTTAAGAACCCTCCACCTCCTCAAACATATCTAGAGGTTCATCTTATATTATAGCCGTTAAGAATTATTGAAGCCCGGAAAAATCGGTTAAAATCGCGGCACCATCCGATTGAAGAGAAGGAACGCCTCTCCAGAATCAGAGCATCATAACAGCATACTTCAACAACAGTGTGTTTATTTATCATAACAATAAATGTGGGGCCGTCTGGGGCCGGTGGGACTCGAACCCACGATCCCCAGGTCTCTCTCTGACCAGCACGCCGTCTCCGTCTGGAGCCTGGTGCCTTACCTTGCTAGGCTACGGCCCCTTGGACGGGTCAAAAAATGAGTGTCCCATCTCCCTATTAAACTTGAAACTCGAAATCTTATATCTTAAGAGAAGGGGAAAATAGAAAGAGGAGCTGAGCTGGCGGTTGCCAGCTTGGCGGCGTTTGGTGGAGCTACATGAGCCGGGTATTAGGCTCCATATTGCCCTAACTGAACATTAGGCGCCCGTGAGAATCTCCCTGCCCCTCTTCAGCATCACACGCAATTCTTTCGTCCTTTCTTTCTTCTTTCCGTAGTAGCATATTCCGAGGCTTATTACTGATTGGGAGTTCATGATCATATCGTCCGTTGTTTGGTCAGTAGAGCCCCACGTAACATAATATGTTTTGGGCTCCTGGAGTCTATATTCAGTAGTATGTCTACGGAAGTTACCTTCTCATATATGTGATAGGGAGACAGTCCAAGATCCTCATAGACCTTGCTGAGCCACGTCCCCAGCTCTGTATCTTTCTTTTACGCGATCTAATGTTAAACTTTCGACGTCTTTCGAGTTGTTTAGAAAGAGGTTTTCATCTATGTTGTTTCTCGATGAGTTTAGGAGAAATATTCCCGAGTTCAGGCTATCTGCTATCAAGTTATTATTTATCACGTTGTCTCTGGAATCTCTCAAGACTATGCCGAAGAGATTTGACGCGAATATGCTTTCGGAAACGCTGTTATTATACGAGGAGGAGAGTAGTAGACCTATGGAGTTATCTGTGATTGAGCTTTTCAAGACGCTATTATTGCTTGATGAGTGGACATATATCGCGACGTCATTTCCCATGAGTTTACTCTTGATTACCTCGCTGTTGTTTGTCTTCCACAGTTCTATTCCGACGCCAGCGCTGGACGCGTTAATCTCCTTCAAGGTGATTTTCTCGCAACTTACGAGGATAACTTGCCCAGCCCCCTCGATAACTTCCTCAGCCGCTCCCTCCAAATAGATTATCGGCTTATCATTCACCCTGTTGCCGAAAATAATGTTCGCATATGAACTTGAGACGAATATTCCTTTATCGGTGAATAGGTTTTCTATAACCTCGTTTGAATGCGAGTTAATGATTAGCATTCCACTGCCCTTGACGACGTTTTCCGAGATCTCATTTTCATTGGCTCCATCATAGAGGTAGATGCCATTCGCTCCTCCTAGGATCAGGTTTCGGACAATTCTGTTAGCCTTCGAGTATGCTAGATGTATTCCGAAGTGCGGGTTGTCCATTAAGTCATTCTCAGATATTATTATGTGATTGCTTTTTGTCAGATATATTCCCTCGCGATTGCTGTAGATGAGGTTCTTTATGATAAGAATATTTGATGATGAATGAACATATATCGCCATTCTATTGCCGGTAAAATGATTCCCTAATATGAGAACGTTAGATGCGCCATGAACTTCTAATCCTGTTCCCCTACCCGCTATGCCTGCCTCTATTCCGCCGCCCGTTATTGTTAAACCCGTGATGACTATATCTTCACCCTTAACCAGTACTGTGTAATCTCTTGCCTCCCCATCAATCAAAGTTCTCTTCGGATCCTCGCCGATTAGTATTAGGGGTTTGTTTATCACGAGGCTCTCTCGATAAATGCCTGCCTCAACGTAGATTATGTCTCCATCAGAGGCCGCGTCTATTGCATCTTGAATTTTCTTATAATCACGTGGAACTATTCTTAATTCCGGGTAGACTGATATTTTGATTAGCATGATCACGAACAGACCATAGATAATTATCGCTGAGAGGACCGCGAGGAATATGACGATGGTCTTCCGGCTTTTGGAAGGCAATCTTCGAGCCAAGTAGTTATAACTGCACGATCTGATATTAGCTTTTAGATTGCTGGGGAAAAGTTGATAAGGTGTTCCTCGGCTGGAGGCTCAGAGGACTAGGATGATTCTGGCGGATAGAGATATCAGGGAATTTATGAGGCTTGGTAAAATAAGGTTCGAGCCCGAGATCTCTGACGACCAGATAGGGCCCGGCTCTGTCGACCTGTCGCTCTCGAATAGGTTTTGGAGGCTTAAAGGAGATTTGGAAGTGATAGATCTATCTGAGATGGGCTTCGAGGATGTGAGCGAGGAGGTGTTGGCGGATGAGATCACGATTCCGCCGCATGGCTTGGTTATCAGCATGACTAGGGAAAAGGTGTATGTCGATGATGATGTCTGTGGCTGGATCGAGGGAAGAAGCAGATATGCTAGAATGGGACTAGCAATACATTCTGCTAGCGGATTTATTCACCCCGGCTCATATAATCACCAGGTTTTAGAGATCTCGAATCTAACGCCATATGCGATGAAGTTGAAGGCCGGCATGCGCATCGTTCAAGTTATTTTCCAGCTTGCTAGAAGCAGGAGCGATAAGCCATATAGGATTTATGGAGCTCTAGCTCGGGATCAATAAGAGGGGATTTCGGATGCCCAGAATTGAGAAGTTATCCCTACAGGTCCTATGTCATGCGACGGAGGATCAAAATAAGGTTCTGAAGGCGGTTCGGAACGTGCTTGGCGATGTGGCGGATAAGGCCTCAATAAGTTCTGAGACTTTAAAGGGGCATTATGGCGACCCGGTAACTATCATGAGAATATATCTTCTTGATGAGAAAGCATGTGAGGAGGTTTTCTTGAGGATTCTTTCAAGCTTGTCGGGGTTTGAGCGGGAGGAGCTCTGGAGTGAGAGGACTAAGAAGGGCAAGCATGGCGGCAAGCTGTATGTGAGATTAGATAAGCAGGAGGCATTTCTCGGGAGGATGAGACAGTCTGATAAAGATCCTATAAGGATCGTGGTTGATGTTCGGGGAAATGTGGATGCGTTAAGAAAGGAATTTGAGGAGAGGATTCAGGAGGCCGGGGCGAAGGGCGCATCATGAGGAGATACGTGGACTTCTGGATTATAGGCGAGGAACACGAACGGGTAGTTGAACTTGTGAAGGCGCTGGCGAGGCTCGGTTTTTCAGATGCGGTAATAGAGCTCAGAGATGGTCTCACAGGATCATTTAAGGGGCTGGAGAAAATTGCTGCCGAGACTGGGGTAAGGCTTCACCGAAAGCTTGTGATTCAGCCGAACAGCAGGAAAGAGCTCCTACAAATGCTTAGGGGGAGTAGGGGGAGATATGAGGTGATATCCATCATCTGCAAAAACTTGGAGATAGCCTTAGTTGCCGCAAGGGACTCGAGGGTAGATAGTCTCATAATTCCACCAAGGCCAAGCTTCCGGATAGATAAGGGGATAGCATCAACTATAAGAAACTGCATCGAGCTACCCTTCAGCTGGTATCTGGCTGATAGGCAATCATTTCTCGAAACCGCCCTGAAGATAATCCAGATCTTGGGAAGGAGAACCGGGCTAATAGTTTCCTCGGCATCCTCGAGCATCAGGTTATTAAGAGGTCCTAAGGAACTCGCTTCTCTTCTCTGGGTCTTAGGCTATCCTCAGGAAAAGGCGCTTGACACAGTCTCAAAGATCCCCTCACAGGTGATTGAGAAGAACACCTTGAAGCTTTCAGACCGTTATGTAATGAAGGGGGTAGCGAGGCTTGGCGAGGAAGATGAAGAGGAGATACCTGCTGATATCCTCTGAGCCCGCTCATAATCCGGAGAAGGCGGCCGAGGCCGTGAGATCCTGTTATGAGCGCCTATTTGGCGAGCTTGGCCTCGCATCATCGGGTCTTAAGTTCATTAAGGGATATGAGAA
>CALJVH010000018.1 GCA_937974645.1 uncultured archaeon | reverse complement strand
CTCGCGAGAACCTCGCCGGCCCTAGACTTGAGAGCCCTCAATCTCTCCGCCTCCGGCTGCGGGACAGTTGCTGGTGACGGGGGTACCACGGGCTTTGCGGGTCTCGTCTCAGCCGCCTTCCTAAAGCTCATACTCGTGAGCTCCTCATCCACGAGGTCCCTCATGTTTTCAAGGATTTCCAGCTCATCTTGAAGCTCCTTAATTCTCCTCTCGAGATACTCTTTTATCGCAGCTAATGCTCGCGCCCTCTCGGATCCCTCGCTCATCAGCGAGCTGCACCTCCATCAGCCGCCTCAGCCACCTTCTTCAACTGCCTCCTATACATCTCGAGCAGCTCATCAACGGTCGTCGCATCCTCCGGGGCCTTATCGAACCTGTATTTTCCCGTGAATCTCGGGAATCTTATCGCGAGGCCGAATCCTTCCTTGACGGCTCCCCAAGCCGCGCTGTGAATCGGGCTTATCGTTATCTCGTCACCGATTATCTCGAGTACGAGCTTCGGCTCAAACCACACGTCAGCCTCCATCCCGGTCTCAACTCTCGGGTGCTTACGCGGCACCTCGTGAGGCTTCAGCATCTCCGGGAGCCTCCTCAGGTCCTCGTCAGTGAATCCGCTACCAACCTTGCAGACGGACTGGAACACGTCTTCCTCCTTGTTGTAGGCGGCCATTAATAATGCTCCATAGGTTCCGCTCCTCTTGCCCCTCCCGTGGAATGCTCCGATGACGACGAGGTCGACAGTATCCATCATCTCGCTCTTGTAGCTCCTCTTCAGCTTTATCCAGAGCCAGCCCCGAGCTCCAGCCCTGTAGACGGCTTCTTTGCCGAGCGCCTTGACCACAAGGCCCTCGCAGCCGTTCTCTATCGCCTCGTGGAAGAATCTCTCGAGCTCTTCCGGATCGCTCGTTATAATGGCCTTGCTGAGCTTGACTCTCTCGCCCTCCTCGATTATTTGCTCGAGAATCCCCCTTCTCTCCTCCAACGGCTGAAGCGTTAGATCCCTTCCATCAACGTAGAGCGCGTCGAAGAAGTGAACCCTAACGGGATATTGCTCGACGGCTTTATGGATATCATGCTTCCTCTTTCGGTGCATCAGCTCTTGGAATGGCAGCATGTCGCCGGTGTCCGGATCTGTTGCGATGCACTCGCATTCGAGAATCGCCTCATCCGCCTTAACGTGGCTCTTGATGAGCTCCACGACATCAGGGTACTGTGATGTTATGTTCTCAAGCCTCCTCGAGAATATTATCACCTCATCACCCTTCTTATGTATCTGCATCCGCTCACCATCATACTTGTACTCGGCAATACATTTTCCGCCGAGCTTCTGAAGTATCTCCTCCGCGGATGCTAGCCTCTCCGCGAGCATGGGCCTTATCGGCCTACCAATCGTTATCTTGATCTGTCCCAACCCCTCGATGCCGCTCGTCGCGGCGACCTTAGCGACGTAGCCTATATCAGATGTGATGTTATATGCTCTCTCGAAGAGCTCTCTCCATTCTTTGCCCCCACCATAGAGTATCGCCAACGCGTCGAGAATCGTCATGTCCGCGATCCCGAGCCTCATCTTCCCAGTAACTATCCTGAGGATATACTTCGCCTCCTTCGGCTGAGCTGATGCGAGGAGGCCGCTTAGGATCTGAACCTTCGTCTCCATTGCGCCCTCGCCAGTCTCCCTCGCGATCTTCTCGAGAGCCGAGTAAACGTCTTGAACAGCCAATTGCTGCATGAATAGCGTTACTTGGCTCCGCCTCGCAAGCATACTCTCCCCTACTAGGCCAACATCGCCCAGCTCCTTGTATGCCCTCCCGATCTCCCTCTCGCTAGCTCCTGACGCAAGCTTAATGGCTCTCAGGGCGAGCCTATCGGCAACTCCAAGCTCGATGCCGATAAATGGTGGATAAACCTCGCCAAGAGTCAGGTAAACAACCTTATCGATAATCTCGGGCGGGGTCTCCCTAAGAAGCTGAACAAGCAGGTTAGTCATCTCTATCCTGCCGCTAATCGCCTCGATCCGCTCATAGAACTCCACGAGCTCCGAGAACAGCATTCCGCTGAAAAGCTCCACGGATCGCCTAATTAAGCGTTCGCGGCAAGATACGTCTCAACAAACTTAGAGGTCATACGGCGGATTTCAAGGCTTATATAACCTTCCGGTTTCATTATAATGCGGAAATCAAATGATCTCGCCAAAATCGGCGCCCTCCTGATGGGGATCGTCCTGCTTGTGATGGCCCTCATCGCCGTACATTTCTACCTCACTTACATCATCCCTCAAATGCTACGCACGGAAGTTTCCCCCATTCTATGCTTATTGCCGCTATAAAACCGTGATAATTCACTCGCATCACGAGATCAGCGATGTTAAAGTGCCTGATGACAGATCCAACCAGCTATGCTTCTTCGAGAAGATTCCAGCCGGATCTGAGGAAATGTGCCCGATTAGAGACTACGGACTATATGTTATCAAAGCGGAGACTATAAGCGCGTTGCCGAATGCGTGAAGGAGAGGGTGATAACGTTAGATTAGCCAAATCTTTATACAACTCTATTAACGTGGAGCTATCGCGCATGAAGGTAGTCTTTCACAGAGATTATTGCAAGGTGTATTCTTCCGACCCCGCCGCAGCTCCTGGGAGGCTTGAGGCGATACTCAAAGAGCTCGAGGGCTATGAGTTTGTGGAGCCTCAGCCAGCGAGTGAACAGGATCTGGAGCTGATCCACACAAGGGAGCATATAGACCGCGTTAAGAGGATGCTGGAGGTTTATGATATTGCCTTGCTCGCTGTCGGCGGCGCGATAATGGCCTCCGAGATAGCCTTGTCCGGCGAGCCGGCTTTCGGCCTGATAAGACCTCCAGGGCATCATGCTAGCCCGGATAGTTCATGGGGCTTCTGCCACTTCAATAACATCGCAATCTCGGTTGAGAGGCTGAGGAGGACGGGAAGAATTAGGAGAGTGATCGTAGTGGACATAGACCTGCATTATGGGGACGGGACTGCGAATGCTTTTGCGGGAAACCCGAATGTGATTTATCATCACGTGGCGCTGGGCGGGAGCGAGGCCTTCTTATCGGATTTAGTGGGCTTCCTTGGCTCTATCCGTGAGTGCGATGTTATAGCCGTCTCGGCCGGCTTCGACCGACATGTGAATGATTGGGGCGAGATGCTCGAAACCGAGGACTACCAAGAGGCCGCCAAACTGATCAAGAGGTTCTCCGAGAGAATATGCGGGGGAAGGAGATACGCCGTGCTCGAGGGAGGATACAATCACGAAGTCTTAGGGAAGAATGTGAGGGCGTTCGTCGAGGGCTTCGAGTAGCATCCGTGATCCACGTTTCCGCCGGGGGTTGTTGGTTGTTGGATGACCTGATGCTTGTGAGGAAAGCTCTGACCGAGAGCGGCGCGAATCTTATAATCGCGAGGAGGGGCGAGATCCTCTTTATGGGATGGTCGAAGGGCTTGAGGGACCTCGCCAACATCGCTCTAGGGAATCCGGATATGCTGGACGGCTCATCGGTGGCCGATAGGATCATTGGAAAAGCCGCGGCGATGATATACTCCGTAAACAACGTCAAGGCCATTTATGCGCTCACGTTGAGCAGGCACGCCTTGGAGGAACTCAAGGGAAGCGGAATCAAGATCTATTATGAGAGGCTTGTCCCCTACATCGAGGCCCCCGGCGGAGAAGTCTGCCCCTTCGAGAAGCTCGTTCTAGAATTCAGCGACCGTGATGAGGCTTATAGAAGACTTCTCGAGAGATTTAGGAAGCTTGGATGGGGCTGAACCCGCGGAAGTAAGTCATTCCACTCGGAAGGACTGAAGCCTTAAACAAGCATTCTTTTCTTCACTTCTCAATAATTGATCGTTGACGCTTATCTTCTTCCCCTATGTTTTTCAAGTTTTGGGGGTTAAGGGTTTTGTTGGAGTGGTTTCCTTAGTCTCTGGCCTAGCTCTTTTCGCGGCCTTGATTGCCGCTCTATCGAGCCTTAAGGGATCGAAGGCCGGGTACGCATGCACATTCCCAACATTATTCCTGCGAGATCCAGACATGATCAGAGGTCAAAAATAGCTAAGGATCTCTAAATAAAGGGGAAAATGACCGCTAAGGTGAAGTTAGAAGTTGGGGAATAACCAAGAAGCAATGCGAAAGGCTAGGGACGAGCACGAGCTCATGGATCTTAATGGGGGTTGTTGTGAAGACCCTTTCCCTCATCGCGATAAGATGCAGGAGGCACTGTGCAGGGATTGAAGATGGAGTCAGGATCTCTTATCCACGTGATAGATTACGCATACGATGTGCGACTCAAAACTTAAATCTTCGGGGCTTTCCCCTCGGCTGGGAAGGGGCGGCGATGGCCTACCAAATTATTTAGCTTCCCGGGGTTTGATTGGCCGCCACCCAAGTCTGAGATATCAAGCCTGGTCAAGGGGGTGCTTGAGGTATGAAGCTAGCTGGTAGATATGATCCGCTCAAGGTTGAGGAGGAAATCGCGAGATGGTGGAGCGGGAATAGCATACTCGAGAAGGTTTTCAGGAGGAATGAAGGTAGGCCGGTCTTCGCTTTTCTCGAGGGCCCACCAACCGTAAACGGTTACATGCACGTCGGCCACGCGCGTGGCCGAATCTATAAAGACATAGTGCTCAGATTTCAGGGAATGAATGGGCTCTACGTCTGGAGGAGGGGTGGGTGGGATTGCCTTGGCCTCCCGACAGAACTTGAGACGGAGAAGAAGCTTGGCATACGCTCAAAGAAGGACGTCGAGAAGATCGGCATGGAGAAATTCGTTGAGGAGGCGAATAAACTCGTTGACTACTACATCGAGCATTGGAGGAAGGCCTCGGAGAGGCTTGCCGTCTGGCTCGACTATGATAACGCTTACCAGACAAGACATGAGCGCTACATGGAGCATGTTTGGTGGCTCATAGAGCAGGCTCATAAGAAGGGCGACCTAGTGGAGAGCCACAGGGTAGTCCCGTTCTGTCCGAGATGCGAGACGCCGCTAAGTAGTCACGAGGTCGCGCAGGGATACGAAGAGGTTGAGGATCCATCCATATACGTCAAGTTCAGGCTTCAGGGATCGAGCAACCAGTACATTGTGATTTGGACGACGACGCCGTGGACCCTCGTTGCGAATGAGGCCGTCGCGGTCAACCCCTACGAGGACTATGTGAAAGTTAAGGTTGGTGATGAGCATTGGATTCTGGCCTCGAAGCTCATGGCACTCATCCTCGGAGCCCTCGATGTGAGGAATTACGAGGTTGTTGAGAGGTTTAAGGGTTCGGCGCTAGCCGGCCTGAGATACGAGCATCCGCTGATCGAGGAGGTTCCAGCGCATAGGAATCATGAGCCGCCAGCTCACACGGTAATCGAGGCGGAGTTCGTTACGATGGAGGAGGGGACGGGCTGCGTCCACACGGCGCCCGCTCACGGTCCCGAGGACTTCGATGTAGGAGTGAAGGTCGGCTTACCAATCTTCAACCCTGTCGCCTCAAATGGCTATTTCACGGAGGAGGGCGGCATCTTCGCTGGAGGATATTTCAAGGATGTCGGGGAGAGGATCATGGAGATCTTGAAGGAGAAAGGCCTCTTAGTGAAGCGTGATGTGATCAAGCATAATTACCCGCATTGCTGGAGATGCGGCTCGCCGCTTATTTACCTTTCAAGCAGGCAGTGGTTCCTAAGCGTTAAGAGGATTAAGGAGCTGATGATGGAAGGAAATAAGAAGGTGAATTGGAGGCCGAAATGGGCTGGTGAGAGCAGGTTCGGCGACTGGCTCGCGAACGCGGAGGACTGGTGTATAAGCAGGACGAAAATCTGGGGAACGCCGCTCCCGATTTGGAGGTGCGAGAAGTGCGGTGAGATAAAAGTAGTCTCGAGCAGGAAGCAGCTCGAGGAAGCGGAGCTCAAGCCAGATGAGATCAAGCTCCTCAGGCCATGGGTGGATAAAGTGATGTTCAGGTGTGGGAGGTGCGGGAGTCTGATGAGGCGCGAGCCATTCGTCATGGACACGTGGCTTGACTCCGGGATGGCCCACACCGCGAGCATAGATAGCCTAAGGAGCAGGGAGCTTTTCAGAAAGCTTTTTCCATACGACTTCATAACCGAGGCAATAGACCAGACTCGTGGATGGTTCTACACGCTTCTTTTCACATCTACATTGCTCTACGGCGAGCCGCCCTATAAGACCGTCCTCAACCAAGGCCACGTCCTCGACGCGGAAGGCAGGAAGATGAGCAAGAGCAGGGGTAACGTCATCTGGGCGATGGACGCCATGGGCAAATACGGCGCAGATCCGCTGAGGTTCTACCTAGTCTCTAAGTCGGCTCCGTGGGAGAACATGAACTTCGTTGAGGATGAGCTCAAGCAAGTCATCCAAGACCTGAACATACTCTGGAACGTCCTATCCTTCGCCCTAACATACTTCGAGCTGGACAGATACGATCCAGAGAGGATTACGGTGGAGTCGGTGAAGAGACATCTCAGGCTGGAGGACAGGTGGATGTTGTCGAAGGTGAATAGCCTCTGTAAGCAGGTGACAAGCCACCTCAGGTCCCTCGACATACACTCGGCGGCGAGAGTGCTCAAGGATTTCATACTTGACGACCTAAGCAGGCTCTACGTCAGATCCATCAGGAGGAGGGTTTGGGTTGAAGAGGGGTCGTGGGATAAGATCGCGGTCTATGCAACCCTCTACTACGTCTTGAAGAAGCTCGTCCTCATGCTCGCTCCGATAACCCCCTACCTCGCCGAGAAGCTCTACCAGCAACTCAGGCTAAGAGATGACCCAGAGAGCGTCCATCTATGCGATTGGCCCAAGCCAGATGAGGAGCTCATCGATGAGAAGGTCGAAGATTACATGGAGGTCGCCAGATTAACGATCTCGGAGGCCGTGGCTCTCAGACAGAAGCATGGCAGGAAGCTTAGATGGCCCGTGAAGGCTGTGATTTTATCCCCGAGGAGCGTGATGGCTAGGAAGGCTTTAGAGAAGCTTGCCGATTTCATAAAGTCTCAAGTCAATGCCCTAGATTTCAAGATCCTCGAGATCGGCGAGAAGCCTGAGGGGATCAGGATCATCTGCAAACCAGTTTACGAGAGGCTTAAGTCAAGGTTTGGAGACCGTGTGAGAGAGGTCGCGGAAAGGCTCGGGGGAATAGATGGAGAGCTGGTCAGGTCGGAGCTCGAGTCCAGCGGCTCCTTCAAGCTCATTATGAGCGACGGCACAATGATAGAGCTCGCTGAGGAAGACTTATCCTTCGAAGAGGCGTTGCCCGATAATCTCGGGAAGATTGAGGGAAGATTCGCCGACATATACATGGACTTCTCCGAGACGAGGGATATAGTTGCCCAGTCGCTCGCGAGGGAGATTATCAGGAGAATACAGGTTATGAGGAAGGAGCTCGACCTAATGATCTCAGATTACATTGAGGCAACGATAGTAGCCGAGGACGAGGAGTATCTAGAGCTGCTCCAAGAGATGAAAGGATACATCATGGAGGAGGTGCGTGCTAAAAACATCAACCTCATCTCGGAAAAGCCCGATAAGCTCAAGGGACATGTGAAGGATTGGTCAATCGAGGGCAAGAAGTATACGATTGCGATCATCAAAATTCAGGAAGCGGAGGGATCAAGGTGAAACCTTGCCATCGCTCATAAGCTACGCTAGGGATGTGTTCAGGAAGCTCGATGAGAACCACTTCAAGGTTCTCAGGATAATAGAGCGGAACCTCGCGAGCTACGAGGTCGTTCCGAAGGAGGTGATATACAGCGAAACTGGACTGGGTGAGAGGGCGGAGAAGCTTCTAAAAAAGCTGAATGAGTATAAGCTCATCTGGGCCCCAATGGGATATGATAGAGGATTCTGCATAAACTATTATGGCTTAGACATGCTCGCTTTGAAGGCACTTGTCGACAGAAATATCATCACGAGCTTGGGGAGGCCGCTCGGCGTCGGAAAGGAGGCAGACGTCTATGATGCCCTAGCCCCGGATGGAGGAAGGCTCGCAGTGAAGTTCTTCAGAATAGGAAGAACAAGCTTCAGGAAATATGAGAGGCATAGGACAAGCCTAGTGACCGCTCCGAGCCATTTAGCAGCGTCGATGCGATCCGCCAGAATGGAGTATAATGCTCTAAGAATACTTCATCCAGCAGGAGTTAGAGTTCCAGAGCCTGTTGCGAGGAATAGGCATGTGGTCGTGACTGAGCTCTTCCAAGGAATAGAACTCGCGATAGTCCAGAGTCTAAGCAAGCCCTTAGAGATTCTGGGCGAGATAATAGTGAATGCCGCTAAAGCATGGGAGGCGGGCGTGGTTCACAGCGATCTCAGCGCATACAATATATTAATCACACCTAAGGAGGAAATTCTGATAATCGATTGGCCTCAATGGGTTCCACCAAGCCATCGAATGGCTCGAGAATACCTTAAAAGAGATATGTCAAACCTCATAAAGTTCTTTAGGAGAAAGTGGAGCATCAGGGAATTACCGGAAGAATATCTCGATCTGATCAAGAAGGCTTGCGGGGAAAGCTTTTTAATGTGATGGAGCCATCCTAGGATGAGGGTGCCTCGGTAATGGCTTCGATGCGGACGGGAGCGATAATCAGCATTGCCGGAGCATTAATTGCGCTCCTACCTATCATATATTTCATCACGCTTCCACTCGACTCGCCGGCCAGGAAAATTTTCACTCAGCAGATGATAGGCTTACCAGTAATGCTATACTTCACGATCGCGGGCGCTGTAGTGACGGTCATAGGGCTTTTAATATTCATGAGAGCTTCAAGAGTTCCGCCGGAGGTGGCATATCCCTCTCCCATCTCTATTAGGAGAGCCTCAAGGATGCAAGCAACTGCTCCAATGAGAGCATCCGCACCACCTCCACAGAACGAGATAGTAACGGAGATAGAGCGCGAGATAGAGAAGATAGTCCAGCTTGAGGGGACGGAAGTTCAGCCCTCACCAGCTCCAGAGGAGGGAAAGCCCATCGAAGAAAAGCCCGTAGTCGAGGTTGAGGTCGTTAACCGTGGTCAAGATATGGTCTGCCCCCACTGTGGAGAGCTGAACAAGCTTAAATCAACTAAATGCTCTAAGTGCAAGAGGCCGCTTTATGAGGCCGAAGAGGGCGAGCCAAGATGCCCGGTATGTGATGCACCACTCCGACTCTCACAAAAGATTTCAGAAGATTTATTCGCATGCGGACTCTGTTTCTCGGAGCTCAGAATACCCGTCGAGTTGAGAGAGAGAAAATAGGGCTCGAGCATGAATAACGCCGCCTCATAATTCTTCATTATGCGTTTTTGAGAAAAGCTTAAAATCAACGCCCTATCGCTATCTAGTGGAGAACGTTGACGCAGGCGCAGGGACATCAGCTAAACATGGGTAAAAAGCCGCTCGCAACAGTAATGAAGCATATGGACAAGTTCGTCAGAATCAGGTTGAAGAGTGAGCTAATGTATGAGGGCAGAATGGTCGAATGTGATAGCTACATGAACATCGTGATCGAGAAGGCGGTAGAGTATGAGGGCAATGGAAGGAGGGCACAATATCCGAAGATACTCATCCGAGGCAACAACATAATGTACATACAGCTGAATCCCCAGCTCTCAGAGATCTAGCCAGCTAAACCCTAGATAGATGGTGAAATTTCACTTAAATACTAATATTCCGGGATAGGCTCTCGTAGAACCGATATGCAAAGATCTAAGATCGTTGTTGAGAGGTTGAACAGACTTCCGGTAAAAGACCAGTACGTTGAGCTCGTGGAGAGGAAGGGGTTAGGGCATCCGGACTACATTATAGACGCGGCCTGCGAGTGCGCCAGCCTAGTCCTTTCAAAATATTATCTGGAGAATTTTGGACAAATCCTCCATCATAACCTGGATAAGGGTCTTCTCGTCGGGGGACACTCCGAGGCCTGGTTCGGTGGGGGCGTTGTCGAGGAGCCAATAGACATAATTATAGCTGGAAGAGCCACAACCAAGATCTCGACGCCATCCGGAGATCTCGAAGTTCCCTACAAGGAGCTTATAGAGGGGGCCGTTAAAGAATTCATCAGGGAGAATTTCAGGTTCTTAGATCCAGAGGAGCATATTAGGATCGATGTTAAGGTGAGGATGGGTAGCGCGGATCTTAGGAAGACTGTTAATAGCTCGGATGATGTTCCTAGGGCCAATGACACATCATATGGTGTCGGGTATGCCCCTCTGACGCCGCTCGAGAGGCTCGTCTACGGGATCGAGAGGAGAATAAACTCCCGGAGCTTTAAGGGCAGGGTTCCGGAGAGCGGCGAGGACTGTAAGGTCATGGGCTTGAGAATTGGTAGGAGGTACTTGATCACGGTTGCCGATAGCATTCTGGCATCCCTGACGCCGGATCCGGGGCACTATGAGGCCGTGAAGGAAGAAGTTCAGAAGGAAGTTCTAATGATTGCTGATGAGATTTTGAAAGGGGAGAAGCATGAAGGCGTGGAGGTTTACGTGAACGCCGCGGATAGGCCCGCCGAGGGGATATTCTACCTCACGGTAACCGGAACATCCGCTGAAAGCGGTGATGACGGGAATACTGGAAGGGGGAATAGAGCGAATGGTCTCATTACTCCGAATAGGCAAATGTCCCTTGAGGCAACCGCGGGAAAGAACGTTAGATCCCACGTCGGGAAGCTCTACAACCTCGTCGCGAGGAGGATCGCCGAGAGAATCTACGAGGAGACAGGTAAGGCCGACGAGGTCTATGTCAGGATACTCAGCCAGATAGGCAGGCCGATAAACCGACCTCTCGTGATCTCGATACAATACACCTCGCTCGAGAACATTGATGAGGGATCATTCGCCTATGAGGCCGCCGAGATAGCAAAGGAGCAGATGAAGGAAATCAGGGAGCTCGAGAGACTCGTATTGGAGCAGAAGGTGATGCTCTTCTAGCCTAGGAACCCGTCTAACCCCCTTCCACGCTTAAGAATCTCGCGGCACTTTCTCGGGCTGAGGCACCTGAACTCAACACCGTAGGCCGCTAGCTCACGGGATGCCGATCTCTGGACCCCCGGCGCGACGAGGATCATCCTCGGCCTCCTCCCAAGCTCCTTCTCGACCTCCCCGACATAGGATATGAGCTGCTTCACGTCTTCCGAGGTCGCGTTCCTCCTCTTTATCTCGATTACAACTAAGTTTCCAGACGAGTCCACGCCGAAGAGGTCCATGAAGCCTGCGCGCCCTGCCCTTCTCTCATCCTCGATCGGCCTGAAGCCATCCTCGATCAATGATGGCTCGAGAAGTATTGCCTTCTTCATCTCATCTTCCGTAGCATGCATCGTGAACTCGGCTGAGTCCTCGAGCCTGTATGCTTCTAGGCTGTAGACCATTTTCACGATTATTCTTAGAATCTCCTCGGGATTCATTCGCCTCGCCTCCACGATTAGCGCTCCATCTCTCATGGTCACATCTATCAGCGATCCGGGAGGTTGCCAATTAATGGGCTCATAACCGACTGGCCTATGGACTAGGACGCTTCCATCCTGCTTGATTAACAGGAGGCGCTCGCCCTCGCCTAGCCTTGAGGATGCCCTGCCCTCGTAAAAGACCTCCATAGACCCTACTAAGACCACGAGCGACCTACTCCGAACCCCCTCCTTTAGCTTCTCGGCGGCCTCCTCGAGCCTCAATCTAGCCCAAGATATTCTGGGGCATATGTGTTCTAAAACTCTTTGCCATATAACTATGAATAAATTAGAGCGAGGATATTCTTCTGGCGGATATGAGCGTAGAAATCCCCTCTGGTTAGAGATGCGATGGGGGAAGTATACTTCGTCAGGGGCGAGGACCCTGTCAGCAAGGCTATAGGAATAATGGGGGAGTATCATGCTCCTCTAGTAGTCCTTGTGGATAAGCTTGAGAGCGGAAGGGTCTTGGGCGTGATAACGGAGAGGATGATTATGCGGGCGACGTATAACCCGGATACGATGAAGGCTAAGACTATAGCGGCGAGGATTCCCCGGATAGGCTCCGGAGAGACCGTAGCTAAGGCCGCTCGGCTGATGCTTGAGAACCACGTGCTCGCCCTGCCAGTCGGAAAAGAGAGTAGGATTGTGGGCTCGATCTCCGTGGAAGACGTAATTCAGGCGATGGGGGAATGAGTTCTTCTCGAGAATAAGTGTCAAGGATATGATGAGCAGAAACCCCGTGGCCGTGAATCCGAGGGATACGGTCGGTCAAGTGATAGCCCTAATGAGGGAGCATGGCATCTCGAGGCTCCCCATCGTTGATGGCGACAAGCTCATGGGAGTACTCACAATGCACGATATGATAGCCAAGGTGATTCAGCCCAGGGAGCGCGCAACACGCGGAGAATACGCTGGCGAGAGTCCTAGGACTCTAAGCCACCAAGTTAAGGACATAATGACGCCGGAGGTGCTAGTCGCGAGGCCCGAGGAGTCTCTCAGAAGGCCATTAGGAGGATGTTTGAGGCCGATGTCTCCTGCCTCGTGGTGGTTTAAGATAGGAGGCCGGTCGGCATACTGACGAGGACGGACATCCTTGAGCCCGTCGCAGCCTTAGCTGGGGAGGAGAAGCGGGCGATAAGCGTTCAGCTGAGCTTCAAGGTGAATAACCTCTCCGAGTCGGATAAGGAGCAGGTGACGAAGATCGTTGAGAGATTTCTCAGGAGGCTCGGCGACGGCGTCGGGGTCGGCTATCTCATGCTCCACTTCAAGGAGCATAAGGAAAAGCACGGCGAGGCTCACATGACCCACTGCAGAGCTAGGCTCAGTACGGATAAAGCCCATCTGGCGGGCATTGGCGAGGGGTGGACGCCGGCCCTAGCCGCGAGAGTGGCGTTAGACGTAATCGAGAGAAAATTCCTAGTGATGAAAGAGAACATGCAGAAGTACCCATACGCCGAGGAGATGTTGTCGAAGATCGCTGCGGAGATCTAAGTTAAGCTTGCACGGGCGTCTCCAAAGCTTCTTAGAATGGAACCGATCTCGGCATCTACCTCTATTAAGTTTCTGGAGCTTCTGAGAACTATATCAGGGTCCTTCAACCCGTGGCCCGTTGCGATGCAGACCACCCTGCTATCGTGCTCGATTAATCCATTTCTCGCGGCCCTAATCAAAAGGGCTATCGGAGACGCGCCGGCGGGCTCAGCGAATATTCCTTCTCTCGAGGCAAGTATCCTCTGAGCGGCGATGATCTCGCCATCTGACACCGCTTCAACTAGGCCCCTAGTCTCCCTCACGGCTTTAAGAGCCCTCTTCCAGTTCACGGGATTACCTATCCTGATCGCGGTCGCAACCGTCTCAACGTTTTCGATTGGCCGTATCTCACTCGCGCCTTCAATAAAGGCCCTGTAGATCGGACATGCGCCCTCAGCCTGAACTCCCATGAGCCTCGGAAGCTCATTGACTAGGCCCAGACTCTTCAGGTCATTAAAGCCCTTCCAGTATGCGACAATGTTGCCCGCATTACCTACCGGTATAATCATGTGGTCAGGAACTTCTCCACCGAGCTGCTCATAGATCTCGTAGGCCGCGGTCTTCTGGCCCTCCAGCCTGAATGGGTTTATCGAATTCAGGAGATAGAATCTCGGATCACTGCTCAGCTCCTTGACCATCTTTAGGCAGTCGTCAAAATTCCCCCTAACGGCCAGAACATTCGCACCGTGGATCAGCGCTTGGCTAAGCTTTCCGAGAGCAATCTTCTTCGAGGGGACGAGCACCGCGCATCGAAGGCCCGCGCGAGCTGAGTATGCCGCTAGGCTGCTGCTGGTATTTCCGGTTGAGGCGCAGATTGTCGTCTCAGCTCCAACTTCAACGGCCTTCGTCACGCCGACGGTCATCCCTCTATCCTTGAACGAGCCGGTCGGGTTATCACCCTCATACTTCACGTAGATCTCCTTGATCCCGAGTTCTCGTTCCAAGTTACTGCATCTTATCAGCCTCGTCCCACCTTCATTCATCGAGACCACCCGGCGATAATCCTCCACCGGGAGAAGCTCCCTATACCTCCAGACACCTAACGGCCTTGACTCAAAATTCCTCAACCATGGTATCTTGGAAGCCTCCTCACCTATATCATAGACTACATCGAACAAATCACCGCACTTTGGGCACGAGTATAGCCTACCAGGCCCCGGATATTCGGTGCCGCATCCAATGCAGCGAAGCCAATATCTCGGCAGAAGCTAATACACCCCCCATCTACTCGATCTCCGTGACGCCCGGCCCTGGCTCGGTAACGTAAACTTGGGCCCCGTAGCCGCGTGACGCATAGAACCTTTCCAAGGCCTCGGCCGCCAAGTTCCTCCGATCCTTCTCAATCACGCAGATTACCGCGGGACCGGCACCGCTCACCGCTATCCCGGCATCAAGCTCCTCGCCCAACCTCTTAACCTCTTCGTACTCGGGTATTATCCCAGCCCTCGCCCTCGCAGGCTCAACGACCACGTCATCCATTCCCTTCTTAACCATGTTAATGTTCTTTAGAGCCATTCCAGCAACCAAGATAGTTGCTCTAGCAACATTGTGCACGAGAGATCGGAGGGGGACCTCTCTGGGAACAACCTCCCTCGCCCTCTTCGTTGAGCCCTTCTCAACATCAGGAAGCACCACAACTACCCCGAGATCGGGTGGGGGATCTATGGAATATATCCTCAGCTCCGGCTCCTGGCAGACTATGACGAAGCCGCCATAGATCGCTGGAGCAACGTTATCAAGATGGGGGACACCGGCCGAGACGAGCTCCCCCAGCGCGGCATACTTTACAAGCTCCTCCCGGCCCAAGCCTAAATCGAAGAGCTTATTGACGGCATATGCCGCCGCGACCGCCGTCGCCGCTGAGCTTCCAAGCCCGCTCCCCGGCTTTATTCTCTTCCAAATCCTTAACCTAGTGCCTCCCGAGAGCCCGAGCCCCTCGATCATCCTCAAGGCAACATATCCTCCAGTATTCTCCTCGGGCTTGGTGGGGACACGATAACCTTCTAACACCTCGATCTCAACCCGCCTATCAGGAATATGCTCAGCCTCCACGACATCGTAAGGCTCCCTCAATGCAAGACCGAAAACATCAAAACCCGGGCCTAAGTTCGCGGAGGTCGCAGGCGCTCTAACCCTTAGCCTCATAAGCTGAGCAACCCGAATGGTTTTCTCCAAGAAAAGGCTTACCCCGAGCTTGGAAAAAGGTCAATAGCGGGCGAATCGGAAGAAGCCGCTGGAAGGGCCCGTGGCCTAGTTTGGATAGGGCGTCGGCCTGCGGAGCCGGAGGTCCCGGGTTCAAATCCCGGCGGGCCCAAGCTCTTTTTTCACATGATCGCGCAACTATGGTTTTATTCGTCGTTTCACTTTCTCTGAGTTTGGGAGCCAAGAGTGATTAAGACAAGATTGATCAAGATTGATCCAGTCTATCCCGACGAGACCACTCTAGTAGAGGCCGCTAAGATTATCAGACGTGGTGGGCTCGTGGCCTTTCCAACAGAGACGGTTTACGGTCTTGGAGCCGACGCCTACAACCGCGAGGCCGTGAAAAGAATCTTCAAGGCAAAGAATAGACCAATGGATAACCCTTTGATAGTCCATATCTGTAGGCTTGAGTGGCTCGAAATGGTTGCGAGAAAAGCTCCGAATGAAGCTTATATGGTTGCGGAGAGGCTCTGGCCTGGGCCCGTAACTCTCGTCCTCTGGAAGTCAGAGACAATTCCGGGAGAGGTTACTGCTGGGCTTCCAAAGATCGCCGTGAGGTTTCCATCTCACCCCGTCGCCGCGGGTCTTATTGAGCGGAGCGTGGTCCCTATAGCAGCTCCAAGCGCGAATCTCGCGGGCAGGCCGTCTCCAACCACGGCCCAGCACGTCATACAAGACCTTTATGGCAGGATAGAGTTAATCTTAGACGGGGGCGAAACGCTCTTCGGCGTAGAATCGACGATAATAGACCTGACAACCGAACCCCCCAAGCTGCTGAGACCCGGGCCGATCCCGACCGAGGATATAGAAAGGGTGCTGGGAATACGGATAAGTATCCCAGATTACGCGAGGGGATTATCCGAGGCCAAGATCGCGGAGTCACCTGGCACGAAGTATAGGCATTATGCGCCGGAGACCCCTCTTAAGCTCGTCGAAGCGCGAGACTACCATGACCTCAACTATTACTCGGCAAAAGTTCTCGAGATAGCCGAGGAGCATCGCTCCAAGGGTTTTAGAGTCATAATTCTTGCATCCCAGGAAACAGGGCGCAGATATGCGGAGAAGGGGCTCAGGGTAATCGAGCTCGGGTCTAGGAAAAATCTCTACGAGGTCGCGAAAAACCTCTTCAACAGCCTTAGGATCATTGATGAGCTGAGAACGGACCTAGCGATCGTAGAAGGATTCGAGGAGAAAGGACTAGGATTGACGATAATGAACAGGCTTAGAAAAGCGTCAAGGCATGATAGAGTGCTCGTCGTCTAGAAGTTTCACTACTCCTCTTGGAGTGAGAGAAGAGCGTTAGTCCTATGATAAAGTAGCCGAATCCTGAACTCTATGTCCGAGACTTTTTCCCTAAGAGCCTCCGTGAGACCTGCCTCCGTGACCTCCCTAACCTCCCTGATCAATTCTTCGAGAATTATTTTTATGAGATCCATTCTGGCCTCTTTCCGTAATAGCTGCTCGCAGAACCGAAGATCCTCTTCGATCTCACGGATCCTCTCCTCTACCTGCTCGGCCTTCATGAGCTTCGTCGATAGATCTGGATTATCTCCACAATAAAAGGATTATAATGCAATTAACGGTCTTTTCTGGGCGAGGTGGGATGATCGAGAAGAAGTATAAGTGTGATCCTCTCTGGAGCCTTCTTGTCGATGTCGTTAAGGCGCTTCCATGCTTCCAGGAACATCTAGTCCATGTCAGGGATGTGATCTTGCCCAAGAGACCTGATATAAGCGCTGAGGAGCTGTCCAAGACTCTCTCAATCCCGATGGGCGAGGCTTTCGTCATCTTGGACGAGCTCAGAAAGTTTCCATGCGAGGTTGAGGAGGAGCTTTCGGAGAGTTTTCCGGATCCAGCGCATGAGCGCGTCGCTCTTGGCGGAACATTCAGCAAACTCCATTACGGGCACATGAAGCTCCTGCTCGAGGGATTCAGGCTGGGAAAAAGGGTCATTATAGGAGTGACGACCGACGAATTCGCTAAAATACTTGGGAAAAAGTATCAAGTCCCACCCCTTGAGGTAAGGGTGCGTGAGCTAAAACTATTCCTACAACGGATGGGATGGATTAATAGATGTGAGATCTTTCCATTGCATGAGCCATATGGTGTGACGATAGTCGACCCGAATCTCGAGGCGCTGATCACAAGCCCATTCACTCATTATAGGGGCGTGGAGATAAATGAGATCCGTTTGAAGAAGGGTTTGAAGCCCTTAAGGATCGTAGTCTGTCCGCTAATTATTGCCTGGGATGGAAAGCCCATCTCGAGCACCCGGATATTCTTGGGGGAGATTAATGAGAAGGGAGAGCCCTTGGGCTAGATGCTTCCGAAGAGTGAGAGTACTAGGAAGAGTATGGCTCCGACGAGCACGGTGAGTTTTATCGAGGCGTTATAAATTCTCTTAAATCCTACGCTATTGTAAATTACGAGTCCGATATTTGAGAACATTGAGAGCACACTCAGCATCATCTCATGAAGTCCTGCCTCCTGATCTCTAACAGGAATTCTACTCAGAATATTCTGATACTCGACGGAGCTCCAATTACCCATGCAGAGATCAAGCGTCTCTGACGTCAATTCTACTCCGCCTGAAATCCACCTCACCCCAGTAAGGTTCATGTAGGTCTTAGTGCTTCCAATAACCTCCCTGATCTTTTCCAGCTCTATCTCATTCCAATTTGGGAGTGTGAGGTTGGGGTAAGCACGGTATACTCTTGCATAGGATGCCTTGATGATCGCCGAGGATATCTTTATGCCCCCCTCTGGTGCAACCCCCATTATCGCCGCATCCCTAAATGTAACATTCTCGAAGTCAGCGTCAACGATCATGTATGATACCTTTGGAATCTGCCAGAGGAAAGGTAACTGTAATGCAGTGAATAGAGCTATTATCATGAATGAGTGCGCTACTAAGGTTAAGAGTTTCACCAAGTTTAGATTCTCGCCCTTGAACATCGCTATAAGGAGGACTACCATCAGGATGAAAGCCATGGTGATAAGGAGTTGGATCCCCCTCGCCGTCATTATTGACTCAAAATCTGGGACAGCTGGAGAGAGTTTTTCGAAGCCCTCCAGCTCATACACCATCTTCACCTTCTCATTAATCACATAGCTGGTTACATAGGAGACTATTAGTAGTGTGGCCACGAGGATTACTAGGCCTCGGCAAAGCCTTAGCCATTTACCGGCATCTATTTTAGAGAGATGTTCCCTTAAAGTTTCTAGAGAGATCACGTTGCCCAATTTCGTCTTAT
>CALJVH010000017.1 GCA_937974645.1 uncultured archaeon | reverse complement strand
GTTAGAAAGAGCATAGTTCCCAAGGGCTTAACCATGGAGGAGATTCATCAATCGAGTGCTCAGAGAAAAAACCTTACCGAGTTCGCGCAAGCTTTAGAGGACATCCAGAAGATTTTCACCATGTAATTTTCAAGCTTTAGGCGTCGTTTATCTGGCGTGGCGCGGGAAAAACCATAAGCAACTTCTCTAATATTTTACGCGTCATTGCGTTTTCCGAAAATTTTTATATTATTGTGATGCTGTAGTTCCGCGCTATGGCGGATTTAGTGCAGGCTAGAACTCTCGGCGGCGTGGGCTCGATTCTCATGCTTCTAGCCGTTGTCCCCACAGTTGGCCCTGTGCTGAGCATAATCGGCTTCATCCTAGTCTTGATCGCCGTGAAGTACATCTCAGATCACACGGGAGATCGAACGATATTCAGTAACTATCTGATCGCCGTGATACTTGGCATAATCGCGGCGGTCGTAGGAGCGGTAATGGGCTTCATGGGCGTACTCGGGGGCCTAGGTCTCATGGGAATGGGCGGGTTTATGGCGGGCCTCACGGGAATGATCCTATCCCTGCTAGCCGCGCTCATCGTGATCTGGATAATAGGGATCATAGCGGCGATATTCATTCGAAGAAGCTTCAACTCGATAGCTTCCGCCCTAAATGTTAAAATGTTCTCCACAGCAGCTCTCCTATACTTCCTCGGAGCAATCCTGCTAATAATTATCGTGGGCGGAATTCTCTCCCTTGTTGCAATAGTTCTCCAGATAATCGCGTTCTTCCAGATACCGGTCGAGAAGGCTCCACCCCCACCACCGCCTCCAACTTGAAATATCAACAACACCCAACATTTTTTATTTCACGGAATCTAGCAGGTCTTGACCAATGAAGACTAGGACATGGATCATCTTAATCCTGCTCATTGCGGCCATATCATCCTTTACACTCTCCTATTTCCTCCCTCATCATCAAGTGATAACTAGAACAGTAACCGAGACTGTTGAGGTAGCTCCCGGCGTCTCGGATGAGAGATATGAGGAAGCTGTTCGCGAGCTCTTACAGCACGTGAAGGAGTGGGTTGAGTCGCGCCGAGGGCTACGTTTCAAGGAAGATGTGGAGATGGTTGTTCTTACGAGGGAGTGGGTTGTGGAGCACTGGGGTGTGGGCGGCCTGAACATCACGCAGGTCAAGCTCGAGGAGTCGATCTTGAAATCCTTATTCATAATCCCAGAGGACTTCAACTTGACGGACTTCAAGGTTCGAGCGAGCGGTTACATGGTTGCTGGCGCGGCCGATCACAGGATATATGTAGTGAAGGAGTTTTTCAATCCATCAGATAAAGTTGCAGCCGGAGCGACGCTCGCCCATGAGCTGGCTCACATCCTTCAAGGAGAATACTTCAGCCTGCCAAGACCCGGCTCTACTGATGAGAAGAATGCTCTGAGCGCCCTCGTTGAGGGCGAGGCAGGTCTAGTCGGCTCCCAGTACCTGATAGAGCACGGCGGACCGCGCGGTCTCTCCTCCGAGTCGATCTTTGAGCCTCTTGAGGCTCTCTGGCTCTTCCCATACATCCATGGCGAGCCCTTCGTGAGATATGTCTATGAACAGAGCGGCTGGAGCATGGTGGAAGCCCTCTACCGCGATCCACCGAAATCAACGGCCCAGATCCTTCACCCGGAGAAATATCTGGGGGGGTGGAAGCCCATCCGAGTTGATCCGCCGCCCCATCCGGGCGAGTGCTGGAAGATTATTCTCCAAGATACCATGGGCGAGTTCTTCGTGCGACAGGTCCTCAGAGCGCATCTTGACGGTTTATTGGCGAACAAGTCTGCCGAGGGATGGCGCGGTGACGTGCTCCAGCTCTATGAGCGGGGTAACGGCTATATGCTCAGATGGAAAATCCTTTGGGAGAACGAGGGCGAGGCGATGGAATTCACAGAGGCCTTCATAAAACTGCTCGAAAACACCGGCGCTAGGAAGATTTATGAGAAGGCTTGGATCGCGGGGGGAAGAATTGTCGAGTTTCAAGTAGAGGGTCAGGCCGCCCTAATAACGGTAATTTACACCACTCAGTAGGGACTCATTAGCGCGGGTGCTCTGAAGGTTTAAAAGCTGGATGTCATGCATTGGGCTAGGATGGGCAACGGCGAGTTCGCGGCGAGAAGGCTCCGACTGAATAGGAAGAAGCTTAGGTGGAGTCAGCGGAATTACAGGGTCAGGATGCTGAGGCTAAAGGAGAAAGTTGATCCACTCGAGGGCGCGCCCATGGCAAGGGGGATAGTGATCCAGAAAGTTGGAATAGAGTCTAGGCAGCCGAATTCGGCTGTCAGGAAATGCGTAAGAGTCCAGCTAATAAAGAATGGCAAGGTCGTGACGGCTTTCTGTCCCGGCGATGGAGCCCTCAACGTGATAGATGAGCATGATGAGGTGATAATCTGCGGGATCGGCGGAACCTTAGGCCGCTCCATGGGCGACTTACCGGGCGTACGATACAAGGTTGAGCTCGTAAATGGCGTCCCAGTCAAGCTCCTAATACAGGGCAGGGTCCAGAAGCCGAAGAGGTAAAAATCGCTTAAGATCTTATAATGGATATTGAATCCGAGGCTCCTAAAGCAAGCTTCCTAGCCTTCCAGGCCTCCTCCCTTACTCGCCAGCTTCTCAAGCATCTCCACTATTACTCTCCTAGCAGCCTCCTCATCTCTCAATAACAGATCATAAATATCATCGGGTGTTAGCTCCTCAAAGCCGCTGAGAGCTATCAATCTACCACATACGATCTTGAATGTCACTGTCGCACCATTCTCTCCGAAAAACTTTGATAGGGCTTGGTAAAATTCCCTCGGCCCCCTCAAGAATACTGTGAGCGGATCTTCGCCAAGCGAATGCTTAAGATGATAACTCAAAGCAACAAAGCAGCTTCTCCCCAAGATGGACTCGAAGATCGCTCTAAGAATCCCCCGAATATCTCCAGCCCCCCTCAGCGTCCCCCCATCCTGCATGCACGGAAATATACATCCATATTTGATTTATCTTTTTTATGTAAATATCACCGCTTCCCCTCGCCCTAAGTATCCGGGTAATATCCTGAGATTGTTAAGACTCTTGGTCGTTTCCGATTGGCTAAGGTTATGACTGGATTATACTTTTCGCAGTTTCGAAGGTTGCCCCTTCGAAGATGCTCTTTTTTATTCATCAAAGTTTATATTTATGCATCATAGCCTATTTTGCATGAACGGCGGTTATCTTTGGTCCAGAATCCTCCATCAATAAGGGACTGAAGCTTGTCAAGCTTGACTTATCTCTCAGCCCCATCCAGGTTTTCAAAGCCTTGAGAGAGATTTGGCAGAACGTATTTCTTCTAGAATCTTTGACTGGCCCTAGAAAGCTTGCAGAGTACAGTTTTATCGGTTTTGACCCTGCATTGGTGATTGAGGGGCATGAAAGCTTCTCGACGATCTATCGGGACGAGTCCATTGAAGGGTATGATGGTGATCCTCTACGTCTTCTAAGTAGCTTGGCCCGGCCTCTGGCGAATGCTTCAGCCTCACCCAGGTTCATCGGAGGCTTTGTTGGCTACGTCTCCTACGATGCATCCTTTCTCTGGGAGGATATTCAGCCGCGGGTGAAGTATGGCGATGGCTTCCCGCTCGCAAAGTTCGGCTTATTCAAGGATGCCCTGATCTATGATCATGAGGAGCGCATCTACTACTATTCATACGTGGGGGAGGATAGGCTAGACGAAATCAAGAAGCTTCTAAGGAATACCGAATCAGCGGCGGATAGCCGAGGTCTTAGATACACCAGGCCGAGGAGCAACATGAGCATGGATGAGTTCACGGACATCGTGGAAGCCGGGAAGGAGTACATCGGACGCGGCGACGTCTTCCAAGTTGTCCTCTCGAGGAGACTCGAGTTTGAGGTCACAGGAGACCTACTCCCATTCTATCTCAGGCTCAGGGATCTCAATCCATCACCATACATGTACTATCTCAGGCTCGGAGATGACGAGGTGATTGGAGCGAGCCCTGAGATGCTCATCAGGGTTGAAGGCGATCATGCAATAACATTTCCAATAGCAGGGACTAGGCCGAGGACGGACGACCCGAAACTTGAAGTGGAGTCAGATCAGGAGCTTCTCTCCGATGAGAAGGAGAGGGCCGAACACGTGATGCTTGTGGATCTCGCGAGAAATGATCTCGGCAAGATCGCCGAGCCTGGATCGGTTGAGGTGAAAGATTTCATGACGCTGGTAAAATATAGCCACGTCAAGCACATCGTCTCCAGGGTTGAGGCGAGGCTGAAAAGAGGTGCCACAATGTATGACGCCTTCAAAGCAGTCTTCCCAGCCGGAACCGTCTCGGGGGCGCCGAAGCCTAGGGCAATGGAGATAATCGAGGAGCTGGAGCCCATCCGGAGAGGACCATACGCGGGAGCCGTCGGATACTTCTCGATGAACGGCTGCTGCGACTTCGCGATCACGATAAGAACGCTGATCAGGAGATCTCGCTTCGCCTTCATCCAAGCTGGCGCCGGCATTGTCTGGGACTCGGTACCAGAGCGGGAGTGGTATGAGACCCAACACAAGATGATGGCGTTAATGGGGGCTTTAGAGGAGGCTGGTGAGAAATGCGAGTCCTAATCCTCGATAACTTCGACTCATTTGTCTATAATCTCGCCGATTACGTGGGTAGGCTGGGAGCAGAAGCCATCGTGAGGCGGAGTAACAAGATTACTTTGGATGAAGTTGAATCGCTCAATCCTGATCGTATCATAATATCTCCGGGCCCCGGCCATCCATCCGAAAAGCATTATACCGGGATCTGCGAAGAGGTTGTTAGGATATTCTCGGAAGATACGCCGGTACTGGGAGTCTGCCTAGGCCACCAGTTGATAATTCACGCATTCGGCGGCAGGATCATCAGGGCCAAGAGAATCGTGCATGGTAAGCCGAGCTTAATAAGTCATGATGGCAGGGGGATATTTAGGAAGCTCGAGAACCCTCTCAGGGCCGGGAGATATCACTCGCTGGTTGCCGATGAGAAGAGCCTGCCAAGATGCTTCGAGATATCTGCGAGGTCGATCGAGGATGATGAGGTGATGGGCATCAGGCATCGAAGTCTGCCAATCACAAGCATCCAGTTTCATCCCGAGTCCATACTCACCGTTGGCGGGATTAGAATTCTCAGGAATTTTCTGGAGGGTGAGATATGAGCATAGTGGAGGCGATAAGATCCCTCGTTGAGCGCGGGAGCATAGATCCCGAGCTTGCGGCGAGGTGCATGGAGGAGATGATGAGGGGCGAGGCGACCCAGGCTCAGGCCGCCGCCTTCCTCACAGCACTCCGTATGCGCGGTGAGGATCCAAGAATCATAGCCGCCATGTCGGAGGTCATGAGGAGATTTGC
>CALJVH010000016.1 GCA_937974645.1 uncultured archaeon | reverse complement strand
GAATCCTCACCACTGCGGACAACCCGCGGAACACGTTTCAGGAGCGAGGTGGATCAATACCCACATAGTAAACCTGATGTCAACAAGTCTAGGAGCAATGCTCCTCGCCACGCTCGCCGCCCTGTTGTAAGTTTATATAAGAATTACCAAAATGTCTCAAACGGGCCCGTGGCCTAGCCAGGATAGGGCGCCGGATAAGTTGCCGTTTAGGACGACTTAGGCGAGCCTCCTAAGCCCTGATACGTGAAGAGAGCCGGGGGTCGAGGGTTCAAATCCCTCCGGGCCCGCATTTTATCATATGATAACGGTAAGTGTGATAAGCTATTCAATGTTCTCGTATCGTAAGCGTGAAGCAGATCGAGAAAGAAAGGGTTGGGGCTGCTTTGAAGCCCGTTAAATTTTAAAATCCATCAATGAGCAGCGTTCTGCCATGAGCACTCAGAGGCTCCTCACAGCCAAAGGCGGCTCGATCATTATCGCAATCATCCTCCCTGTAGCGGGCATCGCGGGCGGGTTCAGCATAAGCTACATGCTCTACACGCCATAGATAGAATCCCTCCAGTCCCAATCCACGCAGCTCCTAGCGGAGATTGATGGTCTTAAGGCTGAGGTGGACGCGAAGATGAGGGGGCTTCAGCAGAAATCAGCCGAGCTAGATAGGGCGAGGGAGGAGCTCACAAATACCGAGAAGAGGCTCTCCGACACGATGGCGGAGCTCGTGGAGACTAAAAATCGGCTGGGTGCCAAGACCGCCGAGGCTGAGAGGCTCGCCAGGAGGATTCAGGATCTTACCTGGGAGGTTCAGGATCTCGCAGCGCAGCGCGATGTGCTGAGGGGCCGGGTGGCAAGCCTAGAGGGCGAGGTCGCGCACCTCAATAAAGAAATATCTAGCCTAAACTCGCGGATGGAATCCCTACAACGGAGGGTCGTGACCTCGAGAACATAGCCCTCGCCGCTCATAAACGGGACGTGGCAGGAGATAGCTAGATTCAAGAGGATAGGGAGAGGATATTGGTCAATGAAATAATCATCCCCAATAACCGGGCCATCCGAATAAAGATAACACCGCAAGGTAATGCCACCGTGGGGTGGTGGCTATCCCCTGGACCATTCGCTATCAGATGGCTCGAGGACGAGAGAGTTGTTGACGTGATAAGCTACATGATATGGGGTAAAGAGGGCGGGATAATGCTGTATGACATTAAGCCCGGCAACTACACCATCATCACGTGCTCTGAGGCCGGAAATGAGTACGAGGTGGTGGTGGAGGCGTTCATACCGCGCTAACCCGCTCGTCGCGGCCTACCCGTCGCTCCGGCTGGAGAATCGATGAGCAGGAAATAGGCATCCGCCGGCCCGTGGCAGTACATTCTTTCGATCTAGCTGGACGAACCCTCGGCGAAGTCCTCAAGCCTCCCCGCGCTTCACTGAGGCGAATTTCATAAACCCCCTCAGCTCCCGCTCGAGAAGTTCGATCCGGTGGTATAGCAAGCGATACGCGGGACCCGCTATCTCCGGGAACCTCTCTCGTAGCCTTGGCTACAATGACTGGAGCGCCCTCTCCATCTTCAGAGCCTTCGGGCCCGCATTACTCCCCTAGCCGGAATTAAGCCTTTCCGGCATCATGCTCAATTCTAAGATTTATTTTATGGATCGATCGCGGCTAACTCATGCCCATCTTCCCCACCTACAAACTTCATGAGATCTCGGAGAATGACCTCAAGCGGATTCTCGAGAGGTCTAGGATCGATGTGAGTAGAGTTGAGGCCCATGTCCGGCAGATCATTGAGGATGTTAGGATGCGGGGCGACGAGGCGATAGCGGAATTCCTCTCAAGCCAAGTTGGCAGAACCGTTAAGCCCGAGGAAATCATTGTGAAGGAGGAGGATCTCGGGAGAGCTTACAAGGAGATCGACCAGAAGGTTCTCAGAGCGATAAGGCATATGATTAAGAATGTCAGGAAGTTTCATCGGAGACAGCTCCCAAAGAGCTGGACGATGAATATCGAGGACGGGATTTACGCAGGCCAGCTCGTAATCCCGATCAGCTCCGCAGGCCTCTACATTCCATCGGGGAAGGCAACCTATCCCTCGGTGGCGGTGATGACCACCGTTCCGGCGAGCGTCGCCGGGGTTCCGAGGATAGTCATAGCATCACCACCCTATCAGAATGAGGTGAAGATAGACCCCGCGACCCTCGTGGCGGCTCATCTATCTGGGGCGAACGAGTTCTACGTCATGGGCGGCGCTCACGCGATCGCAGCATTCGCTTACGGGACTAAGCTCGTTAAGCCCGTTGATGTAGTCGCCGGCCCCGGAGGCCCTTACACTTACGCGGCGAAGCTCATGGTAAGGGATATTGTTAGGGTGGATGTTCCGGCAGGGCCCAGCGAGGCCCTCATCTATGCTGACGGAACTCTTCCGCCCGATTGGGTTGCATGGGATTTCTTGAATGAGGCAGAGCATGGTCCGGACTCGGCCGCAGTCCTGCTCACGACCTCGGTGAAGTATGCGGAGCGGGTTTCCGAGGAGCTCGATAGGGCCGTCGAGATGCTCCCGGAGCCTAGGAGGAGCTACGTGCTGGAGAATGCTAGGAAATATAGCGCAATAATCGTCGTCGAGAGCCTCGATGAGGCCGTAGAGTTCATGAATAATTACGCTCCGGAACATCTCCTGATAGATAGCAAGAACGCTCGGAGCGTATTCAGAAGGATGCGCGATAGGCTAAGGAACTTCGGAACCTTATGCCTCAATACGCCAATCTCGGCCGGAAACTACGGCATCGGGCCGAACGCGACCCTGCCAACCGGAGGCTACGCGAGGCTATATTCGGGCCTAAGCGTTGATGCCTTCCTGAAGAAGCCCACGATCGAAGAAGTTAGGGGGGTGAGGGGGCTCAGGAGAATCCTCGACACCGTGGTGTCCCTCGCGAATTATGAAGGATTCCCGGCACATGCTGAGTCCGCGAAAATTAGAGTGAGGAAAGGGTAAAGGCCTATTCTGGCGTCTCCTTTATCCCTGCTATGCTTCCCCTCCTCCACTCATCCTTGCTCAGCAGCATTCTGAGAGCATTCCCAAAGGCTCTGAAGGCTGACTCCCAAAGGTGGTGTGGATCCACGCCCCTCCTAAGCTCTATCTGGATCGTGGCCCCCATACCCTGTGAGAAGCCTTGGAAGAATGCCTCGAGGAAGCTCTCTTCAACTCCCTCGACGAGGTCGAAGCATTTCGCCTCGGGGCTCCTATGAACATAGCAGCCGGCTCTACCTTCGAATGATATCCTCGCCTCGGAGACCGCCTCATCGAGAACTCCTTGGCTGAAGCCGAAGCCCATTATGCCATAGGCCTCGATCCTTTGGAGTGCCATAGCGCGCAATGTTTTGCCCAGTGTTATGCCCGCGTCCTCGGCCACGGTGTGATGGAGCCTCCTCCCAGACCTCACATCCAAGTCTATGTTCAAGCCGGAGTAAAAGGCAAGAATCTCGATCATGTGATCGATGAAGTCTATGCCAGTGCTTATCCTCCACTCCCTCCTAGGCCCAGCCTCAACCTTGCATGAAACCTCAGTCTCCCTAGTCTTTCGAAGAGCCTCGGCGCAATCTACGTCCGCCCGGACAATCTTTACTCCCAGATCACTCTTTTCCCCGGGCTTCAAGGCTGAATCCGCATTCTTCGGAGAGCTAGATAAAAATTGTCCTTATCAGCGGTTTCAGGATGGATTTAGATGAGTGCGTTGTGGTGGATATTTGTGGAGGGATTTTGCGTGCTCATGGGGCGGAGGAGCCCCTAAGAGCGGCCTCGCAAAAAAGATCCGGAGACGGAATAACGGAGGAGGGAATCGCTGGAACTCTAAGATCCCAAGATACGCGGCCCTCAGGACGGGGCCTCCATTTTCAGCGAGGTCCGTGCATCATATGTCTCTCTCTTCTTAAGATTTTTAGCGGTAGCCCCTGCTCTCGCGCCGCCATGATCCAGCCAGATGATTCTAGACTCTCCCCCTATATTCTTGGGAGCGCACGGCTAGCTAGTGTGCGATGATTGCGGTTACGAGGCCCTCAGTCTTCTAGTGGGTTGAGGTAGACTTTGACTTATTTAAGCCAGCCGACGAGCTCGTTTTCTTAAGTAGTAGTTAACGTGTTTAATGAACTTTTCATATTTTTTAAAATCACGCCATATCCATGAATTGACGCCATTTATCATTACAGGGTCGGTTTTAATAACTTCTAAGACTTCTTCATGTGGAAAAATTTTAATGTAATGTTTCAGATTTTTAATAAGCAGTATCCTCCGATATTCGATCTCATGGATATGTGTAATGGGTGTTCCATCCGATCCATTAACTCTCTCTAAAAAATTCTCGATATCATTGAGATTGATTAAGTTATTGAAACCTCTTCTCTTCCATTCCTTGACACAAGCATCGAAAAAACCTATTAGATCTCTAATGTACGGTCTTCCATCATTAAAGTACATCAAAACTATTGGATGGTTTACCCAGCCTCTCCGGCCATCTCTAATAAGATCGAGTTTTCTGAGTATCACTTTTAGAACCTGTTTACATTCAATTCTTTGTTTTCCAAGTCGCTTATCATCTAAAACTTCTGCTGACTTTTTCCAATCAACGTAAGGCCGGAAAACCTGCATGCTTCATTTAATGCACATATATCGCAGAAATATAAATTTACTAAGTTTTTCTTAGATATTTGTCTGGTTGCTTCGCTACGCATCTTCTTACATCTACTCTACATGTTAATAAGAAACTGCTCACCCGGCCCAAAATGTCATCAAGAGAGAAAGTTAAAGGTAATATCACATGGGTAGCAGTTAAAATTTATTGTGGGGCTTGAGAGATTATTAGCTTTCTACTCACTCTTTTTTCTTAACAAATTTTCAATCATCTTAAGGATCTGCTCATGCCTCTCTTCATCTTCAACTATCCATTCAAGGACCACTTTAAACTGATCTAAACCTGTTTTCATCTCCTCCGCCATTAACTCAACCAATTTAACATGCAATACTGTTAGGTATTCTTCGGCAGCAAAGCTCTCGAGTGTTGTCAAACCATTTATCAACGAAGCAAGTTCTTCACGGCTTATTTCACGTTTGTCCAGAAACTTTTCAGCGTCAACAGTAAGAATTTTCCAAGCCTCACCCCAAACCTGCTCGCACGATTCAAAATGATCCTTCATATCGCCAAACAAACATTTACAGATGGCCCTAAAACATTCCGCGTGCTTGGAAGAATCACGAGCAATGAAACTTAAAAGGCAGCTGATGAGCTCGTCGTCCACCAATTTAGCAACATTCTCGTAAGCCCTCGCAACTCGTTCCTCAAGAACATATGAACAGTAAAGAAACTCCCCCAAATTCTTTATAGACATCAACTACCAGCAAAAGAATTTGTTACAAGACTATTATAAAAATTTAATTGATGGAAGAACGCTGATTAATTGGTTCTAACGTTTTAAGCTTGAGCGGCGCTTCTATCAAGCTCAGCAGCTCAGATGGGCTTAGACCACTTTGGGGATCTGAGGTACAATATCCTATCCGTCTCCTTGTAACCCATAATGTCATGAACATGGTGCGAACGAGATACGTGAGTAGATGGAGAGGCTTAAATGGAAATATGTGGATATGAGAGTGAAAGAGTTCGACAGGCTCGTCAACGGGAGGGCATGGTTAGATGGGCCACGGAGCTGGAGATAAGTTCGGCGAATTAGTTGAAGGGTTAAAGGAAAAATATAGATCAGATCCCGCGATATTCGAGGAGGGGGTTAACATAAATAGACTGATATTCTTGTGGAGCAGCTTTTATGGGAGGTCTGGGGGCGTATGAGCGAGTATAGTTTGAGCTCCAATGCCGTGAGACTTGCGATCCCGAATAAGGGCAGGCTTAGGGAGCCCGTAATGGATCTGCTGGAGCGAGCCGGAGTCAAGGTCCTCATCAGGGATGAAAAGATCCTCTCATCACCAACCTCGAGGCCTGACATCCACGCATTCTTCCTTAGAGCTGAGGACATTCCGACGATGGTTGAGGTTGGAGCCGCGGATGTGGGGATAACGGGGCTTGACATGGTCTTGGAGTGCGTCGCGGACGTTGATGAGCTTTTAGACCTCAGGGTCGGCGCGGCCGAGGTTGTCCTCGCGGTCTCCAAGCTCTCGAGGATAAGCTCTGTGAAGGATCTGCCAGATGGGGCTAGAATAGCGACGAGGTACGCAAACTTGACTAGGAGGTTTCTCGAGGAGAGGGCGCCGGGTAAGCGGTTCAAGATAATCGAGGTCGGTGGAGCGGCCGAGGTCATGCCCATGCTCGGGGTCGCGGACGCGATTGTGGATATTAGATCTACTGGGATGACCCTGAGGAGTCACGGCCTCGAGGCGATCGAGGTTATCCTGAAATCCTCGGCGAGGCTGATAGCCGGCCGCGATCTGCCCAAGGAGAAGCGCGACTCCGTCGAGAAGCTCAAGCTGATGCTCGAGGGCGTCTTGAACGCGGAGAGGAGGAAGATGGTGATGATGAATGTGCCAGACACGTGCTTGAGGTCGGTGCTGGAGGTTATTCCATCGATGGGCGGGCCGACGATCGCGAAGGTCGAGGCGAAGGAGCCCATGTGGGAGGTCTATGCCGTAATGAACGAGGACCAGGTCTACGATGTCGTCGTCGAGGCGAAGAAGAGAGGGGCGAGAGACATCGTGATACTGGATGTTGAGAAGATAATACCGTAGCCGCTGGGGGAGGCGGGGCTTGGAGGTCATACCGTCTGTGGACATATCCTATGGAAGATGCGTTAAGAGGGTTCAGGGCGTTGAGGGGACCGGTTTAGATCTTGGAGACCCGGTGAAGTGGGCGCTGAGATGGGAGGGTGAGGGGGCTGCGCGACTCCATGTCGTGGACCTTGACGGCGCCGCCGAGAACAGGCCCGTGAATATCGAGATAATTCGGAAGATAATTCGAGAAGTTTCGATACCTGTTCAAGTTGGCGGCGGCGTGAGAAGCGCTGAAGTAGCGGCTGAGTACGCCGAAGCTGGGGCGCGCTGGATAATCCTCGGAACTGCAGCCATCGAAAAGCCAGAAATACTCAAAGAAGTCTGGAGTAATGTTGGCGGCGAGAGAATCATCGTTGCCCTTGATTATAATGAGCATGGAAAGATCGTTACCAGAGGATGGAAGGCCAAAACTGAAAGGACTCTCTTAGATGAGGCGGTGAGGCTTGATCGCCTAGGACTTGCCGCGTATCTCTGCACTTATACGCCTCTTGAGGGCACGTTAGGTGGCGTGGACTTCGAGACAATGAAGAAACTTGTTGAACTCGTTGAGACGCCGGTGATCTATGCTGGTGGGATTAGGAGTTTAGAGGATCTGCTCGCGCTCAGAGATGTCGGAGTATATGGAGCAGTTGTTGGGATGGCGCTTTACAGGGGCGAAGTAGACTTGAGAGAAGCTATAAATTTGTGCCGTTAACAAAGAGGGGCTCAGAAATGTCGTTGGTGAAGAGGATCATCCCATGCCTCGATGTTCATGGGGGAAGGGTTGTCAAGGGGATACACTTCAAGGACCTCAGGCTTGTTGGAGACCCACTCAGTCTTGCGAGGCTCTACGAGGAGCAGGGAGCGGATGAGATAGCCTTCCTCGATATAAGTGCCTCCACCGAGAACCGGAAAACGAGGCTGGACATCGTTAGAAGAATTGCCGAGGAAATTTCAATACCATTCATAGTGGGCGGCGGGATAAGGACCTTGAATGACATGGAGGAAGTTCTATGCAGCGGCGCTGACAAACTCTCGATAAACACGGCCGCTGTGAAGAATCCAAAGATTATCAGGGAGGGTGCCGAGATCTTGGGGAAAAAGCACATAGTGGTTGCGATAGATGCTGGGAGACGTGAAGGGTGGTGGGAGGTTTACATCTATGGCGGCAGCGAACCGACAGGCCTCGACGCCGTGGAATGGGCAAGAGAGGTTGAAAGGCTTGGAGCCGGCGAGATCCTCCTTACGAGCATAGATAGGGATGGGACGAATACCGGCTATGATCTTGAGCTGACTAAAGCTGTTGCTGAGGCCGTGAGTATCCCTGTGATCGCAAGCGGCGGCGCCGGAAGCCCAGAACATATTTACCAAGTACTCACGATAGGCAAGGCAGATGCAGCCCTAGCCGCGTCGATATTCCATTGTGGTACTTATACTGTCAGAGACGTCAAGGAATACTTGAAGGAAAGGGGCGTTTCTGTTAAGCTCAATTGAGGAGGAAGCTTGAATGAGCCTAGAGACCCTGAAAGAGCTCTACGAGGTTGTATTGGATAGGAGGAGGAATCCAGTTGAAGGATCTTACACGTGCAAGCTTTTCAAGAATGGATTGAATGAGATTTTGAAGAAAATTGGAGAAGAAGCCGTCGAGCTCATAATTGCGGGGAAAACTCGTGATCATGAGCAGATAGTTTATGAGGCGGCCGACCTGCTCTACCACATGATAACTCTCTTGGTTTATGAAGAAATTGGCCTAGAGGAGGTTCTCGGCGAGCTTGAGCGGAGGAGAGGTAAGCGCCACGATCATTAACTAGGGCATCAGGGATCTCCTGAGCATCAACATGACACTAAGGAGGTTAACACCCGCCGAGGACAATCAAGAACGTGCATGAGCCTGAGAGATTCGACGTGATATCTTCCGGGGTTAACGCACGAGATAGCTTCTCCAGATGCAGTTTCATCCCGAGAAAGATGCTTTATAAGACTTGAAGATCTTAAAATAACATTGTCGCGTTCGTGGAGGCTGAAGGGGGATGAGGCTGAGCCGGGAGGAGGCTGAAGGGATTGCAAACAAGCTCTGGTATAGGAATGTTTGCGATACTATAGTCGCTGTTGCTCAAGATCACGAGACCCGCGAGGTTCTGATGATAGCATACATGAATCGTGAGGCGTTCGTGAAGACTCTCACGACTGGGCTCATGCACTATTGGAGCCTCAGTAGAAGGAGGATCTGGATGAAGGGGGAGATTTCGGGGAACATTCAGGAAGTCGTGGACGCCTACGTAGACTGCGATGGCGACGCGGTTTTATTCCTCGTCAAGCAGAAGGGCGTAGCCTGCCATGAGGGCTACAAGTCGTGTTTCCACAACAAGATACCGTCGGACAATCCTCCGCTACATGAGTCTTTTGGAGATCATGGCGAATAAGGCGCTCCGGAAGATCATTAGCCCGTTCTAAAAGGTTAAATGGGGCTTCGGAAATATGGCTGTGTGGTGGGATCGTGTCTTGGGAGAGATGGTGGAGGAGGAGATCGCCTTTCGGCAGGATATTCGACGAGATGGAGCAGATGATGCGCGAGCTCGATGAAATGTTCTCGAGATCATTCGAGGAACTTGAGCGCGAGATCCCGAGAAACCTGATCAGGGAGAAAAAGACTGATCGCGGCTACATCAGGGAGATCGGCCCCATAGTCTATGGCTACTCTATCAAGATAGGCCCTGATGGAAGGCCGATAATAAGGGAGTTCGGGAACATTAGGCCAGGCAGGGAGCCTGAGATAGTCAAGGTGAGCGAGGCGAGGGAACCCCTAGTAGATGTTTTCGAGGAAGAAGATGCGATTAAGGTCGTGGCGGAGGTTCCTGGGGTAGAGAAGGATGACATAAACTTGAATGCCACTGAAAGAAAGCTCGTGATCAAAGTGGATACGCCTCAAAGAAAATACTACAAGGAGGTTGACCTGCCGGCGGAGGTTGACCCTCAATCCGCCAAGGCCACATACAAGAACGGTGTGCTCGAGGTCGTCCTGAAGAAGATTGGAAAGGGAGAGAGCGGATTAAAGATAAAAATAGAGTAGCGCACAATACTACATCACGTCAATCCTGGGCACGCCGAGTAGATCCAACAATATCGAGAACAGAGTTGCGAATGATTTGACGATTGCGAGCCTGAACCTCCGTTCCCTATCATCCGCTTTAAGGACGGGGACCTTCTCGTAGAAGACATTAAACTCCGAGGCTAGGTTGTATGCATAGTCAGTGATGGGTTTTATCAGCATATTCGAGTGGAACTCATCAAGTAGAATCGGGAAATAAGCCATTCTCCTGAGAAGCATCTTCTCGGGCTCGCTGGGCTCCCCCGGAGGTTTCGTCGAGAGCTCGTAACCCGCCTTCTCGAGAATCCTGAGAGCTCTCGCATAAGTATACTGTAGGTATGGGCCGGTATCCCCCTCGAGCCGCATAATCTCATCCGTGTCGAGGACTATCATTTTGTCGGTATCCTGCCTTATCAGGGCATATCTGAGGGCGGCGACTGCTATCTTCTCACCGGTCTCGGAGACTCTGTCATCGCTCCAGTCCGGATGCCTCTCGCGGATCTCCATCATCGCCCTCCACTTTAACAGGTCTAGGAGCTGGTTTACCTTGATGTAGAGGCCTCGTCTACCACTCATGTGAATTATCCTTTGATCAAGCTCCGGGCTATAGCCGAGTTTCTCCGCATCCTTCCTGCTCAGGGCAACGACCTCGTAGCCGTAATGAATGTACTTCTCGGCATCTAGGCCGAGCAGGCTGAGCGCGTACCTCACTATCTCCTGCGGCCTCCTCTGCCTAACATCTATTACGTTTATCACTTTAACGGCGCCGGAGACTGGGATCCTCACTTTACCCTGCTCCGAAGTCACGTAAATTTTCGATCCATCAGGGTTCTCGTCGAAGACCTCGTATGAGAAGTCCTTCGAGGATGCTTCGAGCTTCCAGGCCGCGTAGGCTATGTCCCTCGCGATGTATGTCGTCGTCCCATCGCTCTTGATGAGGACCTCATCGCCTTCCTTCGAGAGAACAGGATGCCTTGAGAGGTCTAGGAGCCAGCATCCGGCCTTGGGTCCGCTCTCCGCGAAATATATGGCCTTAGCCGCCTTCAGCTTCCCGAATATCTCGTCCCAAAGACCGTATGCAAGAATGTCACTCTCCATGTTGAGCACGTCGTATCTCGCGCCGAGCCTCCAGCAGGTCCTAAGTTGATCCCTCAGAACCTTCCAGACTATCATCCTGTTAAGCTCGAAGGCTCTTCCGCTCCTCGACTCAATCTCCCCCGTTATCTGCCTTCTCCTCTCGGCTAAGGCCGGATCTAATTCAGCCCTCTTGACGGACTCGACGTAGACCACGTCGCCGCAGTATTCGTCAAAGCTCATCCCGGCCGGCGGGTCGAGCCTGTAGCCCAGCTCCATGAAGCCGAGAATGACGTCGGCCATTTGCGTCCCGCTATCATCGATGTAGTTCAGGACGAGGACCTCGTATCCCAAGAATCTGTATAGCCGTGCTAGCGTGTCGCCAAGGCAGACATTTCTCGCGTGGCCGACGTGGAGGGGCTTATTCGGGTTCACGCTCGTATGCTCGATTATTATCCTCTTACCGGCGCCCACGCCGGATGAGCCATATCGCCCACCACTCGAGAGAATCTCTTCGAGTATGGCCTGCGAATACCCGACCCAGTTCGCCCTGAAGTTCACGTATCCATTAATGGCTTCGACGTAGCTGATTAGCTCCGAGCCCGAGGTCTCTATCTTGGCCGCAATCTCCTCCGCAATAAGCTTCGGGCTCCTTCCGAGGCTCTTAGCGAGCTGAAAGGCGACGGTCGAGGCAACCTCGCCGAAACTAGGATCCCTATTCACTTGGATCAACGGCTCTTGGACCCCCGCGGATCTTAGAAGCTTCTCAGCCTCCGCAATTAAGTGCTTAAGCCCCATCTCCCAGACCGGGGAGGCACGCGGGAATCTTAAGGATTGCCCGGAGGATGGCCGTGATCATTTATTAGCTGAACTTGGAGTAGTGAATTTAGGAGATGCCTGCAAACCTGCCGGCCGAGGCGGAGAAGGCCCTAGCGAAGTATCAGATGGCGAGGACGATCGAGGATAAGATTAAGGCACTTGAGGAGGCTCTCAGCCTGATCCCAGATCATAAGGGAACCGAGAAGCTTAGGGGGAGGATTAAGCGGAGGATAGCCGAGCTCAGGAGGGAGGCTGAGCGCAAAGCATCCCTGAAAGCTGTTAGAAGAGACCACTTTCATGTGCCTAAGGAGGGGGCTGCTCAAGTAGCCTTGATTGGCGCCGCGAACTCGGGCAAGTCAAGCATCTTGAGAGCCTTGACCAATGCAAGGCCCCAAGTCACGCATTATCCGCTCACGACCGCAATGCCTGTTCCCGGCATGATGCTCTATGAGGACGCTGAGATCCAACTCGTCGAGCTTCCAGCAGTCTTGACAGAGGACCTCGAAGAGACCCAGTTCACAAATAGGTCGATTGGCTTCTCCAAGAACTCAGACCTGATCTTGATGGTGTTAGATGGGGCGCGCGATCCCGCAAGCCAGATCAAGAAGATCCTGGAAATTTATGATGAGTCCGGCGTCAGCCTTAGGCGGAGGAGGTGTGAGATTGAGATCGAGAAGAAAGATAGCGGCGGGATAAGGCTCGTCATCTTCGGAAACCTTAGAGCCGATGTGAGGGAAGTGGAAGATCTACTGAAATCAGTCGGGATAAAGAATGCCGTGGTCAGGGTCCGTGAAGAAGCCGGGATCGAGGACTTCGAAGAGGTAGTGATAAGGGAGATGATCCATAAGAGGGCCCTCATTGCCGTGAATAAAATCGATCAGGCGGCCCCGAGCGTCCTCAACGACGTTACGAACATTGCGGGCGAGATTCCAGTCGTGGCCCTCTCCGCCGAGCATGGCGTGGGGCTTGATGAGCTCAAGAGGGCGATTTTCGAGTCCCTCGACCTGATAAGGGTCTACACGAGAAAGGCTGGCATCATATCGGATAAGCCGATAATACTTCCGAAGAGCTCGACGATTAGGGATCTCGCAGAGATAATTCACAGGGACTTCGCCGAGAAGATGAGGTACGCGAAAGTTTGGGGAAGGTCTGTGAAAGTTCAGGGCCAGAGGGTCGGCCCGGATCATATTCTCGAGGATGGAGACATTGTTGAGATAAAGATCTAGAAGGAGCTGAGCGGCGCCGTTGAAATTCGAGTGCTTCGCTACGACGATCTTAGGATTGGAGGATGTTGCAGCTCGGGAATGCAAGGAGATCATCGGCGCCGAGGCCAGGCCGGATGTCGGCAAGATATTCTTCGAGGCAGATGAAGGTGATATAATAAGGCTCAATCTCGCATCTAGAACGCTTCATAGGATTTTCGTGCTCCTCTCCAGATCAAGAGCAGAAATCTTAGACGATGTGTATCGGGCCGTGAGGGATGTAGATTACACGGAGTTTATTGAGGCCTCTCAGACATTTGCGGTCAAGTGTGAGAGACATTCGAAGGATAAGCCGTTCACGAGCATGGATATGGCCGCCGCCGCGGGGAGGGCAGTGATAGAGAGCTTCAGGGAGAAGGCCGGCGTGAAGCTCGGTGTGAGCCTAGATAACCCGGATATCCAGTTCTACTGCCTCATCAGGAATTCGGAACTCCTGATAGGTCTCGACACCACTGGAAAGTCTCTCCACAGGAGATACTATAGGGTTTATCATCATAAGGCCGCGCTCCAGCCAAGCATAGCTGCAAGCATGCTGATGCTCTCGAACTGGAGAAGGGAGGAGTCGCTCCTAGACCCAATGTGCGGCGGGGGGACAATACCGATCGAGGCAGCCCTAATGGCCTTGAAGATACCTCCTGGAGCAAGAAGACGATATGAGCTATCTCTTAACAAGCTTAAGTTTATCGATAATTATAGGGTTCAGGAGATCGTCGAGGAGCTTGAGGCCGAGGTTGACCTCGAGTTTAAGCCAAGGATCACGGGTTCTGATGCCTCTCCTAAGAGCATTGGAGGCGCTATCGCGAACGCTAAGGCCGCTGGGGTCCTGAGCGCAATCAATCTCACGGTCGGAGATGTGCTAAAGCTCAGTGAATGGCTCTGCGAGAAGCCAGACCGTATTGTGATGAATCCTCCCTATGGGATAAGGATGGGAATCAGGAAGGTGGAAAAGTTTTATCAAAGAATTTGCACATCTATACATAATGCTGCGCCGGATGCCAAGCTGACTACGATAGTCTCAAAGCCCGTGGTCTTTCGGAGAGCTCTTGAGATGGCGGGATACGTGATCGAGTTGATAAAGCAGATAATATATGGTAGGCTTAACGCATTCATAATCATGGCCACACCTGGATAAGGCGCCTCCAGCTGGCTTTGATCATCGCTGTTAATCGCGGTAAGTTAATTATTTCCCGTAACACGCCGGGCTGCAAGATGGACTTCTTCGAGGAAGACGTTAGGACCGCTCAAATGCTTCTTAAGGAGAAGTATGGTGCAAGTCTCGGACAAAGGCTTGAAGAGATAGCTGAGAGGCTGATCGCGCTTCACAGGGAGAATCGAATAAAGATAAACCATTCGATAATGGAGTACGTTCTCGCAGCATATCTCGTAAGCAGGGGCTATAGAGTTGAGCTCGAGCATCCACTTGCCAATGACCTTGTAGCGGACGTAATGGCATGGAGGGGTGGGAGGAGCTTGATAATCGAGGTTGAGACAGGCTTCACATCGCCTGAGAACGCCTTAGATCCGCAAGCATATCTTGCCGCTAGGGCCGTCAGCAAGATCGCGAGATACAGCCCGCACGCTGATAGATTCAGCCTAGCCACACCAGCTCACAACACACTCCAGATACCGAGGACGCTGCTCAAGCCGGCGAGCGCGCGGAGGCCCGCCGAGATACAGCTCCTCAAAAGCCTCTGCGACCAATATTATAGGACGCCGGAGATCGCGGTCGAGAAGCTCTCAAAAATGAGGCTCCACGCAATATACGTGATAAACGTCGATCTCTTAGAAGTGGTGAGGCTAAGCCCGAGAAAATATCTGGAGAAATATGGCGACCTCTGTCCAAGTCTCCAGCAGATAGGAAAATATGTCGAGGCTGGCGTTCGGAGGCGCGTGGCCTGCGAGCATCCCACCACATGAGCCTTTCCCCGAGGTGGAACGCCCCTCAGCCACACCACACGCGTGCCTTCGGGGGCCGCTTGCGCGGCGCTCACGGGCTGGCGTGCGATGCTCCATGAGAAAGCTTTCCAGGGCACCCCCCGGTAGCTTCCTCTATGGGCGCGCACTCCTTTTCCGGCCAGCCTCAGATATACGTCCATCGGGGATGGATAAAGCTTTCGCAAAATCTTTGCACTCAGTTATACCTAGAGATTTAAGCAGTATTTATCCGCGTTTAATTTAGGACATTTTCCAAAGACCCCGGGAGATAACATAAGCCCTGAAATCTTGCGGCGCGGCCGAGAGACTGCGACAAGTTTTTATCCAAGAAGACCCTTACATACTATTGGCTGGCGGCGACGGCGGTACCGCCTATGAACGCCTGGGCCGCTACCCGGCCCGCCGATGTATAGGCGGCCTCCTCCGTCAGTCACAAGATGGGGACCTAAGCACACGATGACGCTTAGGTCTTACGCGGGGCCCCCGCAAGACCCTAGAGAAAGTGCACCCCAGGCGGCGACTCC
>CALJVH010000015.1 GCA_937974645.1 uncultured archaeon | reverse complement strand
GACTTGGAGGGTTATGAGGAGGTTCTCAAATTGATCGAGAAGGAGAAGTCGAAGATAGTTGCAGTTGGTGAGGTTGGGCTCGACTATTGGCGTGGCAGCAGGGAACAGAGGCCCCTCCAGCAGATGATCTTCGACGAATTCATAGATCTTGCTAAGGCTCTCGACCTGCCGATTATAGTTCACTCGAGGAGCGCGGGGAAATATGCTCTCGAGATCCTGTTGCGTAAGGGGGCTGAGCGTGTGGTGATGCATGCATTTGATGGTAATGCTGCCTACGCGGCCGAGGCGGCAGGCCGGGGCTACATGTTCAGCATTCCCCCCTCGATTGCTAGAAGCAGGCAGAAGCAGAAGCTCGTCGAAAGGCTCCCTCTCGAGAACATTCTTCTGGAAAGCGATGCTCCGGTCCTCGCTCCATCTAGTGATGAGATAAACCATCCAAGGAATGTAATGATCTCGGCCGAGTGGATAAGCAGGATTAAGGGAATACCTTTCAAGATTGTTGAGGAAGAAACCACGCGGAACGCACTCGAGCTCTTCAGGCTAAAGGTATGACCCACGGAATCCGAGAAAGATCTAATTACTGGCCACGGCGTTTAGTTTCCTAGGTGAGTTCTTGAGCCTGAAGGAAGTCTCAATGCTTCCATGGGTTGAGAAGTATAGGCCTAAGTCTCTCGACGAGGTAGTGGGTCAGGAGGAAGTAGTTAGTAGCCTGAAGAATATTCTACATACGAAGGCCGTCCCTCACATGCTCTTCGCGGGGCCGCCTGGAGTCGGGAAAACGGCTACGGCGCACGCATTTGCGAGAGACCTATTCGGCCCAAACTATATTGATGATGGATACTTCCTAGAGATAAACGCCTCGGATGAGAGGGGCATTCAGACGATCAGGGAGAAGGTGAAGATGTTCGCGAGGCAGATACCGATGGGGGAATATAGCTTCAAGATCCTCTTCCTGGATGAGAGCGATCAGCTGACGGATGATGCTCAGCATGCATTCAGGAGGGTTATGGAACAGTTCTCAGTGACATGCAGGTTTATACTGGCTGCGAACTATAGTAACAGGATAATCGAGCCGATACAGTCGAGGTGCGCGGTCTTCAGGTTCAAGCCGCTGGGCAAGGTTCACGTGATCCAGTATCTCAAGTGGATATCGGACAATGAGGGCCTTGAAGCGGATGATCAGGCATATGAGGTGATCTACGACTTCTCGGAGGGGGATATGAGGAAGGCGATAAACATCCTTCAAGCATGCGCTTCAATATCTAGGAGGATCGAGGAGAAGACCGTCTACGAGGTTATGGGATATGTGAGCAGGGGTGAGGTCAGGAGGATACTCGAGCTCGCCTTATCCGGGAAATTCACGGATGCGAGAGATGATGTAAGGAGGCTCCTCTACGTTCAGGGGATCATGCCGAGCGACCTGGTTTCTGCAATCTACCGCGAGCTCTTCTACATCGACTTGGATGAAGAGGATAAGCTTGAATTGCTAGACTTGCTCGGCGAGGTGGATTATAGGATATCTGAGGGAGCTACCCCCGAGGTGCAGCTGATGGCCTTCCTAGCTAGGCTCGCGGCGAAGAAGCGGGCTTGAGGGGTGGCCCTTGACAGAACTCTGGGTCGAGAAGTATCGGCCTAAGCGAGTCGCGGAGGTTGTCGGTAACCGGGAGTCTGTTGAGGCTTTTACAAAGTGGATGAAGCAGTGGGAGCTCGGGAGGCTGCTGGAGAAGAAGGCTGTCTTGCTCTATGGGCCGGCCGGTGTCGGGAAGACGAGCCTTGTTCTCGCCTACGGCAAAGAGCATGGTTATGATGTCGTTGAGGTTAATGCCAGCGACTGGAGAGACGAGGCCAGAATGAAGGCCATAGTCGGCGAGTCATCCCTTCAAGCCACGCTTGATGGATCAACAAAGAAGATTATACTGGTTGATGAGGTTGATGGTATTGCTGGAAGAGAGGATGCTGGTGGGATAGCGGCGTTGAACAGGATAATAACAGAGGCGAGGGTTCCAATTGTTCTGGTTGCTAATAATCCATGGGATCCGAAGTTGGCGTCCATTCGGGAGAAGTGCCTGATGCTCGAATTCAGGAGGCTGAAGAAGGCTGAGATGATGAAGAGGCTTAAGGAGATCGCCGAGGCGGAGGGTATCAAGGTATCGGATGCCGTCCTTGAAAAGCTTGTGGAGAGGAGTGAGGGAGACCTCAGGTCGGCGATAAATGACTTCCAGGCCATAACTGGTGGAAGAAAGATCGTTGAAGAGCATGCCTTAGAGGCCCTTGGCTCCAGGAATAGAGTGAGGGAGATCTTCGATGCCCTTAGAATGATTTTTAACGTGAAGTCGATAAGAGCTGCTAGAGCTGCCTTGGAAGGACTTGAAGTGGATCTCGACATAGTATATACTTGGATCCTGGATAATACTCCGGAGCAGATTCCAGATCCGATGGACTTAGTCGATGCTCTTGAAGCCTTGGCGAAAGCGGATCTCATACTCGCGAGGGTGAATAAGAAGCAGGAGTGGAGGTTAATACGCTATGCTATCCCGATAATGACGGGCGGCGTGGCGATTGCGAGAAGACACAAGCCATCAGGATTCGTCAAGTTCTCCTTCCCATCGAGGATCAGGCTCCTCCAATCAACGAGCGCGGAGAGGGAGCTCAGGAAGTCAATAGCCCAAAAGATCGCAGCCAAGTTGCACCTCTCGACCTCCAAGGCCTTAAGCCAGATGCTACCATACATCTCGTTCATGGTGTCGAATGATAGCGGAATGGGCGAGGCGATAGCAAGATTCTTCGAGTTCACCGAGTCAGAGCTAAACTATCTTCGAGGAGGAAAGGCTGAGGAAGCTCAAGCGCATAGAAGGGCCGGTCGCAGGAGAAGAAAGGGTTAAGCTTGCTTCCTCCGTAATATGGACTCGATCTCCGTCTGAAGTATTGTCGCTGGGATTCCTGGAAGCGATATGTACGATCTCCTCCCCTTAGTTCCCTCGCTCCTCACATTTATCCTGATTATCCCAAGATCATCAAGCCTCTGGAGATGCTCCCAGAAGCTCGTATACGCCCTGGGTTCGGTGTAATACTCTTCGCAGGCTAGCTGATAATTTTGATAGAGATCTGCCGCCGTGACGTACGCTTGTCTACCCTGAAGACCCCTAGCTAGCGCTAGTAAAATCAACCTCTCATGCTGGTTGAGGAACTCCAAGTGCTCCCTCCTTACCGCCGGGTAGATGCTCGCCGCGGCCTTCCTCACATGTTCCGGAGTGATCATCCTAAAGCTTTCTGCTTCCGCGTATTTCCCAGCTCTCCAAAGAATGTCCAAGGCATATCTGGCATCCCCCCTCTCACCCGCCAAGTCTGCGATAAGCCGGAGCGACTCCTCCATAAGAGCTCCCGGAATAAGCGCTTCTTCGGCCCTGAACTTGAGGATGTCGTATAGCTGGCTGCTATCGTATTCACTTAGGTGTATCACGTTCCCTAGAAGGGAACTTCTCGTGCTTTCATCCAATAGCTCAAAGATCTCCGGGTTCCTGGTGATCAGTATTATCGAGATCTTGGGGGGATTCTCCCTCTCCTCTCCTATCCTGCTAAGGAGGTATAGGATGTTCTCACTTCTGCTTATCAGGAGATCGACCTCATCCAAGGCGATAATAGCATACATGTTCTTCAGCTCTAGGTAGTTCAAAATCCTATGGAAGAGCTCTTCATTCGCAAAGCCCCGGGTCCCGATCCTAGCTTTCAACTGTTCTATTAGCCGGGAGAGTATTGAGAAGGTGCTCTTGCTTATCCTACAGTTTACATAGAGGAACCTCAGGTTTACTCCATTTCTCCTCGCCTCTTCCTCGGCTGTTGCTCCGAATAGCTTGACAAGCGCACTTTTCCCAGTCCCGACGGAGCCCGTTACGATAACTCTCGTTGAGATCGTAGAAGAGCCTGAAATAACGCCGCTGAAGAAGGTCTTTAGAAGTTTGAACTCATTATCCCTATATAAGAGCCTACTTGGAATGTAATCGGGAGAGAGTTTCTCTTCAGCCTTAAAGATCCTCACCATGCTTCATTAAATCTGGCCATACAGCCCCATTAAAAGTTAGAGGAATTTTAGTTGAAACTTCGCCTGCTGCAACCTCATCCCAATTATCTTTAAATCACCTACTAGATCATTTAGGAGGAAGGTTAGGAGCCCCGCCCTCTTATCTTCACGATTCTCTGAAACCATCTCAAGCATTCGCGAGAAGGCGTTAACTGCTACGCTAACAGCATCTTCGAGCTCCTCAAGCTCCGTCCTCACATCAATCTTCTCATGGGATTTAAGCTTCCTACTGAATGTCGAGAGGGTCTCGGCCAGCTTCTCGAGAAAGCCCGCCACGTATGACCCACACTCCTTCTTAAGGCTCTCAAAGCTTAGGACCTTAAAGAAATCCGCTCCCAGATAAGCCAGCCCATCTCCAAGGTTTTTCGCGAGGAGGAAAAGCCTGTTTGAGGCGAGGGCTGCATGAAATCTTAAATCACCATCCACGCTCATCGAAAATCTTCCCAAGAGGTTGGCCATCTCGGAGAAGAGGAACCACACGCCCACTAAGAAGTCGATAACAACATCAATAACACGCTCATCTCTAAAGTTATGATCCATAAAGAGTTTTATAATCTAACGATCTTCAAGCCTTTCTCTCATGAATGGTCGGGAGCTGTTTATTCCAATCTTTGGATGTGAAGGCTTTTTAAGAAATAAGCTGGACTAAAATAATGAATGAGCTGGGATGATCGATTTGTTAAGAGTTTCGTGCCCGGTCTTGATGAAGTGGTCCCCGGCTTTCCACGAGGGGGGCTTGTCTTGGTCTCCGGCCTGCCCGGGACCGGGAAGACGAGCCTTGGAATGAGCTTCATATATTATAGCGCCTTAGAAGCTGGCGAGCCGGGCATCTATGTTTCAACTTACGAGAATAGGGGGAGATTTCTCGAGAATGCTAGATCATTTGGAATGGATTTCGAGAAGCTGGAAAGGGAAGGATTATTCCAATTCATATCACTTCCAGTTTTGAAGGAAGTTGGGGTAGCAGAGTCATTTAACATCGTCGTAGAACATGTGGAGGCATTGGGGGCTAAGAAACTTGTAATAGATTCTTTCACAGCGCTCAAGGAGGGATTTGAGAGCCCGCGTGAGGCCAGAATCCTTCTACAAAGCGTGCTCCATAGAATTCTCGAGAACCTTAAATGCACCACCCTCCTCATTAAGGAGCGCTCATCCATAAGCGAGGATATAGGATTCGAGGATTATGTGGCCGATGCCGTGATCCGCCTAGAAGCTACGCTCCTAGAGAATAGGAGAATCCGGATATTAAGCTTGGAGAAGCTCAGGGGAGGAGAGGTTCGACACCCGAAATTATGCTTCACGCTCTTCAGGGGCTTCAGAGCTCTGCCTCCGACAAAGCCCATGGAGCCGAAGGAATCAATGAGCTTCTCACCGCCGCCGGATCCGCCAGGAGGCTACACGACCGGAATCCCTGAACTGGATCGCGAGATAGGAGGCTATCCGAGAGGATCGACTGTGCTGCTGGAGATAGACCCGAGGCTCACCTTACGTGATTATCATTCAATATTACTCCCAGCGGCCGCAAGCTTCATACACAAGGGAAGACTCGTCATCGGAGTTCCATCTGGAGGAGTAACAGTCGAAGCTTTGATGAAGGCAGGAAAACTCTATGGAGTAAGCGAGGAGAAATTCTTCAAGCATAACGTCTATTTCGTCGAGACCACAGCTCCGATGGAAGATCTTCCAAATATAATAAGGATCGATTTAAGGGACTACGAGAGAGCATTCAACGATATAATAAATTACGCCATTAACCTGGCTAAGAAATTCCAAGAACCTCCCTTCGTGGGCATAGGCGTCGACAGACTTATCCGGCTATTTGGAAGAGACATGGCGGCTAATTTTTTGAATATGGCGCAGGATTACGTGAGGCATTCCGAGAGCCTCATGATCTGGATCGCGAAGCCTATAGAGTCTGGAATAGTCGAAAGGTTCGCGCCCATAGCTGACATGCATATTAAGATCACCAGAAGACATGGATGCATCATATTCTACGGAGTGAAACCCGGAACACCAATATATGCTATTCAATTGGATCCCGAGTCAAAAACACCGTTACCAGAAATTATACCAATAGTTTGATGAACGTGTGCGGCCGCCGTGATTTGAACCCGAGACTTCGGATAGCTCCCTCAAACATTTACTTGAATCAATTCAGAAGCCCTGTAAAACGGATGCATCTATTCCATCAAGCGGGTTGAATCCGAATGCCTCGATCCTGCCCTTGGAAGCGAGGGCGCGGTGCGGGATGCGGCTGGTAGCTCTTGCTGCCCGTGTTCTCGGGCGCGTCGGGCGGAAGCATCAAGGAGTCGTCGGGTAGGAGAGGGGTAAGACGTACAAAGGAGGAAGAGTGTTTACCGTCTTTATATCAGGGCGCTGGACAGGCTGAGGTTCTATCAGCTTGTGGGATTCACGATTCGGAGAAAACAGCAGCGATTCGAAGAATACCTCAGAAGATGCGGGTTGCTAAAAACCCCGCCCAGCCAGCCCCCCAACTTTCTTCCCCTCCCATTTCACGCTCACAACATGAGGATATTGAATATGCGGCCGGCGGGATTCGAACCCGCGATCTCAGGGCCGGGGCCCCCGCGTCCTACCTGGCTAGACCACGGCCGCTCTAACCTTATCGATTCTGTGGCCATATTTCTGTTTTTGTGATTCTGGAGAGGCTCTGGCTATTACCCTAGTACTCATTCACTTTCACTTATCCCCCTAGGGTAAATTAAGGGGGAGTGCGTGATCTGGTCTGGGGTTTAGGTCTGATGGTTGCGGATGAGCTTAGGCGGGCTCTGAGAAGCGTTGAGGTTGAGTTTGAGAACTCGCTTGAGGAGGTAATCCTCCTCAAGGACATTCAAAAGCTTAACCTACCCTCTGGACAGCTCATAAACCTCAAGGCGGGCTCGAGTCTTAGAGTCTATCACTGGGTTGCTGAGAAGCTGTTTGAGAAGGGGCTTGCCAGTCCAGCCGAAGATCTTCTGGATATGAAGACCATTTTACAGCTTAGGTGGAAGGAGAGGAATGATCCGGCAGAGCTCCAGCCCCTCCCCCGCTACTTCTACTCCAAGGTAAAGAAGCTTGCATCAAGCGGTGAATCCGAAATCATGGCGCAGTTAAGGGACATATACTCTCTCAGGCTGGCGAAGATAATGGGCTTCGCCGCGAAGAGAATACCGGCATCAATGGTCCGAAATCTCACTGCCGAGGAAGAAGCATTCTACGAGCAGCTTCTCAGTCTCGTGAATGCTTGGCACGAGTTCGTGGAGGTGGAAGGCTATGGCCGCTGAACCCGGGATAGAGGAAAGGATGCTCAATTTCTTCAAGCAGGAGAAGTATAGGTCACTCCTAGCAGTGGCGGCAGCCCAGCAGAAACAATCAATACTCGTCGATCACAGCGACCTAATATCCTTCGATGAGGAGCTAAGCCACCTCATAGTGGATGAGCCGCTAAAGTATCTTCCAATTCTCGATAGGGCTGTATATAAGCAGCTTCAGGTCGCGGATGCGGATTACGCATCAAAGATAAAGGAGTTTAAGGCCCGTGTCTTTAATCTCCCTAAGAAGATACCGATCAGGGAGATCAGGTCGCAGCACCTCGGTAAGCTGATAGCGATAGACGGAATAATGGTTAGGGCTAGCACGGTTAGGCCCATGCTAAGGACTGCCGTATTCATGTGCTCAACCTGCGGCGCCAAATACTCCTCATTATTAGAAGATACATCGACCACGAGGCTTAAACCCCCGGATAGATGTGAAAGATGTAGAGGTAGGAAATTCGAAATGATCTCGGAGGAAAGCGAGTATGTGGACTTCCAGCTTGTTGGAATCCAGGAGAAGCCAGAGGATCTCCCACCAGGGCAAATCCCAAGAGTAATTGATGTGGGACTTAGAGGCGATATAGTAGATCTGGCTCGGCCTGGAGATAGGGTGATTGTCACTGGAATACTGAGAACCATGCCGGACCGTGATGCAGAGGGCTTAAGGAGAACTTCGAAGATGTACCTTGAGGCTGTTAGTATAGAGACCGCCAGCAAGGAGCCTGAGAGCCTAATCATAACCCCGGAGGAGGAGAAACTCCTTAGAGAGATGGCGAAGGAGCAGGACATACATAAGAAGCTGATGGACTCCATCGCTCCAAGCCTCTACGGTCTAGAGTATGTGAAGAAGGCTGTCATGCTTCTCCTCTTCGGCGGGAGATCCAAGCAGTATCCGGATGGAACAAAGATAAGAGGCGACATCCACCTACTGCTCGTCGGCGACCCGGGGACCGGGAAGAGCCAATTACTCAAATACGTCGCAATGATGGCGCCCAGAGGAATCTACACCTCCGGAAGAGGCTCAACCGCGGCTGGGCTTACCGCGGCCGTTGTAAGAGATAGTACTGGCGGCATGATGCTCGAGGCGGGCGCGCTTGTCCTGGCGGATATGGGCGTTGCGTGCATAGATGAGATTGATAAGATGAGGCCTGAGGATAGGGTGGCATTGCATGAGGCAATGGCGCAGCAGACGATCAGCATAGCCAAGGGTGGAATCGTGGCGACCCTCAATGCTAGAACCTCGATACTCGCTGCCGCGAACCCGACGCTTGGCAGATACGATCCCTACAGGAGCTTTACGGATAATGTTGACCTCCCGATCACAATACTTTCCAGATTCGACCTAATCTTCGTCCTGAGGGATGAGCCTAATCGTGAGCTAGATGAGAAGCTCACGGATCACGTTCTGGGGCTCCAGTCGAGATCAGTTGCAGTGGCATCGCCGCTGATCAAGCCAGAGACCCTGAGAAAATATATCGCCTATGCCAAGAGGATTCAGCCTGAGCTGACGCCGGCAGCCGCTAGGCTGATCAAGGAATTCTATCTCCAGATGAGGTCTATGTATCAGCAGACATCGACTGTGACGATAACGGCGAGGCAGCTCGAATCCCTGATAAGGTTGGCAGAGGCTAGGGCGCGGGCCGCGCTGAGGGACTATGTGACTGAGGAGGATGTGCTGGATGTCATAGACTTGATGAGGAGGAGCCTCTCAGAGGTCGGGATAGATATAGAGACCGGGAGACCAGACATAGACATCATCCTTACCGGAAAGCCGAAGAGCCTGCGCGATAAGATCGCGATCTTCCTCGATACGTTGAGAGAGCTTCAGGAAGAGAAGGGACATGCCGAGGACGAGGAGCTTAAGGAGGCGCTTAAGGAGAAAGGGCTCACCGACGCCGAGATAAGCAAGATCCTCGGGAGGCTGTTATCTGAGGGCAAGATCTTCAGCCCGAGAACTGGAGTGTATAGGATAACCTAGGATGCCTCCTACGTCGGGTGGCTGAAGTGCTGGTTGAAGATCTGCCGGTGCCAGAGTTTCTCAAGAAAAACTTTAGGGACTTCGGCATAGTGGAGCTTTATCCGCCGCAAGTTAAGGCTGTTCAAGCTGGCGTGCTGGAGGGAGAAAATCTCGTGCTAGCGACGCCAACAGCCTCCGGCAAGACAGCTGTAGCGCTCATGGCCGCCTCGATCCACCTCGTAAAAGGCGGGAAGGTACTTTACCTCGTGCCCCTAAGAGCCCTAGCCTCCGAGAAGATCGAAGACTGTAGGAGATTCCTCTGCAGGGGGACGGGGTTCAAAGCAGCCGTCTCAACGGGAGATTATGATTCCTCGGATCCATGGCTCGCTGACTATGACGTGATAGTTGCGACTAATGAGAAGGCGGATAGCTTGCTTAGGCATAGGGCGCCGTGGATCGATGATGTGAGCCTCGTCGTCTTTGATGAGCTTCATCTACTTGAAGACCTTGATAGGGGGCCAACTCTCGAGGTGGTTATAACCAAGCTTAGGAGGAGGTTGCCAAGCGCCCAGCTCATAGGATTGAGCGCGACGATAAGCAATGCTGAGGAGATTGCTGACTGGCTTAGCGCAAAAACTGTTGTCTCGGAATGGAGGCCGGTACCTCTCAAGGAGGGGATACTTTTCGGCAGGAAAATTGAGTTCTCAGATGGAAATGTGTGGGAGTTAAAGCCGATGTCTGAGAATGTGATCGTAAATGCCGTTCTAAACGTTGTAGCCGAGGGTGGGCAGGCGCTCGTCTTCGCATTAACCAGAAGCAAGGCGGAAAACTATGCAGCAAAGATCGCGAAAGAGCTGAGCGAGAAGATAGACTTGTTAACGCCTGAAGATCGGGAAGTTCTCGAGGAATATGCAGAGAAGATTATTGCAATCGATAGAAGCTCCTTCTCAGAGGGGCTTGCGCAACTCGTTTGGAGGGGAACTGCATTCCATCATGCCGGCCTGTCACATGCTCAGAGATCGCTGATAGAAGAGGCTTTCAGGGCTAGGAGACTGAAGGCGGTTGTCGCGACTCCGACGCTCGCCGCGGGAGTTAACCTGCCAGCAAGGCTCGTTCTCATAACGGAGGTCAGGAGATATCAGCCCGGGTGCGGGTATCAGTTGATCCCAGTGCTCGAGTATAAGCAGTTTTGTGGGAGAGCTGGGAGGCCGGGATATGATGAGGTGGGCTACTCAGCAATAATCGTGAGGAGGAATGATGAAAGGGAGTATTTCATGAAAAGGTATGTGCTCGGGGAGCCGGAGAGAATTAAAAGTGAGCTAGCCTCCGAGAAACATCTCAGATTTCATGTCCTCGCCCTCGCGGCCTCAGAGGAGGTCGCGGCGATCGAAGGGCTACTGAAATTCTTCGATGAAACCTTTCTCGCCCACATCTACGGGGCTCATCTAATCGAGGAAGAACTTACCGATGTGCTCGGGTTCCTTGAATCAGCTGGCCTCCTAGAAGTATACGGGCTGGAGGTTAGAGCGACACCCCTGGGCAGAAGGGTCTCACAACTCTACATAGACCCAATGACGGCTATCAGGCTTCTTGAAGCCTTTAGGGAGGCTAGCAGAGTATCCGCCTTTGGCCTTCTCCATGCGCTCGCACTAACCCCCGATGTACCGAGGATACCGATGAAAAAGCTCTCGCCGAGGCTCTTGGAGGAAGAGATTGAGCGGAGAGCTAATGGCCTGATGATACAGCCGCCAGACCCGGGAGACGAGATATACGACGAGTACATGGACGCGTTTAGGATCGCCCTTGTGCTGGAGGCCTGGGCGGAGGAGGTTCCGGAGGCCGAGATATATGAGAGGTTCGGGGTCCAGCCGGGAGACCTTGCGATCTTGAGAGAAACCGCAAGCTGGATTGCTTACGCCGCATCCCAGATAGCGAAAGTCGCCAACTACAAGGAGTTCGTTAAGCCATACGATGTCTTGAGCGAGCGGATAAAGCATGGTGTGAGAGAGGAGCTCATACCGCTTGTGAGGCTCCGAGGCATAGGCAGGGTCAGAGCGAGGCTGCTATACCAGCATGGATATACGTCGCTCGAGAAGCTTAAGGTAGCATCGCCGCAAGATCTCATGCGAATACCAGGAATAGGCCCTTCGATAGTCAAGCAGATCATGGAGCAACTCTAGGAAAATACCTTCGCTGAAACTCCATGACCGATTTCTCCTGAATTGGCTCGATGGATCCGGGCCTCAGCCTTCTAACAGCCTCGATCGCCTCCTCGCCGGAGACCTTCTTCGATGCTATGAGATATGCGGCTAGAACGGCCCCGGTCCTCCCGAGGCCGGCGGCGCAGTGGATGAGTAACCTCTTCCCACTTGACACCGCGGCGAGAATCTTATCAACGATCTCCTTCAACATCTGGGGATCTGGAGCCGAGTGATCCTTAATTGGAAAATGGATGTACTCGATGCCGAGTTGCTCAACCCATTCGCGCGGAAGAGGCTGCCCGGTCAATGAGATTATGAGTTCGATTTCCCGGGACTTGATCCATTTAAGCTGCGCGAAGGTCATGGGCCTTCCGGAGGCCGCGACCCGATCATCGATCCAGCTGAAGTTTGAGGGCTTGTCCATGAACAAGGCCATAACCCTCCTGCATACATCCCCCAGCTTGGACATTCTTTATGCGGATTCTCTCCCGATATTTAACCCCGCATAAGAACAAACCAAAAATATGCGGGATCAGAAGGAGTTACATGATACTGGTCGGGGGGCCAGCCTCAACATACCTTGCTGAAAAGTTATCGGAGGCCTCCGGGCTCAAGCTTGTCAAAGTCGAACACAAGCTTTTCCCGGATGGTGAAAGCTACATAAGATTTCCTGAGGATGTCTCAGGAGAGGATTTGCTGATAGTTCAGGGCTTGCATCCACCACAAGACAGGCACGCATTCCAAGCATGTCTCTTGGCCGATACGGCCCTCGATCTCGGGGCGAGGTCCATTCGCCTACTCGCACCTTACCTTGCTTATGCGAGACAGGATAGGAGGTTTTCCAATGGGGAGGCGTTAAGCCTAAGCACACTGCTTAAGCTGCTTAAGGCTGTCGGATATGAGCGAGTTTATACCGTAAATATTCATTCTCCTTGGGCGGTTAAGCCCTCGCCAGTGCCTGTTGAGGACATCTTAGCCGAGGAAGCGCTTGCCGAATATGTTAGGGCGCTTAGACTGGAGGAGGCACTGGTGGTCTCGGTTGGAAAGAAGGGAAAATGCATGGCAGAGAGAGTCGCCGGATCCCTTGGAACAAAGTACTTGGTTGCTCAATCAACCAGGGATAAGATTACGGGCGAAGTCTCAGTTGAGATTGAGGATGGTGTTGAGGGCAGAAGCGTGCTCGTCGTCGATGATATCATTAGCACGGGAGGCACGATGGCCAAACTTGTGGAGAGATTGAAGATTATGGGTGCGCGGAGAATAATCGCTGCATGCATTCATGGGCTGATGGTAGGCGATGCGGCCGAGAAGATCCTCAAAGCTGGAGCTGAGACGATAATCTCCTCGGATACGGTACCAAGCGAATACTCAAGATACTCGGTCGCCAAAATATTGGCTAGAAAGATTTTGGGCGGAACTTGAGGGAAAAATTCTTCTTCCTTCTATCGGGAGAATATGAAACCATCCCACCATCAGAACTAAAGTCGGTTCTGAGACTATTAGATCCGAATGTCAGATTCCATGAGGCCTGTTCGAGCAGGATAGTTATAGCCGAGACTTTGGAGTTGGTAGCGCGGGAAGCCGTTAGAAGGACGGCCTACACGAAGCTCTGTGGAAGGCTTGCTGGAAGAGTTGAGACGAGATCTGAGGCGATACTCGATCTAATAGATGGTAAGGTGATTGAGAGGCTCATCCCGTTAACCACATCAACGATAGCTGTTAGGGGGAGGAGAATTATGAGTGCGGCGATAGACAGGCTCGCGCTTGAAAGGGAGACGGGGAAAAGAGTTCTGGAACTTAGGCCAAGCCTCAAGGTGGACTTAGAGAATCCTGACACTACGATCCTTTTCATATCGAGCCCCATGGAGACGGTCGTGGGGTCGCTGGTGGAGTCCAAGCCCAAGCACTTCTTCCATGATAGACTCGCGGGGAGAAGGCCGTTCTCCCTTCCCTCGGCGATGCAGCCGGATCTCTCTAGGGCGATGATAAACCTCGCGGGCGTTAGGCTGGGTGGGCTGATACTTGACCCATTCGCTGGAACCGGTGGAATAATGATCGAAGGAACCCTGCTCGGCTACAGGGTTTATGGCATCGAGCTCAAGAGATGGATAGCGGAGGGAGCATTAAGAAATCTCAGGCACTACGCTCCAGGAGAAGAGAGCATCATCGTCGGAGATGCGAGGAAGCCCATGTTCAGAGAAAAGGTTTTCGATGCCATCGTCACGGACCCGCCGTATGGAAGGTCGACAACAGTTCCCGATGAATCGATCATAGCTCTTCTCGACAAGTTTCTCGAGAGCTGCCTGAGCCTCCTGAGGAATGAAGGTAGGATTGTTATGGCGCTTCCCGCGGAGATGGGGCTTGAAGCGTTAATCAATAAGCATGGGCTTAGGTTGAAGGAGTCTCATATCGTGAGGGTTCATGGAAGCCTCGTCAGAAGAGTGGTGGTGTTAGGGCGATGACCTTGATGAGGGTAACTTTCCTTGGCACGGGCGGTGGCGTCCCGAGCATAAGCCGCTCGCTCCCATCCATAGCGATAAGCTACTCGGGAGAACTGATTCTATTCGACTGCGGCGAGGGCGCGCAGAGGCAGATGATGAGGGCGGGGACAGGCTTCAAGCAGAAGCTCACAATCTTTCTGACTCATCTACATGGTGACCACATCCTCGGGCTGCCGGGCCTGATATACACCCTCTCTATGCTTGACAGAAGGCATCCTCTCAGAATCATAGGGCCTAGGGGGACTCGCAACTTCTTGGAGGTACTATTCTCGATCAGGTTCGGCAAGCTGGGCTATGAGATCGAGGTTAGGGAGATCGATGGGGGAGTAGCATACGAGTCCAGAGACTTTTTTGTCGAGGCGGTAGATGCCTCGCACACGGTCAAGTCTCTAGCCTACAGGTTCAGGGAGAGGAATAGGCCGGGGAAGATGAAGGTCGAGGTTCTCGAGAAGCTCGGCGTGCCGAGAGGCCCTCTCTGGGGAAGGCTTCAGCGTGGTGAGACGATAGAGTTCTCGGGAAGAATCATAAGACCCGAGGAGGCAGTGGAGCCTCCTAGGCGCGGTAGAACCATAGTCTACACTGGCGATACTAGGCCATCCGATGAGATCGCTGAGTTCTCAAGAGGAGCAGATATACTGATACATGATGCGACCTTCGGCTCCGAGTTCGAAGAAGATGCGGTGAAGGAGGGACACTCGACGGCGAGGCAGGCGGCGGAGATCGCGCTGAAGGCGGGCGTCGGAAGACTCTATCTCTTTCACATAAGCCCGAGATACGAGGGAAGCGAGGAGAGACTTTTGATGGAGGCGAGGCAGATATTCCCCAACACTCATCTCGCGGAAGACCTGCTGAGCATCGAGGTGCCTCTCCCGGATTAGTGCTACTCGGTTAGCCAGTTTATCATCTCATCCAGGTTCGGGGCCTTGATCCTCACCCGTATCGGCGGAAGCGGGGACTCAACGAAGGGCTCTGTGAAGGATGCCTTGCCAGCATAAGCCGCCTGTTTATTCAAGTAGAAGATGAGAGCATCATCGCGCATCGAGGATTTCAGAATACTCCTTGCCGCGGCCCTTATCCTCCGCTCCCTGAGAAGCTTCTTCAAATTCTCGAGCGCTTCGTATCCCTCGGCTGAACCCTCCACTCGAGCCGAGGCATCCAGCCACTTGACCTCGAAGTTTATCGCGGGAAAGATTGTCTTAACAGCTTTCAAGACTTTCTCAGGATCCTCTGTTGGGTAAACATCTGCATCAACGCTTACCAGAATCCTGCCCTCCATGAGCCGTATACCTCCACGCTATTCGAAGAATAACTCAATCCTTGAGTCAATTATTTTCCTAGTGAGCTTTACACTCCTCGGGATCAGCAGCGCGATCTCCACCGTATTATGCACGATAGCCCTCCTAAGATGGCCACCGCATATATTGAGGAACTCATCCGCCAAGGCCGCGTGAACATGAGGGTGAAATTCTCCATCATCTCCTCGAGCAATATTCCCCTCCACGGAGACGATCTCCATAGGGCTTGGAAAAGCCTTCTCGAGATACTCTCC
>CALJVH010000014.1 GCA_937974645.1 uncultured archaeon | reverse complement strand
CCGAATAAGTAAACCTCTGCATTAGGATCTTGATCCTAGGAAGGACGTTAACCTATCAAATCCGGAGTATTAAATAGCATCGATATAAACGAATCTTGGAGAGATTGGAAGCGAGTACTTTAAGAAGAGGCGTGGATACAGGAGTTAGCCAAGTATAAGCCCAACTTCTAAGAGGTTACTGGGGGATTCAAAGGCGTGAGGAGAGCGGTGTTAAGGACCTGTGTATAAGCTCTCTAAAAGCATAGTGGATTCCACTAGATGAGACAGCTTCGAATAGTTCTCGAAAACTTGAAACACGTGGAGAGAGGAGTGGAGTATGGCGGGATAATGAATAAAAGGCCTTGTTCACTACTGTCTAGAAGACTTCAACTTTACATTGAATACGGGGCAGAATCAAACAGCCGCTAGTCGAGTATGTTTCCGCCAAGTACTCGTTAAGCTTACACTCGATATGTATGGAGGGCTGGATCGAATTGATATGAGTTCATGAAATGTAGCTTAGAAAGCGGTGGAGATGTAATCACATGCCTAAGCATGCTGAAGAGAAAAAACCAAGGTCATTTCGATACTCATTAAAACCACTTATGTCTATTAAGGACCACGCAACTTAGAACACTATTGGGATTCTTTAGATGTGCCTGCTAAATGATAAGCATTGCTCTCATAGCATTTGTTAATTCCAGCTCATATTGTTTTAAGTTGGCATAGACATTTCTTAAAGTTCTATCTTAACACCCTTCTCTAATGCTTCCGTGATTACAGTCTTCCTCCCCCTGTATTTTTCAATCTGCTCAGGGGTGTAGGGGAATATTTCGAGCGTGAATGACCCATTCCATAATCTACTTAGAGCTTCCATGTTCTCTATGAAAGAATGTTTACTGAATTCTTCAGATACTACAAGCACATCTAAATCACTATCTCTTAGAGGCACTCCATAAACTCTCGAGCCGAATAAGTAGACCTCTCTCACCCTTAGTTCCTTCTTGAGATGCTTTAAGAAGGATATCAATTCTCTCTTCTGCCTACTTGATAATCTTACTTTTTCAAGCTCATTCTTCAAGGTAGCTCACCCACAGACCTAACCCACTGCATAACTTTTTCGACAGCTCTTACACATCTTTCAGCCATCTCTTTACTATATAGCTCGCTCGGAATAGTATTTGCGGCATTTGGATACCTTGCTATAGTGTAGTGTGGGTTAAGCATCCTTAATTCATCTATTACCTCCCCAGCATCTAAGATCCTGCCCAGTTTCACTAGGTCGTGGCCTCTTGGAGGTAAGCGCATCTTCTTAACTATGTATAAGGCTTTTAATGCTTTCTCAGTAGCTTGATGGCAGAGGAAGGCGGATACACTATACTCTCCTATCTCGAAGTTTTTTATAGCTTGCCTAAGATTATGCTGCGCCTCCCTCCACCAATCTAATGCTTCCTCCCTAACTTCCCTACTCGACACTTCCCATCAAACTCCACATTACACTCTAATTCCACTCACACTTCGTAATTAACATACTTTCCCCCTAAATTATAGGAAGGTCGATGAAAATGGTATCGATGCTATTAGAGGGGGCTCTTCAATTTTTTAATAGCATTGCCTTGTATGATTGCACTCCTAGTCTAACACCATTAATTACTCTTTATTTTCTCAACCGTGCTACTTCCATAGTTTTAATATTTTCCATCATAGTACTGTCACCGAGTATTATGCTAGTGATATCTCAGGATCTTATATTTCTCATTCGGAGTGCTGTGATGCAGTAAAAGCTTAAGTAAAAGTTGACGGCGCGATGCGCTTGAGGGGGAATATGGATTTAAGGGGCTTGAGCGTCAGGTCGCTCAAAACAGGTGGTGGGCATGAATGGTCTAGATCCATTTGAGATGGCGGTTAAGCAGCTCGAGAGAGCTGCTCAATATATGGAGATAAGCGGGGAGGCGCTGGAGCTCCTCAAAAGGCCGATGAGGGTCTTGGAGGTCTCAATCCCTGTGGACATGGATGATGGCTCGGTGAAGGTTTTCACGGGCTTTAGGGTTCAGCATAACTGGGCTCTCGGCCCAACTAAGGGCGGTATCAGGTGGCATCCAGAGGAGACGCTCAACACTGTCAAGGCTCTAGCAATGTGGATGACTTGGAAATGCGCCACCCTCGGGCTTCCATACGGCGGAGGCAAGGGCGGCGTAATAGTTGACCCGAAGAGGCTCAGCGATCGGGAGAAAGAGAGGCTCGCGAGAGGCTACATAAGAGCTATCTACGACGTGATAAGCCCTTACAGCGATATCCCCGCGCCCGACGTCTACACTAACCCGCAGATCATGGCGTGGATGATGGATGAATATGAAGTGATCTCGAGGAGGAGGGATCCATCATTCGGGATAATCACCGGGAAGCCCGTCATCGTCGGCGGATCGCTGGGTAGGGAGACCGCAACAGCCCAAGGCGCAATCTTCACTCTCAGGGAAGCCGCGAAGGCCCTCAAAATGAATCTTGAGGGAAAGAGGATCGCGGTGCAGGGTTACGGTAACGCCGGGTATTACATGGCCAAGCTGGCCAAGGAGCAACTCCGAATGAAGGTGATAGCAGTCTCCGACTCGAAGGGGGGAATCTATAACCCGGATGGCCTCGACCCGGACAAGGTTCTCAAGTGGAAGCAGGAGCACGGCTCGGTGGTGAATTTCCCCGGCACAACAAACATAACGAACGAGGATGTGCTGACACTTGAGGCTGAAGTTCTCGCTCCATCAGCCATCGAAGGCGTGATCCGGAAGGATAACGCAGATAAGATTAAGGCGAGGATACTGGCTGAGGTCGCGAACGGCCCAGTGACCCCCGAGGCAGACGAGATACTCCTCGAGAATGGGGTGCTCCAGATACCGGACTTCCTCTGCAATGCCGGTGGCGTGACCGTGAGCTACTTCGAGTGGGTCCAGAACATAACCGGCTACTACTGGAGCGAGGATGAGGTTGAAAAGAGGCTCGACAAGAAGATGACGGAAGCATTCTGGGGGGTATACAACATCCACAGAGAGAAGAAGATCCATATGAGGGATGCAGCATACGCGAGGGCGGTCAGCAGAGTATATGAGGCAATGAAGGCCCGCGGATGGGTAAAGAGATAAACATGTCATTTTCTCCGCTAATGGCGTTTGACCACCTCATTTCTAATTCAATTCTTTTAGACGAGCATCATGCGCATAGGCCTGAGTTCCCGCTTGAATGGATCTAAAACCAGTCCAAGAATCTCAAGGGTGACTATTCCTAAAACCGCTTGATCCCCCTCCTCCCCTAATATCACCGGCGTATGCCCCTCACCCTGAGGGAGAACGATATAGCATTCCGATACCTTCCTCCTTATCTTAGTTCCATCCGCCAGAACGAACTCATGCTCTCGAGTGGGCTTAAGCCCTATCCTCCCCCAAACACCGCCGGGAAGAAGCGTGTATGTGGCCCCGCTATCAACTAAGAAAGATACTCTCTCCTCGCCCATGGGCCCCCTCACGATGCCCTCAACATATATTAAGCCCAAAGTTCCTCTAAAGGGCTCTCGGGGCATCACAATATTAAAGCATTACTAAGCGATCGAGGAGTTGATGGAATTCTCGGAAGCCCCTTTACTACTTGAGCGGGACGTACATACTGGATCTCGTTGCTCCTACCCCTGCTTTTCCATGCTTTACCTGCTTGCATGTTAGAGCGAATTCTCCCAGCCTGCGTCCTATCATCTCCGGCTTTATCTCAAGGGGGACGAATTCTTTCCCATTATAGATATGGATTGTTAGGCCGACCATCTCGGGGAGAATTACCATGTCCCTCGCATAAGTCTTGATTGGCTTTTTCGGCTTCTCACCCCTCCTCAGCGCTTCATTCGCCTCCCTCACCTTCTCCAACAGCCTGAGCTGGACATTGTTCAGGCCGCGCATTAGGCTCCTTCGTTGCCTACTTGGCAGCAGCTTTATGAACTGATCCATGCTCATCTGCCTAAGCTCATCCAGCGTGTAGCCCCTGTAAGTGAACTCCCTTGGCACAAGCTTCTTCATAGGGGCCCGAGATTTAAGGATATATCAGCGCGGGAGCTTGGATTCGAGAAGCTGGCTCGATTTTGATGACCCAGTAATAAGGAGCGATCACCGGGGTCTTTCTCAATAGCTGTGGAAGCATCTCCTCCACAGCCTTCACAATCAGTAGGGCCAATATCGTTGAGGTTAGTGCTTGACCAAAGACGTCCCTTGCGTAGGATAATATCGCGCTGGAAAACCCTTTATGAGACGTTTACGGGGAAGTATATTGTCACCATATAGACGCCGCTCATAAATAGCATTGCTGCTTGTATGGGCAAGCCTCTATCTCTTCCGAGGCCCGCTATCACCCCCTCTCCCCCATGAGCGATTATTGTGACGAACCATTTAGGATAACCTATTATCAAATCAGCTATTAACGGCCCTATTGACTCAACGATCCCGCCGACCCTCGATCCATAAAGCAGTGCGGCTACGAATATCGCCGCATCGCCTATGTTTGTGTATCCGCTCGTCGGTGATGGGAAGAATGAGCCCGTGAAGGCCGGTCGGCACGGCCGCCATCGCGGATAACGTCGTAGCAGCTGCCAACTCAATGCTAGTTAATCTGCCGATCGCCTCAGGCATGCTCACTTTGAAGGAGATCACCGACTCAGCCGCCAGCAAGATTGACGCCGAGACTAAGAGCATGTTACCGAACATGGAAAATCGGGTAACTGAAAACGTGCGGAAACACGAGCAAGACAGCCGTTGATATCGACGCCAGCACCGAGATATACACGCACTTAGCACATCTTCTTAAGAATAGTGTGCTTGAGGTAGTGGTAGCCAAGATCGAGATCGCGGAAAAAGCTAGTAAAGCGGTGCTTTAACCTTCTCCACATCCGGTAGGGATATCGCGGATAATATGTCGACAACCCCGAGATATTTTAGTGTGCTCGAAATTTGAATTACGGAGCCCGCCGCTATTAAACATATAGACGCAACAGTAACGATGATGATTTTCTTCCATAGCTTCCCGCCTAATTCCGGGGTGGATTGCATATACGCTGCTCTGGCCCCCGCCGATATTTATCCGCACTGCCGCGCAGTCACCAGCGAGTCCTCGAACCCGGTTAGAGGATGAACATCAAGCACTTACGATGCGTGTAAGTTTACTCGCCATAATTAGGGCTATGGCAGGGTAGATGCATAGGCTCGCGAATGCTGGGGAGAGAGGGGTCGCGCGGAGTAGCAGAGCTATCGCGATTGGGCCAAATAAGTTTCCAATATCCCATGACGTTAGGTAGATTGAGTTTCCCAGAATCCTTAGATTCGGTCTTATGACATGAGCGGTTATCGCAGCCGTTAATGGGAATGTGAGGCCATGAGCTATCGCGACGAGATATAGTCCAACCATGAATAATAATGCATTTGGGGCTAGGCCAGCGATTAAGACTCCTGCAGCGCAGGATATCATGGAGACTTTAAGAAACTTGATCAAATCCATCCTGCTTACGTATTTTGATAAAGTGACCCTAGTCATGTAGGTGATTAAATAATAGCCGGTGAATATAGCTAGGATAAGGTGATCCGGAATATCGAGCTCTATGCTCGCTTTCAGCGGCCCGTATGCGAAAACCCCTCCAATGGTTATCGAGTAGAGGAAGTAGAGGAGGGTTGGCAGGAGCAAGGGCTTCTTAAGAATAGTCTTGATTAGCGAAGGGCTCATTTTTGAGTAGTACGTTTCCTCCCAGAGTAACGGCCTAGTTTTGGCAAATGCTACCCCGAGGAAGACCGCGATCAAGCTAATTAGCGTGGCGGAGGTCATCAGCATTCTCAAATCCATTAAATAGCGCAATATCGCCCCGATCGCCGGCCCCACCCAAAGACCAAGAGCCAGATAGGCTGTGTAATCCGCGATCGATTTCCGAGCCTCCTCCGGTGCTATTATCAAGCTGGCAAATGAGAGCGTTAAAGTGTAATTGAGGGCGAATGTGATTCCATGAAGCACTCTGAAGATGCCAAGCATCCATGAAGTTGTGCTGACCGCGTAACCGAGTAGGGCTACGGTATTCAACGCCATCCCAAGAGCCAGTATCCTTAACGCATTTCTTCTCATCGCGAGTATGGATGATGGTATTCTGCTGAATGCCGATGCCACTGCGGCCAGAGAGATCATGATGCCAACCTCATACTCCGATGCCCCAAAAATCGCATAAATGTAGACAGGTAAAATTGGCCCAATAATCTCGTAGGAGAGAGTGAGCGTGAACGTCGTATAGTTGAGGAATCTTTGATGACGTTCCATAGAGGTCAGTGTGCAGCGTTTTCCACGACGGAGATAATAAACCTTAAAGAAGGGGGATTTTCAATAGTATGTTACTTCTTCTTTCTACCCGTTCTCTTTGCCGCGATGTAGCCGACCTTCCTGCCGGGCGGAGCATTTCTTGAGACCACTTCAGGCCTTCCAAGCTTCTTCCGCGTTCCGCCGAACGGGTGGTATGCTGCGGCCATTGCGACGCCACGAACTCTTGGATATGTAGCGACCCGATGCTTCGCGACCATCCAATGATGTTTCTTGCCAGCTTTTAGGAATGGTTTATCCTTCATTCCGCCGCCCGCGACAACGCCTATCATTGCGAAACACTTTGAACTAAGCTCGACAACCTTCTTCGAGGGCAGGGATACTATCGTCTTATCGCCGAGCTGGGATGTTACGGTTGCATAGGTTCCTGGTGCTCGGACGAGCCTCCCGCCATCTCCCGGCTTATGCTCAATCATGGAGATCACTGTTCCCTCAGGGATCCTGGCTAGCGGAAGTATGTTCCCCGGGGCTATCGTCGCCTGCTCGCCCATCTCGATAATCTGGCCCACGTACATTCCCTCAACGGCCACAACTGGGAATGTCTCGCCATTCTCTAGGGCGATCAAGGCCGCCGGGGCACCCCTGCCTGGATCGTGATCCAGCTTAACCACCTTACCGGGCAGGAGCTGGGATTGGGATATGAGCTGGGATGGATAGCCGACGGCATACTTCCTCCTAAGTGATGCCCTGAATGTTGGCGAGCCCCTGCCCAGCCTCTGAGCCCTTATCCGCTTACCCATACCCAATTCACCGGATTCTCATCTAGACCTGCAGCTCGGGGTTCAATTATTAAAGTTTCCCGAAGAACTTTACTTGCCATAATTTTAATGCGAAATGCCTCAGAGGCAAGATCATCCTTGTCTCGAGTATATTCCTATTAGTGTGGCTTCTGCCAAAATATGATTATCCATGCATTTAAGAACTTCTTCCCGCGAGGCGGCCGGGCCCAATTCGAGCACCGTATCCAGCGCATAAAGTTTGAAGACGTATCTATGCGGTTTTCCCGGCGGCGGGCATGGGCCGCCGTAGCCCAGCCTCCCAAAATCATTCACACCCTGCATCATTCCTTCAAGAAGCTCTTCGGCGGGCTCGACGCCTTCCTCAAGCTGGTTTGCCTCTACTGGTATGTTGTAGATTATCCAGTGGGTGAATATTCCTCTAGGAGCATCTGGGTCTTCGACTATTAGTACTAAGCTTTTAGTCTCGGGCGGGTGGCCGCTCCAACGGAGAGGTGGAGAAATATCGAGGCCATTACACGTATATTTTTCAGGAATTTCGCCGCCATTCTCGAAGGCAGGGCTCTCAAGGACGAAAGCCATAGTGGAGGTCGTGGTTAAGGTGGTAAGGGGTTTCTCCGGGGCTTTGAGGTACATGAGATAGACCACCGAAGCGCCAGCTATAATTATCGCGGCAGTTATAATTATCACCATCCAGTATCTTCTCATTCAGCGGTTATGTTAGTTGAGGGAGCTATAATCTTTGCTGGAGATTAAAGGATTCCGAGCTCGACGGCGAGATCGGCGGCCTTGTGCTCCGGCTTGAGCTTCACGTAAGCCTTCTTCTCGCCCCTCGGCGTTATCATCGTATTCACATTCTCTACCTCCACGCCATACAGTTCCTCAACAGCTCTCTTGACATCTGCCCTAGTCGCCCTCAAGTCCACTATGAACGTGAGCTTGTTCTCCCTCTCGATTAGTGAAACAGCGTCCTGAGTTATCACTATTCTCTTAATCACCTCGGATGACCTCATGTCAGACCACCTAGAATCTTTTCATCAATCTGTTCTAGAGCAGATCTCGTCCAGACTGTGAGCCTGCCGGGTTTCGCGCCAGGTGCTAGGTGGAGAACGCTTAGATCCTTCAGCTTTACGACCTCAACTCCTGGAATGTTCTCGGCAGCCTCCTCGATACCCTGATCCTCAAGTATAACTATTAGTGGGCCGACCCTCCGCTTATACCTTCTTCCCCTCCGCTTACCCTTTCCAGCCCTAACCTTCTTCCTCCTACATCTTTTGAGCTCCTCGCTGAGACCGAGCTTCTCGAGGAATTCTCGAACCTCCTTAGTCTTAGCAACCGATTGAAGAGAATCATCAACAATTATTGGAAGCGGCAGGTCTTCGGGAACCCTATGGCCCCTAGCCTTAACCGCCTCCCGGTTTCCCGTGAAGGCTATCGCCACTGCTAGCGCAGCCCGCTTCTCCTTCTCATTGAGATCCTTGTGGATCTTCTTCTCAGGTACTGGGGGGTGGCCGGGCCTACCGCCCACAGCCGAGTTCACCATTCCACCCGCCATGGCCTTCCCGGTGCCATGAGCCCTTATCCTAGAGATCCTAGCGATACCATAGCCTGCTCCAAGGGATTCGACTGAGTATTTGTGACCCGATCCCTTAAATGCGCCCTTTGGCTGGAGATTATGAGTCTGGAGGTGTATGAAGGCCCTCCAGACGAGATCCTCCCTGAGCGGGGCTAGGAATGTCTTGGGGAGTGTGATCTCGCCAACTCTGTTCCCAGCTAAGTCTAGGATGGGCACCTTTTTCTCGCCCGCCCTTGAAGCATTCATTAGCAACTCGACCAGCAGGCTCATCTAGGCTTCTAGCCCGCCAAGCCCATATTTAAGGGTCTTTGGAACAATATGCATTATGGAAAAAGGGCCTAATCGCCGTTGCCGTGCTATCGTGTCTTATCGAAAATGTTATATCTGCAACTTTAAGATGTCTATTAGAATCAGAGACCCCTGCTTAATGAGTCTGAGTATTTGCGATGGATGAAAGCGGCCCGCCAAGCCCTAGAGTCTGCTAAGGCTGATCTCTCTCGGGGAGATTATAATTGGGCCTGCTTTAAGGCGGAGCAAGCCGCTGAATGTGCATTGAAAGGTCTTCTCAGAGGTCTCGGAGCTTCGCACCATACGCAGAGCTTAACAAGGCTACTCATAAGCCTGCCAAAAGATCTCGATCCGGATACATGGATTGAGGGCGCTCCATCAAACTACTATACTGGGCAGAATGCAAGGATCGACATAAGCTATGCGACGGTGATAATTAAGCGGGTTGAAGATCAATGGAACTCATTTAAGATGAGGCAACAATAGGATGCAGAGGCTTAGACCGGTACTCCCACATAGATTAGCCGTGGTGGCTCGATTTCCGGCGGAGGTCTGGCCGGCATCCGGAGAACGATAGGTCTCTTCGGAGTTCCTGGCACAGTCCCCTCAAGAAGAATACACATCGTCCTCACAATGCCAAAATGGGGGAACCCTCCCTCCGGAGTAAACTTTGATCCATCGTTCTCGATTGCAAGTATCCGCTTATTGAACTCTGTTCTCCTATGATAGCCCAGCTGGCCCGGTCTTGGCACAGTATAAGGGACATAGCCGGGCGTTCTGCCACCAATAGCTCCTACGACACGCCTACCCTTCCTTTTCTTTCTCGGCAGAATGCTGACACCCCAACGCTTCACAACTCCTGCAAATCCCTTACCCTTCGTCACCGCGATGATGTCTATGAAGTCTCCCGGCTTGAACGTCTCATCTATCTTAAACTCCCGGCCCAGCTTCGAGATCACATAGTCTATCGCCCTATCAATGTCTCCACCGATTTTGATCTCAAGTATATCCGGCTTCTTTTTTGAGAGTCCTGCCTGCTTTGGGGATGTTGTACCGATTATCCTTATCTCGGTTATGTCTCCTCGTAGTGACTCGAGCTTCCTCAAGCCCTCCTCTTCATTCGGTCTCCAATTCGGGATCCTCCTCCTGATCAAGCCCCCTGGAGCCTTGTTACTCCAGACTCTCAGGAGCTCTCTAAGAGCCTTATTCTCCTCGGCATAAGCTACTAGGCCGGCGACGAGCATCGGCGGAGTAACTATTACGGTTGCTACTTTCGCGACCTCCTGGCCTTGGGTCGGCGATCCCGGTGTCGTATCTATATAGTATGCGGTGAAGTGGCCTGCCTTATATCCCAGGAAGCCAAGCGGCTTCGGCTCACCCTCATAGGGAGGCCAATATCTCACTCTGGGAACGAGCCGACTAGCCCTGCATCTAGGCAGGAAGGCGGTTGAGCCTGTTCTCGGCCTCGAGTCCTTGACCATCTACTATCTCCCGCATAGCCCCGGGGCTCGACGATATAAGCCTAATCCCTAATATTCGTGCGAATCCGCTTAAATAGAAGGCTGGAGAAATATAGCATGCTATGACCGCTAGGGAACTTCCCGTAACCCGTGAGATAATCGAGCTTATCAGAAGGCCAAACGTAGTCGGCCTTGCAACTCACCGGCACCTGCCGCATGAGCGGGCGATCTACATGAAGCACGGTAGATGCGGCTTCGCGATCGATGTGTTAGTCGATGAAGGCGGCATTAGGAAGCTTTACTCGGTTTTGGTCGAGGCTGAGGCAAATTTCAGGGACAGGGTAGATCTCAAGACGTTTATGGAGCTTGGGGGCATAATCCGCTACCAGCTCTCCGAGAAGACCAACAATGAATTCAGGATAACGAGGAAGGAGCTCGACTATAAGGATGGGAAAGAGCTCTTTCACCAAGTCGATCTCGTCAGATCCGCGTTTTACGAGAAGTATCGCGAACTTAAGGCGAAGATAGAGGTTACGCCCGCGAAGATCGAGGAAGAGATCTTCCACCAAATTGGAATCGGGCCGGAGGAGATGCTATTAGGAGTATAGTTGATGATAGGTCTCGCGGTTTCGGAGAATGCCAAGGATGCCAGAAGGGTTGCCGAAAATCTTGCAGCTGCACAGAGGTACAGGCTCACTAAAGCCTATAAGATTATTGAATTTGAGACTATAATAGGGCACGCCTGCATAGTCGCGAGGGAGGGAGAATTAGTCGAGAAAAGTGATGGGCTGATCACGTGCATCTATTACCCGCTCTCGAATACGAGTTTCTTTGAAAAGCCTCTAGAAGCGGAAGACCTCGGAAAGACGCTAAGAGACCTTGACCAATTCTTCTCCGGCGCCATTATAAAGAAGGAAGGGATTACCCTTTTCAGGGATCATGTCGGCCACATGCCCCTAGCATATGGTAAGATTGGAAAGACTTTCGCCGTAGCCTTGAGCAGGCCGGCGCTTGGATCCGCCGCGAGATCCCTGAAGCCCGGCCATATGCTGATACTAGATTCATCGGGTTTGAGGACTATCAGGTGGTACCATCCTACGCCTTGGGCCGTGGATTATTCAGAAAGAGGGCTCGCCGAGAGGCTCGTGAATGTTGCCGAGAAATACTTCCCAGATACGGTCTTCATCGGGTTCTCCGGAGGACTTGATAGCTCAATCCTTGCGTATCTAGCAGATCGAGCTGGCAAAAGGGTTAAAGGGATCGCGGTCGCCCTAGAAGGAAGCTCGGATCATGTCTGGTCTCAAGAGGCAGCTAGTCTCTTGGACATAGAGCTCGAAATCATAGAACCAAGCGATGAGGAGCTTCTCGAGGCCGCAGTGCTCTTATCAGGTCAACTTTTGGAGGCTAGACTAATAGACCTTTCAATAGGTTCGATCATGTTTCTTTCCGCGAGGAGGACCCAAGGTCCTTTAGTTGTAGGGCAGGGGGCTGATGAGCTTTTCGGCGGCTATTGGAAATATGAGAGGGCATTTCTCGAGCACGGGGTTGAGAGAGTTGCCGAGTTGATGAGTGAGGATATCGAAGAGATCCATGGGAAGAATTTGGAGAGGGATGAACTCGCGATAGCTCTCGCCGGATCCCAGCTACTTGCGCCATATCTCTCTAGATCCATTTATGAGGCTGCCCGGTCTATAGATCCAAGGCTTAAACTGAGGATAATGAATGGCAGGGTTATCAGGAAATGGATTCTCCGGAGGGCCGCTGAGATTCTTGGAGTCCCGGAGAAGATTATTGAAAGACCGAAGAAAGCCGCGCAATACAGTTCGGGTATTCAGAAGAAATTAAGGAGGATTTTGGCCGGGAAAAGATGAGGTGGGAGGAGTTTAGGGCGGAGATTCCTTCTCCTTCTTCTTTTTCGAAGATGCTTTACAGCGGGGAGTCATAACCTAATTCCTATAATGCCTCGAGTTAAGTGTTTCCCATACTGTGGGGCAGAAATATTACGTGGAAAATTCCTTGGGTCATTTGATGAGCTTGGGCGATGGATTGACCAAGATATATTGCGCGATCCTGAAGCTTAAGGAACTCAAGAGAGCCGGTTGGATTGAGAGAGGAGTGATGGACGCGGAGAGCGTCGCCGCACACAGCTATGCTGTTGCCCTACTTTCGATGCTCCTAGCCGATCTTAGGGATCTCGACGCGGCTGAGGCCATGAGGATTGCGCTGATCCACGATCTACCAGAGGCCTTTATTGGAGATCTAACTCCCGGCGAGAAGGAAAGGTTGAAAGATCTTCGGGAGAGGGAGATGGACGTTATCGGGGATTTGGCCAAAGCTCTTCCAGGAGAACATGCTGAGAAGCTCATCAATGCCTGGAAAAATTATGTTAAAGGGTCGAGCGAGGTCGCGAGGCTGGTTAGGGACGTGGATAAGCTCGAGATGGGGCTTCAAGCCCTCAACTATCTCAGATCCGGATACCCTGGCGCGCGGGAGATCTATGAGTCCGCGCTGAAGGAGATTAGAGATCCGGAGCTTAGGGAGCTTTTGAGGAGGCTCGGCGGGAGCTTAACTTAATACGGCGCTTTAGCGGTTTTAGTCTTAGATGGCTACTATCCGGGAGCTCTCGATGACGGCCAAGTACCCTTTCATGCCTGAGGCTAAGATGGAGCTGTTAAAGTATGGAATAACCTTGGAGAGCTTCATGGATCCGGCTTATTCGAAGGTGGTTGAGAGGGCGAAGAGGAGGATTTTAGAGGCAATAGAGTATGGGGATAATGTTGGGCCTTGGAGCATTTCGGATGATGATTTCGTCGAGCTGACATCATTCCCGCTCTCGATCGCGATGATAGCCGCAGCGGGCGATAGGAGGCTTGCAAGAAGGTTCGCGCTCGCGACGGCTTCGCTCACAATCAAGCTTCTCGAGGCAGAGGATCCCAAGTGGAGGGATGAAATCGTTATCAAGATTGCGCGCGAGGTCTTCGAAATGGATGTTAGACGCGATAATAGAATCGTCGGCGGCATAACCTACGACTACTCGCTCGGCCTGAAGGATTACTTGAAGGGGGCGCTCGCATTCAATAGGCCCGAGTGGAAGCTCGTGAACAGGGTTGTTGATCGCGGAAGGGTTCTCGTAACCTCTCATGAGCTAATCAGGCTCCTGAAGGATCGGGTGATGGAGCATGTATTATCGCTGATAGAGAGGGTTGGGAAGGTTGGAGTTCTCCCCGCGCCCGTTGAAGAAGCGATTAAGGAGGTTAGGGGGAAGATGCCCGCCGCGATCGAGCTCGAGCTGGAGTCTGTTAAGACCGGGCCTGAGACATGGCCGCCGTGCATGAGGGCGATAGTCAATAAGCTTATGGCCGGTGAGAATATTAGCCACTTCGCTAACTTCGCTTTCGCCGCCTTCTTATCCAATGCGGGGTTCGAGCCTCAGGAGATACTCAGGTTCTACGCGAATAGGCCCGACTTCAATGAGAGGGTTGCGAGGTATCAGGCCGAGCATATCGCCGGTCTCAGGGGTAGCAGGACAAAATACATGACGCCAAGCTGCAGCACGATGAAAACTAACGGCCTATGCGTGAAGGATGGCATGTTATGCGGCGGTGTTAGGAATCCGCTAGCCTATTATAGGAGGGCGATTAAAAGGATGTCGTCTCATGATAAGGATAATGATGAGGTGGGAAGAAAACGCGGAGAAGCTGGCGGCGAGGCTATCCGAGATACTGGCACCGGTGGGAATACTCCCGGTCCTGAATAGATCTCAAGTAATCTTAGATGATAGCTCCGCTATCAATCCGCCGACAATCGATGAGACAATTCAGCTCGTGGTTAGAATCTTATCAGATCTTGGGATAAGGTTCTATGAGGTCTCCAACTCTATGGATGAGATTGTGGTGGAGGATGAGGAGCCAGAGAAAAGGAGGGAGCATAAGCCGGGATTGTTCATCTGCCCTCACTGCGGCTTCATCACGCCGTATGAGGAAGAATACTGGAATCATGTGAAGATACATTATCTTGGCTTCTAAGGCCTCCTAGCCCCGGAGACGAGCCTTTTCCAATAATCCCAGTCTACTAACCCGTATACTTCCTTAATCACGTTCTCGTCTATTGCTTCGGTAGCAGATGCTCCAAGCTTCTCGACAGCGATGCTCGCGATGATCCTAAATGGTAGCCCAGCCTCCTTGGCCGCATGAATGATTATCGAGGTGCAGGCTTTAACGAGGTCCCAGCTCACCGTGCCGACCTCATTCCCCACAACCTTTATCAATTCTCCAAGATCGACGAAGTATTCCTTTAAGTCCTTCTCCAGCTCTGGGATGCTCGTAAGGGTGTTCCTCGCTGAGGATAAGATCCGGTGAGCCGATGCCTCTATTCGCGCAATCCTCCAGTTTATCATGATAAGTCTTGCTGGAGTAGTAAGATTCTCAAGTCTCTTGATCCTCTCCTCAAGCTCATGAATCCTTTCAGAGAATTCATCTCTGAGCCTTCTAATCTCCTCGAGCACCTTTTCCTCAGATGACAAGTTCTTAGAATCCCTTTACTGCGAGGTCTATAACCTTTTTGATGGCCTCTTCGAGGAAACTTGGAAGATTCAGCGGGGATACATCCAAGAATCCCCTGACAATGAGGGATTCGGCTTCTTCCCTCGAGAGTCCTCTCGCCATGAGGTACATCAGCTGATCCTCAGAGATTCTACCTATTGCCGCTTCATGGGTCAGCGAGGCGTTCATCTTCCTCGAGATCAGCTCCGGTATCGCATATATCTCGGCCTCATCAGACAGCATAAGGCCCCTACAGCTTATGTGGCCGCGGCCATTATCGGCCTCGCAGGATATCCTTCCCCGGAGGACGAGCTTGGCCCTATCCAGCACGACCGCATTCGAAGTCAGCTCGGCCCTATCGCCTCCTCCGGATATCGAGCAGTCGCCGCCTAGATCCATTCTTGAAGAGCCATCGAGGTAGATGATGTTGCTCATGGAGATCGTCGCTCCTCCCCCTTCTAGCCTGGCGGACGGCTTGGATTGGAAGCTACCGACCGAGCCGAGGAGGACGTAGTTATATGAGAACACCGCGCCCTCTTCGAGCACTATGCCAGTCCGGGGCCTCACGTGGAAACTTGGTCCCCACTTGTGAATCATTGTGTAATTGAGCTTAGCGCCGGGCTTGACGAGTATCTCGGTAACCCCGATGTGGAGCCCCTTCTGATCACGCTTCCTCATCGTGCAACCCGTGATAATACACGCCTCAGAACCAGGTTCCGCCACTATGATGTTATGGACGCTCTGTATTATTCCCGGCGAATATGAGAGAAAGCAGGCCTGAATCGGCATGTGAAGCCGCCTGCCCTCGAGTATCCTGAGGAAGAAGCCGCCCGCGGGCTTCAACGCATTATACGCCGTATACTTGTCCGCATATGGGTCCACGAGGCTCCAGAAGCGCTCTCGAACCCATGAATATCTTTCGAGAGCCTCTCGAATTGACATTAACTCGATATCTTCTCGAAACTGCTTCTGAACCGTCTTATACGCGATCTCGTGATCGACTTGGAGAAATGTCGTGAGCGAGGATGCTTTATTCAAATCGACCCCGACCTCGAGGCCCCTCTTTCTAACGTCCTCATCTACCTCGACTTTCTCCACGGACTCATGCTCAAATTCCTCTAGATTTAAATCGTCGCCGTGTTCTGCCGGCTTGCTTAGAGCCTCCCTCAACCGCTCCTCATCAACCTGCATCTCTCGCACCATCTATAACCATCCCTCATTATTCTGTTTAGAATCAGTTCCGGATCTCCCTCGCAGGCTATCGCGCCATCTATGAGGACGTGGGCCTTCACGGGCTTAAGGTGCCTAAGAATATACCCGTGATGCGTTATGATTAGCGCGGATCTACCCCTCAAGCTCTCGGTCAAGAAGCTGCCGATCAGTTCTAGGTTCTCCACATCAACGCCGGAGTCCGGCTCATCGAGTATCATGAGCTTCGGGTTTGAGGCTAGCGCTTGCACCAGCTCGCACCTCTTGACTTCTCCGCCGGAGAAGCCGACGTTCACGTATCGGCTTAGGTGCTCCTGAGATATGTTGAGCTTGTCGACTATCTCAAGGAACCTCTCGCCGACGCCATTCTCGGAGGCTATTCTCGCGAGGAGATCCTTCAACTTTATCCCGTGGAGCTTTGGCGGGTTCTGAAATGCTATGCTTATCCCCATCCTAGCCCTCTCGTATATCGGCTTCTCAGTTATGTCCTCGCCGTCGAAGATCATCCTCCCGCTGACGATCCTGTAATCTGGGTGACCGATTATCGCCATTGCGAGCGTCGACTTACCCGATCCATTAGGCCCGAAGATTGCATGAATCTCGCCATCACCGATCTCGAGGTTTACGCCCTTGAGTATCAGCTTATCCCTCACGGCGACGCGCAGGTTCTCGATCCTAAGCAAAACACCCCTCATCCCGGAATATTTCACCTCGCCTTGAAGAGGAGCCAGCCCCTCCCGATGCTTATCATCACGTATCTTCCTCTTAACTTTGAGCCCGCGCACTCAAAGACTATCCTCTTGTCCTCCTCGTACCCTATGAGCTTGAACTCACCCTTGTCCCATATCTTGACGACGCCCGCGCCATATCCCTCCTCGATCACGCCCTCGAAGTCCGCGTACCATAGCTCGTGATCGGGCTGGGGTATTCCGAGCCTCCTCACGCCGCGGGTCGTCGGAAGTTCCTTCCTAAAAGCCCAGGACTTGAGGACCCCGCCTATCTCGAGCCTCAGATCATAGTGCAGGCCGGCCCTTCGAGCATGATGCTCATGCACCACGAATCTCGGGCACAAGGATTGTCTACACTACGGCGGAGCGGAAGATAAAACTGTTTAAGGAGCATGTGAGATAACGCGAGAAGATAGCTTAATAGCTGGTGCCGGTCCCACGCTGATGAATGTCCTTGAGAGATTTCATTAAGACCTTAGATGAGGAGAATCTTCTTGTCCACGTTAGAAGGCCCGTCTCGACGAGGTATGAAGTTGCCGCGATTCTGAAGAGGCTCGACCCGAGGCCGGTCCTATTCCACGAGGTTCACGAGGCTCCGGGCTTCAAGCTCCTCGGAAACCTCTGCGCCGACAGGAGGATTTTGGCCAGGGCTCTGGGAGTCTCGGAGCGTGATCTACTCAAAAGAGTCGCTGACGCTATGGAGAATCCTAGAAACGGCGAGATCGCCAGTGATCCACCATGCCAGGAGATCGTAATCGATGACCCTGATCTTAGGAGGCTCCCATTCCTCCTCTTCGGCGAGAGGGATGGCGGCCCATACCTGACCGCCGGGATAGTGATTGCCCGCGACCCGGAGCTGGGCCATAATGCGAGCTATCATAGGCTCATGATCTTGGATGAGAGGAGAGTTGCCGCGAGAATACTCCCGAGGCATCTCGACGAGTTCATCAGAAGGGGTGTTAGGAGGGTCGCGATCGCCGTTGGGAATAATCCAGCCTTCATGCTTGCAGCCGCTGTCACGTGGAAGCTTGGGGTTAGTGAGCTCGACATAGCCGCCGCACTCGCGCCGATGAGGTACGCCAAGGCCGTAACGAGCGACATCCTTGTGCCAGCGGACTGCGAGATCGTCCTCGAGGGAAGGATAACGGATGAGCGCGCCGACGAGGGCCCATTCATAGACATAACTGGGACGTATGACATCGTGAGGAGGGAGAGGGTCATTGAGATCGAGTGCATCACGATGCGAAAGGATCCGATATTCCAGCAGATACTTCCGGCCGGAAGCGAGCACAGAAACCTCATGGGAATGCCGAGGGAGGCGGCGATCTACGCCGATGCATCCAAGATCTGTGAAGTTGTTGACGTCAGGCTCACTCCAGGCGGATGCAACTGGCTTCATTGCGCGATAAGCATTAGAAAAAAGTGCAATGATGATCCAAGAAAAGTTATCGAGGCCGCATTGAGGGCCCACCAGAGCCTCAAGCACGTGATAGTCGTCGATGAAGATATAGATCTCTCGAATCCTTATGACCTTGAGTGGGCCATAGCGACGAGAGTTCAGCTTGATAAGGATCTGGTGCTTAAGCCGAATGAGCTTGGATCGTCCCTAGACCCATCCGCTGATCAGGTCACTAGGAGGACGTGCAAGGCCGGTCTGGATGCGACGATCCCCCTCTCGGCAGATAGGAGCAAGTTCATTAGAGCGAAGATACCTGGTGAGGATGAGGTAAGGATAGAGGATTACGTGAAGTGACCGGGATGTACTTGACGAGGCTCGAGGAGAGGATGCTCGCCGGCGAGTATGGCTATGCCGCCCAGAAGGCGATGGAGATACTCGTTGCGCTCGGGAAGGTCTATGGCGCGGAGCGGATGATCAAGATAAGGAGCGCGCAGATCTCCGGCGTCTCATATGGCAACCTTGGCGAGGAGGGGCTCGAGTTCCTGCTCAAGCTCGCCGAAGATGGACGGGTCAGAGTTCCCACAACTCTAAACCCATGCGGAATGGACTTGGAGAAGTGGGGAGAGATGGGCGTTCCAGAGGATTTCGCAGAGAGGCAGCTGAGGGTTGTCGAGGCTTACCGGAAGCTTAGCGTCGAGCCCACGCTGACCTGCACGCCTTACCTCGCCGGGAACACGCCAAGACTCGGTGATCACATCGCGTGGAGCGAGAGCTCCGCCGTCATCTACGCCAACTCTATTCTCGGCGCGAGGACTAATCGCGAGGGTGGGCCGAGCGCTCTCGCGGCCGCGATCGCCGGCAGAACGCCATTATACGGCCTTCACCTCGATGAGGCTAGGGCGCCGACGGTGATCGTGAATGCTCCGAAGATACGTGGCGAGCTCGAGGCATCGGCCCTCGGCTACCGGGTTGGGAGAATCTTGGGAAGCGGGATTCCATTCTTCAGGGGGCTTGAGACGGTCTCAAGAGATCAGCTTAAGGCTCTTGGAGCTGGCCTCGCATCCTCGGGAGGAATAGCCCTCTTCCACGTAGAGGGAATCACGCCGGAGGCGCACACACATGCTGAGGTGCGCGCCGAGGATAAGATCGAGATCGCGGAAATGGATTTGCAGGAGGAAATCGAGATTCTCAGTGACGACTTTTCCGACTCGGATCTAGCATTCATTGGATGCCCTCATGCCTCGATCGAGGAGCTGACAGAATTATACCTGCTTCTCGGCAATAGGAGTGCTAAGCGAAGATTTTGGGTGTTCGCCTCGAGGGCCGTCAGGGCTCAGGCTGAGAGGATGGGGCTGCTCAGGAGGCTGGAGGAGCTGGGCGTCAAGGTCTATTGCGATACGTGCCCCGTCGTCGCGCCCCTAAATAAGCTCGGAATCAAGACCGTTATCACGAACTCCTCTAAGGCCGCATACTATCTGAGAAATCTTCATGGCGTTAGGATTCAGCTCAAGCCTCTGCGAAGGCTCGTGGAGGATATCGTGAGATGAGGACCATTCTAGAGGGCAGGGTGATCAGGGAGGGGCGTGTTGAGGGGGAGGCGCTGACGACGCGTCAGCCGATAAGTTTCTACGGAGGAGTCGATCCCGAGACTGGAAGAATCGTCGAGAGGGGGCATGAGCTCGAGGGAGTCGTGATCACGGACAAGGTGCTCGTCTTCCCGTATGGGAAGGGCTCGACGGTGGGCTCCTACATTCTTCTCAGGCTTAGGAAACGCGGCCTAGCGCCGAGAGCCATCATAAACCAGAAATGTGAGCCCATAATCGCCGTGGGAACGATAATGGCGGAGATACCATGCGTGGATGAGATAGATGTTAGCAAGATCACGACGGGAGACATTGTGAGGATCGATGGGCCGAGGGTTGAGATCTGGAAGAGGAGGCCTGATCCCTAAAGCTCGATAAAATTCTCCCAAAGTTTCTCAGCAGGCATATCCTCATACTCGATGCCATATAGCTCAACCTTATATCGGCCCGGCCCGAGGTCTGAAACTTTGATCGCGATCTCATAGTCGCAGATGCATCTGCACATTTCACCAACATTCCTCTCAATGATCCTGAGCAGCACGTAGTCCTCACGAGGCTCCATGGGTTCGAGGTCAACCACCATGTCGGCGCAGCAGACATAGCTTAAATGGTGGATAAGATTCATCGAAAAGGCATCTACCGTAAGCTCAACCCTGCTCGTTGAGCTGTATCCGCGCACGGGCTCCTCAAAGCTGCTGGAGCATCCGCCCACAACGTATGTTAAGGTGGGCTCCTTGATCAGGGGCTTTCCGGCCGAGTAAAATGCCGCAGCCACGCCGGCCGCGATAGCAATGAGGGCGCCGATGATCATGATGTAGGCTGGCTTCTTCATATTACTTTTTTAACAATCCCTGATAATAAAGCTTGGTCAAAATTTTCCATTCCGGCTAGACGCTAGGACTAAATCCAGCCTCTGGCCGCGACCTCTAGGATCCGGGGGAATTTACTTCTTCTCGGAGGTGTGCGAGGTGAGCTTACAAGCTCCAATTGTTAGAAGGAAGCTCAGGCATGGTAAAATTATCGAGAGGGAGGGTAGGGGCTTTAGCGTAAATGAACTGAGGGAGGCCGGCATAACGATAAACCGGGCAAAAAGTCTTGGCATATACATCGATAAAAGGCGGAGGAGCTGCAGAGAGGAGAATGTCGAGGCCCTAAGGATGCTGTTGAAGGCGATGGGTGGGGCTGGCGAGGAAGAATAGTACGATATCTTAAAGCTCCTCGACTCTCGACTCCAGCACTTTGAAAAGATCCGCCTTCGTTACGATTCCGGTTATCCGGCCATCCTTCTGGAGAAGCACCGCGGGATACTCTTGGAGAAGTTGTCTAACAAGATTCAGGGACGCCTCCTCCGGGATCATGGGGAAGGCCTCGTCCATGACCTCCTCCACGGGCACCTCGCTTGACCTGATCTTCTCGAGCTTTCTCATGATGGTTGACTCCGAGATGCTTCCAATGAGGCTGCCGTTCCTGAGGACTGGGAGCTGGGATATGCCATGCCTTTTCATCAGGGCTATCGCCTTACTTAACGGATCCGACGCCTCCACCCGAATAACTTCCCTCGTGCAAATGTCCTTGGCCAAGAGCTTGGCGCCCTTCTCAGCCCTAGCGATCTCAAGAGCCTGAAGGATCCGCTTAACAGCTTCATATGAGGGGTTAATTCGCCCACGCTCGATTTTCGAAATCAGAGATTGGCTCACGCCCGACATCCTCGCAAGCTCCCTCTGCGTCAAGCCCAACCTCTTCCGAAGCTTTGCAAGAGAATCGAGATCCCAGAGCTTCTCCAAGACCCCGCCTCCATAGATTCCTATTAGGAATATCTGATTATAAATATTTATGAGAACCTGATTACATGCAAAGGATGATGCGGAGACCGTCCACCGAGGCGATTCATGGACACGAATACCGGGATCGGGAGAGGGGGGTATTTAAAGTCCCCATCTATCAGACCGCAGTTTACGAGTATCCGGACTCCTGCACAGGAAAACCCAGGCTTAGTGACCGCGGCCTGGATCTCAAGTATAGTAGGGAGGAAAATCATACTATCAGGGCTCTCGAGAGGCTTCTCGCGAAGCTTGAGAAAGGTGTTGACTGCCTCGTTTTCGGGAGCGGGATGGCCGCGATCGCGGCCGCCTACTTTTCAAAACTTAGCGCTGGGTCTAGGATCCTGCTCCCATTGGAATGTTATGGAACTACTCAGGAGCTTGCTCAGAATCTTTCAAAGTTCGGGATCGAGTGTATTCTTGCTAGGTCGGATACCGGCGAATTTCTCGAGAAGCTTGAGGGCGGGATCGCGCTCGCGCTTGTCGAGACGATCACAAATCCCATGGTGAGGGTTGTTGATGTCAGGGAGGTTGCGAAGAGATGTAGGGAGCTTGATGTACCATTGATTGTGGATAATACTTTCTCCACGCCGATACTCTATAACCCGCTCGAGGATAATGCTTGGATCACGCTTCACAGCTTGACGAAATACATTTCAGGACATAATGATGTAGTGGGCGGCGCAATAATTGTTGGAGACGAGGAGGATGCGAAAAGTCTCTGGAATTGGAGGAGGAAGCTTGGATCGATCATGAGCCCCTTCGACGCGTTTCTCACGATTCGCGGCGTGGCGACGCTCGAAGCTAGGTTCGAGAAGCAGTCCAAGAATGCTCTCGAGATCGCCGAGTTCCTGGAAGATCATCCAAAGATTGAGAGGGTGTATTATCCTGGGCTTTCGAGCAGTCCATATAAGAGCACTGCTGACAGCCTCTTCAAGCGTCGGCTCTATGGCGGGGTTTTGAGCTTTAAGGTGAGGGGAGGTCAGAGGGAGGCTCTTGAAGTTCTCAGAGGCACGGAGTTGATTAAATCCTCGCCGAGCTTAGGCGGCGTCGAGAGCCTTCTAACCTATCCGGTCTGGACCGCGGCCAAGAACATGAGCAGGGAGCAGATGGAGATGCTCGAGATAAGCGAGAACCTTCTCAGGTTATCGGCTGGCCTCGAGGATGCCGAAGACCTGAAGGAGGATCTGGATAAAGCTCTCTCAAAAATCTAGTGTTGTGGAGGATTATACAATGATGATGCTCGGGGTATGATTTCTGCCCCCTTTCCCAGCCCGAGATTAAAGCCTGCTCGAGGCATATTCGATTGGGCGGAAGATGGAGGATGTTTTAAGACATTATCTGAGGGAGGATGTTGCTGGGGAGATCTCGAGATTCTGCTCCCGTAGATGGGTTGCTTTAGAGTGCCGGTCGAGCGGAGGAAGCCGGGCCTTCTATAGATATTGGCCTGATGGGAGACCGCTCACAATCAGCGAGCCCGCCGACATAAAGAGGTTGATCAATAGGTTTGAGAATAGGATGCCGAGAGCTATTTACGGCTCGGCGAACATCTACCGGAGGCTCGAGCGGGGGGAGGATGTCTCCGCCGCGGATAATATTCTCATGAGCACGCCGAGCTGGGACGTCGATGGATCTCTGGAGGAGATTGAGCTGATCAAAGAGGCGGCTAGGGCGCTAGTGGAGGCTCTTAGAAGCGAGGGTGTCGAGAGGTCTATTTACTTGGTCTGGTCCGGGCGGGGAATCCACGTCCACCTCAACGAGAAAGCGGTAAGCGGGGAGCTCTGGGAGAAGGGGCCGCTGAGAGTTTCATTCGCGATAGCTGAGTATGTTCTCAGGTCCGCGAGAGATGGGCTTGAGAGAATATGCGAGAGGTCACGGTCTCTGGATAGGAGGCTTAAGGTTGAGAACTTAATGGATATTCAGAGGGTCTTCACAGCCCCCTTGAGCCTTCACCGCGAACTCGACCTAGTCGCCGTGACCATAAAGCCGGATGAGCTGGAGAATTTCGAGCTCAACTGGACTGAGATCAAGGCCTTCAGATACTGGAGCGGATGGGATGTGTTTGAAGCCGGCGAAGGGGATAAACTGGCGTTAAAGGCTCTCGCCGAGATCCGAGGTGCCTCGAGGACGATAATAAGTATGGAGGAAAGTGAGGAGGAGTTGAAGGCTACTCAGCCAGTAGCTAGATTAGGCCGTATAGGAAGATTCCAGGTTATGGGCTTACTACAGGCGGTGAGATATTACGTATTGAAGGGCGATCTCGATCTTGCCAAGTCCTTCGGCCTGAATAGGGCGATCTTCTATGCTTGGGCGAAGAAGCGGGGTGTAACCACGAGGAGGGCTGGAGGGGCTTTTAGGGCTGGTCAGCCTGCTGAGGGGGAGGAGGTTGAGGAAAAGATAGGGGATGAGGTCGCTTACCGATCTCAGAGGGGATACTTCACGATAGGCGGGCAGGTTCAGAGGCCGATAGACTTTGACCGAATGATAGCCGCGAGGTTCGGGTCGAGCTTCAAGAAGTTCTGGGATGCCGCCGTCGAGTATGTCAGGAGCTTCCCAGAAGATGTCCTCAAAAGCCAGCGCGACTTCTATAGGAAAATCTACCTCCCAGTAAGAGATCAGCCGGAGAAGATTCTCGGGCGCAATGAGCGTGGCCAAGAAGCCTCAAACCTTGATCACTCTCGAGACTCATCATAACCTCGGGCATAATTGCAGGACTCGGATTTAATAGATGGGCCGAGGTGTGCTTGAGCCGGGGAGCAGGAGAGGGTGCAGTCCAGCGATAAGCTCATCGAGATTTTTAGGGTCGAGGTGGATCTCACCGAAGATGCTTGCGTGGAGGGATTATCACCGGGAAGCAGGGTCTATAGGGTTAAGGGCTTTCCGAAGGATTGCGAGGTCTACATAGTTGATTGCGATGTTGGGAAGGAGATAGCCTGCCACCCGCATATAGTTGGCGAGAGGCTGGCTGAGCTAGCCCTCAACTGCGCGAGGGATGCCGCTAGGGCGATAACCCAGCTGACAAGCCTCGAGGAGTATAGCAGGAATGCGGTCGTCCTCGAGCACGTCCTGAGAGCAGCGCCTGGATACAGGCTTCATGAAGCGCTTAGGGAGGTTGGAGTCGGGTTTAGGGAGGTCTGGATAAGGCCTCGCTATATGATCCCCTCATACAGGGCTCATCACGCGGCGGATGAGAGGAGGATAGAGATAGTCTACGAGGACTTCTCGGAGCTTCCGAGGAGAGAGCTTCTAATGGTCTTGAAGCCCGATACCGAGGCGAGTGGTAGGACCGGGAGGGCGTGCCTGGAGAGGCTTGCGGAGGTCGCGGAGGAGAGGAACTCGGCGCTCGAGGAGCTCGTAGTCTACGGCTTCATCTCGATCGACGGCCTGAGGATAATTCATGAGACCGCCTCAAAGCTCGGATTCAGGAGAACATACTTCTTCGCGATTGGAAATTTGACCGCCCTCTGCCACAACTTATATGACATGCCGCTCTATGGTCCTGATGAGAGCTATTACTCGGAGAAGAAGGAGCTGAGGCTACTTGGTGGAATAACGGACTATGAGACGTTCAACAAGTATCTTCCCGAATATATCCCCGGGGCAGATCAGCCGGGAGACTGGTCAGCGAGACAGACAATGGTTTACACGGGATACGATTATGAGCCAAGTGATATTGAGAAACACTTAACGAATAGTATAGCCCTCATCGAGAGATTATGGAGCATCTCAAAGAATCAGGAATGGTTTACCGAGATTCATGAAAACGCGATAAAGAGGGAGCTTGAGGATCTTAGGAGCGTGCTCATGAAATACCGTGAACAGAAAAAGTGATGAGTATTTAATCCGCTATCAAGCTCGCCAGAACCTTCTCCGGCTCAACGCTTTTACCGCCTATCCGGAAGATTTTTCCTGAAGGGAGCTTGACTAAGACCGCGCCGCATTCAAGGCACTTGAAGTAGTAATTATAACCCTCGTGAGCTTTCTGAGCGCCAAGATAAATGAGGCGAAGGTGATTGCACATACCAATTATATATATGCAAGCTGAGTTTTATTTCTTATGAGGCTATATTCGTTAAAATGACGGGCGCGTTAAAGGTTTCGAGAAAGGGCAGATCTTATATCCTCCGCGGAAATCTCTTCCTCGATTTTGAGGGTTCTAGTCACCGGCGCGGCGGGATTCATAGGCTCACGCCTCTGCTGGAGGCTACTCAATCTTGGAGTTGAGGTTCATGGATTGGATGACTTGAGCAGGGGATCTGCCGAGAGGGTCAAAGCGCTTGAGAAGTCTGGAATGTTCTTCCATAAAGCCGATGTCAGGGATAAGGTCGCGGTTTATGAGATTTTATCTAGAGTTAGCCCGGATGTCGTGATTCACCTGGCCGCTTTGATCAGTGTTGAGGAGAGCATTAGGGTGCCGGAGCTCTATATGGAGGTTAATGCTGAGGGCACTAGAAAACTCGTGGAAGCAGCTAACAGGGCCGGGTCGAGGAGATTCATCTACGCAAGTAGCGCCGCTGTTTACGGCAACCCAGTAAAGCTTCCAGTAGCTGAGGATCATCCTGCGAACCCACTCTCGCCCTATGGATTATCGAAGCTCATTGGGGAGAAATATGTCGCATCCAGCTTCATGGGGCGGGAAAAATCAGTGATCCTCAGGATTTTCAATGTTTATGGGCCTGGCCAGAGGCCCGAATATGCTGGCGTCATAACGAGGTTCATGGAGAGGTTGAGCAAAGGCGAGCCGCCGGTCATATTCGGGGATGGTAACCAGACTAGAGACTTCGTTCACGTCGATGATGTGGTCGAGGCGTTCGTCAGGTCTCTTGGTGCGCCCCTTGATAAGGCTATAGTGGTTAATGTGGGATTTGGTAGGCCGGTCAAGATAATCGAGCTCGCCCAAATGATGATCCGGCTGTATGGTTTGGATGTTGATCCGGTTTATGCGCCGCCGAGGCCCGGCGACGTGGGGGAGAGCTATGCCGACACGTCTCTGGCCAGAAAAATTCTCGGCTGGATCCCGAGCATAGGCCTAGAGAATGGATTGCGGAAGTTGATCCGCGGCGAGGATGACGGCAATAATGTATAATTGTAACTGGGCTGGCAAGCATGAGGGCCATGCGGGTTGGAATCGGCTCGATGAATGAGGTTAAGATCGAGGCCGTGAGAATATGCTTTGAAATGTTTTTCGGCGACGCGGACATTATCCCCGTCTCGGTCGAGGTTCCGCCACAACCCATCGGCTTTGAGGAAACTCTCAGGGGCGCGGTTATCAGGGCGCGCGAAGCATTGAGAAGAGCGGATGCGGAGCTGGGGGTTGGCATAGAGGCCGGACTAATGAAGATGCCGCACAGCATTACGGGATACGTTGACCAGCATATATGCGCGATAGTGGACTTGGAGGATAGAGTTACCCTCGGGTTTAGCATGACCCTAGAGTTCCCGGCGATTGTGGTAGAGAAGCTATTGAGCGGCCGAGCAAGAGAAGCCGAGGAAGTTATGGAGGAGATCTCGGGGATGAGAGAGATCGGGCGTAAGGGAGGAGCTATTGGATACCTGACGCGGGACCGCTTCAGAAGAATAGACTTATGTGTGCAAGCTGTTGCCTCAGCCCTCATCCCGAGGATAAATCCTGATCTCTACAAGACTAGTTGGCCAAAGATTCGAGACTTATTAAGCGAAAATCCATAATAGCGATCCTTCAGCGAGATGCTAAGCATTCACACCGAGGATACGTGCTCGCACCCTCTAACAAGATGATTGGCCTGTAAGATGAGGCCGCATTTCTCGACCTCATATCGCGAGTTTCTCGGCGAGCCTCAACACCTCTAGGTTGAGAGGTTTTTCATTGCTGCATGAATCAACTAGGCTTGTTGAGGTTACTTCGCCCTTTTGCAACCCGACAACACAGTTCTTCTTGCCTTCAAGTAACAACTCTATAGCCTTTCCAGCGAAGATTGAGGCGAGATGTCTGCTTCTAGCAGTTGGGCTTCCACCCCTCTGAACATATCCAAGAATGCTCACCCTCACTTCAACTCCGACATTCTTTTCTATGGCCTCAGCGAGCTCCCTCGTCTTGCCAACGCCTTCTGCGATTACTATTATGCTTGACTTCTTTCCCTTGGCAGCATCCCTTCGAAGTTTTTCGAGAACTACCTCCTCACTGTACGGGGCCTCAGGGATGAGAATCACCTCGGCTCCAGCGGTCAACCCGACCTCAGTTGCCAAAAACCCTCTATTTCTTCCCATCACTTCCACTATGAATGTCCTCTCATGAGATACGGCCGTGTCCCGGATTTTGTTTATCTCGGTTAAGGCAGTGTTGACTGCAGTATCGAAGCCTATCGTTTCGTCGGTTCCATATATGTCGTTGTCTATCGAGGCTGGGAGAGCTATTATCGCGGCATCGGTTAACTTGCTCAGCTCAAGGGCTCCGCGTATCGAGCCTTCGCCACCTATCACGATTAGCCCGTCTAGGTCGTCCTCGGATATGCTCTGTGCAGCCCTCTCGAG
>CALJVH010000013.1 GCA_937974645.1 uncultured archaeon | reverse complement strand
TCGTAGTCGTGTAGCCGCGCCAGCTTAACCGTTTCCTCCTCGCCTGTGTGGCTTTTCGGAGAATTCTCACCCCCCGGACAGTAGATGCAGCCGCCGTGAGGGCAGGTCTTCATCGGGTTCATGACAGTTATCGTGGCGACGCCCGAGATCGTCTTCACAGGCTTCTTCACAAGAATTTTCTTAAGCCTCTCTCGGACGTTCTCCGGGACGTTCTCAAGAATCTCGAGGTTTGTAGGAACCCTTTTGAGCCCATATTCCTTGGACACAAGTCTTTTAGCCCTCTCGACCCCGATACCCGATTCCAGGATTAGGGCTGCCGCCGCCCTGCAAGCCTCCTCCAGCCTGCCATCATTGACAAGCATCCCGAGGATCTCTGCCTATGCTAGGGGGAGCTTACCTTTAAGCATCAATTTTTAAAACAGCTCGCTGAAGACCTCGCTGAAGGCCTTGGAGCTCTGGCTCAGCTACGGCAGTACAGAAGTCTCGCTCGAGCTCCCGGATGATCTAAGCTATAAGGTGCTCGAGCCCAAGGAGCTTAAGCCCGATGAGAAGCTCTGGAAAGAGCTCAGCGAGTTCGCGGCTAACCTCGGAAGAGATGTGGGATCAAGGGGCTTCACGATACTCTACGACCACTCGGGGGATAAGCTGTCTCTATTAATCCTGAGACATTTGATAGAGTCCTTCGAGCAGTATACGGATAAAATCAAGGTGATAGTGTCGAGCTGGAGGCTCGATCCTTCTGAGGGCTGGGAGGATGCGAGGAGGGGGTTAAAAGAATATGGCGTAAGGGCCGAGATACTGGATGTAAGGGATCGTAGAATGGAGGGGCTCACAGGGATAAAGATCATAAAGGATCTTCTGGATGATTCCATAAAGCTTATTCTCACGACCTCGGATCCGCATGGATTATTCGGGAAGGCCTCGCTCCGGGAAGCCTTGGCGTTCGGCGGCTTCGCTGAGATCAATTTCTCCGAAGATTTCCAGGCAGACATAATGGCGGCGTGGAGCCGGTTAGTTGAGGAGCTGAAGCCCTGGGCTATTACCGTACTTAATGATCGCCTTTACATGGGCGATGCGGAGGATGTTGTGAAGAACGTTTATGAGGCCGAGTGCGAGGCCCCGGTCGGCGCCTTCGAGGCTTTAATCGCTGGCTGCGGTGGAAGGCCTCGGGACTCTACATTCCAACTCATCGCCCACATTATCGGGCTACTAAGAGACTCGGTGATTGATGGTGGTCTGGTGGGGCTCGTGGCGGAGTGTAGCCGCGGCCTCGGATCAAGATCATTCATGGAGGCTGTTCTCGGGAGTGGCGGAACACCGCTTGACCGCGCGCTCGCAAGGCTGATTCAGGAGGCCTCCGAGGATAAGAGAATCGCTCTCATCACAACCCTTCCTAGAAGCATCATGAGAAGACTTTTCAACATTAGGTGTTTTGACGCTCCGGAGGAGATGTTAACCTACATCCTGAGAAGGTACACGAGGGAGGCCCGCATCCTCATACTCGAGAGACCTCACATCAAGCCCGTTAGAAATAGTATGCTGGAATAAAGCTGAGGGCAATCATCGATAGGACCGCCATGAATAGGAGCTTCCTATTCCTTGAGAGGGGCGAGATCTCATCGAGGGGAGGCATGTCGGGCATCCGGGACATTAAGAGGAAGAAGAGTATCGCGATGAAGAAATAGCCCATTATCGCCAGGAATGCGAGGGATATGTAGCTTGCGATCCTATGCTGCCTCGGCGTGAGAAGGCTCCTGAAGATCTTAGATCCATCAAGCTGCCAGATAGGTAAGAGGTTTAACGCTGTGACTAGGAAGCCGAGCCAAGCGGCGAAGCCGGCTACTCCCACTATGAGCGGAACTCTCCCCGGGACTGTTAATAGAAGCATGATCAGCTCCATCATCAGCGGCGCTGGGAGGAAGCTCCCTCCCCGGCTCTTAATTGCCTCAATCGCCTTGAGGTATTCGGCCTCCGTGAGCCAGAGAGTTTGCGTCTTCACGACAAAGAATGCCACTAGGACGCTGAGGATGAAGCTCATGACTGGCCCGCTTATCCCGAGATCAAACATGTCATCTCTGTTAATTATCGGTTCCTTCTGGAAAATTACCGCGCCGAATGTAGGTATCATGCCGGGTATCCCTGGGATAAAGTAGGGGGGTGTAGCGGTCATCCCACTTCTCCTAGCAGATACGATATGGCCGAGCTCGTGTAATCCGATGATTAGCATTAGGAACATCGCAAAGAGAGCGGCCTCGAGAAGCCTATCAAGAATACCCCTTTCACCAAACAAGACCTCATAGCCGGGAGCTGAGGCCCTGAGATAACCATCAGCAAAGATCGCTGCTAGCGTGGTAATGAATAAAATCAATGGGAGACTCCTGTACCGCATCCAGCCTAATTCTGGCTCACGATACCTAAATACCCTTATCACAACCCTGCCATCCCGTAGCCGAGCTATTGGTATGTAGCCGAGCTCTCTCAGAGCTTTGTAAAGTCTCCTAAACCGCTCCTTGATCTCCTTCTCCGCGACCTGGAAGGTGAGAAAGCCGGCTTCATAGAATACATCCTCGACCGTGAAATGCTCTGAGACCTTTTTCTTTATTTCCTCGAGCTCATTATAGGACTCCAAGCTCTCCTCTTGCTGAAACTCTTGGCTGGGCGGTTTTAATAGTTTCCGAGGCCAGCCGAAGAAATATATCTGAAGAAAACCTAATTTTAGTTATGTCCTTTCGCGATAAGGTCTGTAGGTATTTTGAAAGGCCCGGGCCTGTAAATACCGAGACTGTTATGGAGGCGGTTTCTAGAAGGCTTGAGGAGGGGGATATTAGGAGCGTTGTTGTCTCGAGCACCACCGGCAAGACGGGGCTGAGATTCGCTGAAAAGCTTCATGATAAGGCGCAGGTTATAGTCGTCTCATACGAGAAGATCGCTCCGAAAATTAAGGAGAGCATAACCAATCTTGGAGGAATCGTCGTAGATGAGACGGGCCTACCTCTACATAGGAGGGGGATGGATAAGATAAGAAACGCGTTCTACATGCTCGGCCAGGGATTCAAAGTAGCTGTCGAGGTGATTCTGATAGCCGTTGATGAAGGAGTTCTGAAGACCGGCCAGACGGTCATGGGTATAGGAGGGACAGAGCGGGGGGTAGATACAGCCATAGTCGCAAAAGCTTCCTCCTCGAAAGAAATGCTCGGCCCTGATGTTAGGCGTAGGTTCGAGGTTAGAGAGATAATAGCCATGCCAATTCGGAAGAAGTGGTGGGAGTGAAGGGGGAGAAGCATAAAAAGAGCTACTACGCTCTTCATCCAAGAGGAAACTAGGGGCATGGTGATCGGCGATAAGGGCCAAGTCATGCAAATTAGGCAGGCATCTACCGCAGACCTACCGCGGATAATGATGATAAACAGGCTGTGCCTCCCCGAAAACTACACCTACTACTTCTTCGACTCCATTCTTCAAAGTTATCCCAAGACCTTCTTGGTCGCGGAGGTTAATGGTGAGATCGTTGGCTACGTAATGTGCAGGGTTGAGCATGGCCTCTCCAAGCTCGATAGGCTGAACATGAAAAGACTGGGCCACATAATCTCCATAGCGGTTCTCCCGGATCATAGAAGGATGGGAATCGCGACCGCATTGCTGAAAAGGGCCTTGGAAGTGCTTAAGGAGGAGTATAAATGCTCGGAGGCATTCCTCGAGGTAAGGGTCTCCAATCACCCCGCAATCTCCCTCTACCAGAAGCTCGGGCTCGCGATAGTCAGGATATCGAAGGGCTACTATATTGATGGAGAAGATGCCTACGTTATGGCGAAAAGGCTTTAGGTACTCATGGAAGCAGCTTTCCCGCCCTAACCTTAATGAGAAGCACGCTCACCTCGTTGGGCTCGGCTGAGACCTCATTGCTGAACCTTATCTTCCCTGTTATTCTATTAAAGTGTGCATATTTCCCCATGGGAACCTCCTCGAGCTTGGTGTAGTATATTATCGGAGTTAGAGATGCTATCGGCATCAGAAATGTGAATGCTATCTTCTGCTCATCATCCACGTTGATGACCGAGGTATGAAGAGTGGAGGCTACGCGAACTAACTCATCAATCCCCGAAACTTCTATACTTAAAGGCTCAACCTTGCTCATCGAGAATTATTAGTCCCAACTTCCTAATATTCCTTAAAGATCTCGAGATTTGGGATAACTTTCGAGGCTTCCTCCAAGTCCTTATGATTGTCTATGCTGAACCATGTGCAGTCATCGTATGGATATGCTCTTAGCAAACCTTTCTCGGCTAGAGTGGGGAAGCTAATCCTCTCCATATTCCCCTCACTTGGTAGATAATCTATGATTGCAGACCTCATCGCGTAGACGCCAGCATTAATCCAGTAATCTCTGATTCTAGGCTTTTCCACAAATGAAGCTATACTCCAACTCTCATTATCAAATTTTACTATACCATAGGGTGATGGAAGAGGGACTACGGCCATCACCCCGATGAAGTTTTCACTAAGGGCTTCCACGAGTTTAAGCGGATTTAGATCGGTCAATACATCTCCGTTCACCAGCAGAAAAACTTTCTCTCTCTCAAGAATATGCTTCGCGTTTCTTAATGCGCCACCAGTTCCCAAGGGCTTCTCCTCGAGTGAGTATTCGATTTTAACGCCGTACTTCAATCCATATCCAAGTTTCTCTATGAGCCTCTCCTTTAGATAACCAGCACATATTACTATCCTGTTTATGCCATAATACTTCAACCACTTTATCTGCCATTCTATTATCCCTTTATCGCCAACTGGCAGAAGTGGTTTGGGGATAGTCTCGGTAAGAGGTCTCAGCCGCTTACCGTAACCTCCAGCAAGAATTACAGCTTTCATGCAATATCATAAAGAATTCACTATACTATAATCCTTCCCAATCTATATTGCGGCCATCAAGACCTAAGAAGGCCTAAACCTGACCTTCTGACCCTGCGCGGTATCTTCAATAATTATCCCCTTTTCAGCCAACCTATTCCGAATCCTATCGCTGATATCATAGATCCGGCGATACCTCAGCTCCTCCCTAACCTCGAGAAGAATTTCAAGTACCTCCTTTACCTCGGCTTGGAGTCGGAGCTTCGAAGGCTTATATTTCTGTAGTAGGCCGAGGGCGCGTGAAAGCTCCAAGATTGCATCATAGTAGGATCTGAGCACAAGCTTATCATACCTTGTATGGGAGCTGATATATGCATTAGCCGATCGCGTGAGGGCATATATCTCGGCTAAAGCCTTTGGCGTGTTAAAGTCATCCTCCATAGCCGCTATGAATCTCTTCTTGGCCTTCTCGATATATCTAACCTCCTCCGCCTTACCACTTCCACTAGTTTCCTCGGTTTCTGCGAAAAGCTCGTGAAGCGCATCGAGAGCCTCTATGATTTTCATTAAGCCTGATTGCGCCTGCTGCATCGCCTCCTCATTATAGTCTATCTGGCTCCTATAATGGGAGGAAAGAATGAAAAGCCTTATTGTATCGGCCTCATACTTCTTTAACGCATCTTTTATCGAGATGAAGTTTCCAAGGCTCTTGCTCATCTTCTCCCCGTTTATCGTCAGGTATCCTGTGTGGAGCCAATATTTCGCGAAAGGCTTCTTCCCGGTGTAAGCCTCAGCTTGCGCTATCTCATTCTCATGATGTGGTAGGATTAGCTCTTGGCCTCCTCCATGAACGTCTATTTGCTCACCGAGATACTTCATCGCCATGACGCAGCACTCGATATGCCATCCTGGGAACCCCTCGCCCCAAGGGCTACTCCACTTGAGGAGATATCCTCTCTCCGCCTTCTTCCAGAGAGCGAAATCTGCTGGATTTCTCTTACGTGGATCAGTCTCAATCCTGTGCTTTACCAACTCTTCGTACTTTATGCCCGAGAGCTTCCCGTATTCGGGAAATGTCGAGAGATCAAAGTAGACGTTTCCATCCACAACATATGCGTGGCCCTTCTCCACGAGCTTAGCCGCCATCTCGATCATGTCGAGAATATGCATCGAGGCCCTAGGTTGGATATTCGGCCTCCTAATGTCGAGAGCATCCATGTCTTGGAAGAAGGAGAACATGTACTTGTCAACGAGCTCCATAGGCTGGAGCTTCTCCCGCCTCGCGCCTTCGATTACCCGATCCTCTCCCGTCTCCTCCCTGATATGGCCCACATCTGTGATATTCCTAACATAAATGACCTTGTACCCATAGTATTCGAGGAACCTTATGATCGCGTCGAACGCTATATAGGTTCTCGCGTGCCCCAGATGAGCAACATCTTGAACGGTAGGCCCACAGACATACATCTTGACAACGCCTGGCTCATGAGGCTCGAAAAACTCAATCTTCCTTCCAAGAGTATTGAAGACCTTAATTGGCATCAACTTAGCTATTGGAAGCAGTTGAGTATAAATATCGATTTCCCCATTTTGGGAAAAATTTATAAATAACGAACGCAAGATATGGTGATTAGGGATAAAAAGTTTAGGAGGCTTCGGAGGTGGCTTCAGAAAAAAGAAAATCCCCAATTTGGAGGGAGGGGATGCTCTGTCCAGAGTGCGGTAACGACGTCCTGATCCACGATCCCAGGACTGGAGAGATAACCTGCCCAAGCTGCGGCTACGTGGTTCAGGAGAGGGACGTTGATAGAGGGCCCGAATGGAGAAATCTCGACGAGGAGGAGGATAGGAGTAGAGCTGGCGCGCCGCTCTCAATAATGTATAGGGACCACGGGCTCTCAACGGTAATTGATAGGATTGATGAGGATGCCGCGGGTAGAAAGCTGCCGAAGGAGGTTAGGGAAAAACTTCTAAGGCTGAAGAAGCTCGATGCGACATCTCAGGTCAGCGCTTCCGAGGCTAGGAATCTCCAGCAGGCGGTCAATATACTGCAAATTTACGTGGATAAGCTGAGGCTGAGCCAGGCGATAGCCGAGGCCGCGATGCTCATTTACCGGAAGGCGCTGAAGGCAGGCCTAGTCCGGGGCAGATCCATCAGGTCGATAATGGCCGCTGCGGTTTACGCTGCGTGCAGGCTGATGGGCGCACCAAGAGATCTCAGGGAGCTCGAGAAAGCATATCCGATAGTTAAGAGGAAGACGATAGCTCAGGGTTACAGGCTTCTTCTGAAGCATCTCAACCTGAAGGTTCCAGTGGCTGATCCGGCGATTTTCCTTAACAAGATAGCCTCGAAGGTGGGCCTTGATGAGGCGACGGTCCAAGAGGCTCTCAGAATACTTGAGGAGTCTCATAAGAGGGGCGCGACAATAGGGAAGGATCCAGTTGGTATGGCGGCTGCGGCGTTATACATGGCGTGCCAAGAGAGGAATCAGCCGGTGACGCAGAAGGATATTGCGAGAGCGGCCGGTGTCACGGAGGTGACAGTTCGCAATAGATTTAAAGGCTTGAAGGAGATTCTTGAGGGACAGCAGATAGCTAGCCGATTCTCATCCTCGTAGGATATTCATAGATACTTCCTCGCAATGGCTAGATAACCTCGATATTCTCGTCAAGCCATCCTACTGATAGTAATATCTCCTTGACTTTCTGCCTATGATCTCCTTGGAGAATTATCGTATTGTTCTTCACTGTTCCCCCGGATGCGCATGCGGCCTTCAGCATTTTTGCGAGCTTATGCAAATCCTCGGTTCCATTATCTAAGCCCTCTATAATTGTTACAGGCCTACCCCACTTCCTAGTCTCCAGCTTTATCTTGATCTTCTGCTGCTCACGGCTTATCGTTTGGCATACACAAATCGACTTTGGTAACCCGCAGACCGGGCAGATTCCCTCCATTACCTACCTCCTTTCGACATTAGAAAGGGATTCGGTTATATAAATTTGTTCCTGAGAACCTCGTTAGAGGAACGTGATTGATTTTATTCAGCCCACGTGGGGACATTCTTGATGGTGGTAAGACGTATCGATGAGGAATATGTGATTTCAACTGCCTCGAGCCTCGTTAGGATAAATTCGGAAAATCCTCCGGGTCGTGAGGCTGAGATCGCGAGCTTTCTCGCTGAGAAGCTCTCCGAGCTTGGTCTTAAGGCGAGGGTTGACGTTTTTGACGGCCGAGCTAATTGCCTAGCAACGAGCATGGATTTCGAGAGAGCCGGTCTCCTGCTTCTAACACATTTAGATACTGTTCCAGCAGGTGAGAGGAGGGCTTGGAGCCTTTCTCCCTATGCGGGGATTATCCGGGATGGTAAGCTTTATGGCAGGGGTGCTGCGGATGCTAAGGGGTGCATCGCCTCGATGCTTGGAGCCTTAAAGACTTTGGCCGATCAGGATGTGGAGTTCGGTGGGGGCGGGCTTGTCTTCGCGGCGGTTGCGGATGAGGAGGTTGAGTCTCAGGGTGTTAGAAGGCTTCTTGGAAGCGGGTTCAGATCGGACTACGCTGTCGTCGGTGAGCCTACAAGCCTCCGGATCTGCGCGGCTCACAAAGGAAGACTTGCTATCGCTGCAAAATTCGCGGGAAGATATGCGCACTCAAGTAGGCCGGAGCTGGGAATAAACGCTCTCTATGCAGCGTCAGAATTTGCTCTCAAGATTGAGGAGCTTTCCAACGAAATCGCTGGGAAAAGGCATTCCTTTCTCGGGCCTCCGACAGCCTCTGCGACAATCTTCAGAGCTGGTGAAAAGGACAACATGGTGCCAGGTTGGGCTGAGGTAATCGTGGATTATAGGGCTCTACCCGGGGAAAAGCTTGACGTGATTCTAGATACGCTTAAGCGCACAGCCGAGGAGATCGACCAGAAAAGGGGAACAGAATCTGAGGTCATAATCCTCCGCTGGATCTCGCCAGCCGAGGTGGATCTTGGGTCGAGGATAGTCAAGGCCTCTGTTGAGGCTGTAAGGAGCGCTTTGGGCCGCGAGCCTGAAATAACAGGCTTCCAAGCGACATGCGACATGAGCTATCTCGTTAATGAAGCCAAGATCCCCTCTGTGATCCTCGGGCCTGGAAGCTTGGAGCAAGCTCACTCAGTGGACGAATGGGTCTCCCTCTCAGAGCTTATCGCAGCAGCCAAGGTTTACGCGCTGATTATCTTCAAGATCCTGAGCCCGATCTAATCGCCAGCCTCCTCACGCATCCTCTTCTTCTCCTCATACTCTTCCCTAGTCATCATGATCCTAGCTGGGCATCCGAATGCGACCATCCCGGCTGGAATGCTTCTCGTAACAACCGCACCAGCACCGATGACCGCGCGCTCGCCGACCTCGATCCCTGCTATTAGAACCGCGCCAGCACCGATAATCGCTCCTTCCTTAATCCTAACTCCAAGAAGCTTTCTGCTCACTGGATAGGGATCGTTGGTTACTATTACTCCTGGGCCTATGAAGACGCCGTTCTCAATGGTCGTCAGATGTGGAAGATAAGCCCCAGATTGTATGCTGACGTTAGACCCCACCTCAACTTTTCCATCAAGCTTGGCGTAACTCCCTATTTTACTGTCAGATCCGATTCTCGACCCCTCCCTAATTAGGACATAGTGTCCCGCCTCAACGCGATCACCGATCTCCACATCCTCATAGATCACAGTATGGCTTCGGATAATGCACCCCCTCCCAGCCCTAGTACCAGAGCTCAAGCTATCAAGATTACTTAACTTCCTTGGAGATCTTAGAAGCTTATCCCTCCTTGGATAACCAATGTAAACGAACTCGTCGATGAATGTCTCCTCACCTATCTCAGAACATCCGAGAATCACGGCGGATCCTGAGGCAAAGCCCCTCACAATCGCGCGCTTGGAGATGTAACCCATCTCCAACCCAGCTCAAGCAAGACTTATACTCGGCAAAAAACATTCCACTGTGTGATGAATCCTTTTCAGAGCTTGATAAAGAATTTCGATGATCTTGTGGGGTCTAGGTTCGGAGAAATAGCCATTCTCAGAAGTGAGGTTTTGAGGGCCGCCGAGCATGGAATCCGAAGCGTTATGCCGGAGAGCTTTATGAAGAAAGTTCGCGTGGAGAACGGCTTTCTCCTAGTGGAGAACCATCTAAGGATTAATCTGAGGGAGTTTGATGAGATCGTAATCCTAGGGGTTGGCAAGGCATCGATCAAGATGGCGGAGATGCTAGAGCCCCTGCTATATGACAGAATCTCCGGGGGGGTAATCGTATCCTTGAGCAGCCCGTGCGAGTGTATTAATTTGAGGAAAATTGATGTTTTTCCTTCAAGTCATCCCATTCCAAGCGAACAGAGCATAGAGGCCTCGGAGCTCCTCCTAGATTGGACCAAGTCCGTGTCGGAGAAAACTCTCATCATCTTCCTACTCTCGGGCGGTGCATCCGCCATGCTTACTCTACCAGCGCCACCAGTAACCCTCAAAGACAAGATAATCACAACGAAGTTCCTACTTGAGAGTGGTGCAACCATAGATGAGGTAAACGCTGTCAGGAAGCATTTATCCCTGATAAAGGGAGGATGGCTTGGAAAGAGGCTGTCAAGAGCTAGAACCATCAACCTAATACTCTCAGATGTAGTTGGAAATAGGTTAGAAAGCATAGGATCCGGGCCAACAGTACCTGATCCAACAACCTTCAAGGATGCCTACAATGTTTTGAGAAGATACGAGCTGTGGGATAAGGTTCCGGAAAGTGTTAAACGAAGAATCATCGATGGCATGGAAGGTAAGTTGGAGGAGACGCCTAAGCCGGGAGATCCTGCATTCCAGCGGATAACAAACATAATAATCGCGGATGTTGGCGACGCATGCAGAGCCGCGGCAAGCTACTTGGAGTCTAGGAGATTCGAGTGCAGCATTCTGAGTAAGTATGCAGAGGGCGAGGCATCTCAGGTTGGAATATTCTTGGCAGGCCTCCTACACCAGTTCGAGGAAGAGGGTGGAAGGCGCGCGGCGATAATCGGAGGAGAATACACCGTCACGGTTAAAGGCGGCGGAATAGGCGGGAGGAATCAAGAGCTCGTCCTAGGCTCATTACTCAAGCTTAAGTATTTGAGAAAATCCGTGCTACTAAGCATTGGAACCGATGGCGTGGATGGAGTATCCACAGCTGCCGGAGCCATAGCCGACTCGCAAACTTATCATGACGCAATAAGGCTGGGCATAAACCCGGTAAAATTCCTCGCGGAGAATGATTCAAACAGGTTTTTCAACCTCGTGGGCGGAGCAATATACACGGGGCCGACCGGGACCAACGTCGGAGACCTGACGATTCTAGCATCAGCGTGAGCTGGTGGGTTCCTCAGCTCTGGATAACGCTTAAAACTAAGTTTTTTTGCTTAATTGCAAGATGACTCTCGAGGCTTTTCTCGAGCTGGTCTATAGGAGCTCTTTCTGGCTTGCCGCCGTAATACTCGTGGCGATACTTGCCTACATAGTCTATACATCACTCAGGAAGGAGTAGCAGAAAATATGAGCTTCATAAAGTATGATGACGCTGCGTTCGTCCAGAAACTCTTTAAGCGATATTACTTCGAGCTTAGTGGAGATGTCTATGTCCCTGAGAGGATTGAGGAAAGGGAGTTCGGCTATTTCACCTTCGCGGAGAAGGTGATGATAAGACATATCGGCCTCACGAGCTCGAGCGAGCTTAGGCAGATGCTTGTGGAGAAGGCTCCCTTACACGTATACCACTCGGCTGCACTCTACAAGTATCCGAGAGCCCCCATGGATCAGAAGGGCTGGATTGGATCTGAGCTGGCCTTCGATATTGATGCTGACCATCTGAAGACGCCGTGCAAGAAGAGCCACGACTTTAAAGTATGTAGGAGCTGCTTACTCGATTATCCAGCCGACGCCGAGAGATGCTCGAGTTGTGGAGCAGCACTTGAGAAGGTTGAATGGGTCTGCGAAGATTGCCTAGAGAGCGCTAGAAATGAGGCTAGGAAGCTCCTCGAGATCCTCGAGTCAGACCTCGGCTTCGAGAAGATAAGACTGGCCTTCTCCGGAAACAGGGGATACCACGTCATAGTCTCTGATGAGCATGTCCAAGGCATGGGCCAGCAAGAGAGGAGGGAAATCATAGACTACGTGATGGCAGCCGGGCTTGAGCCAAGGCTCCTAGGACTTGAAAGGAGGTTGAGAGATGGGGTTGCGCCGGATCTCGGCGACCCGGGCTGGAGGGGTAGGATAGCTAGACAGGCATTACAGCTCCTCCTAAGTGGAGACCTTACAGAGATCTATGAGCTGACGGGCGACAGGCGAGCATCAGCACTAGTGAGAGATCTTGAGAAACTCAGAGGAATCACGATGGATAAGGTACCTTGGAACATTCTGAGCGCCTCATCGCGGAGGATTGTGGTGAGCGCTGCCGCGAAGTCCGCTGCCGCGCATGTGGACGCCGTCGTAACGCAAGACGTTCATAGGCTGATCAGGCTTGGAAATTCCCTAAATGGTAAAACCGGGCTAAGAGCTCAGCTAATCAACCCAAATAATCTCGACGACTTCGACCCCGCATGGGACCCAGTGGCCCTCCCCATGGATGAGGAGGTTCATGTCAAGGTAATAAGATCGGGCGAGATAAAGGCTCGAGATGTACAGATACCCCCAATATCCGGAAAGGTAGTAAAACTTCCGCTAGCAACCGCTGTTTTACTTCTTTGCCGAGGAGCTGCCACCTTACCATAAAATCTGATAAGCTTCCTAGATAATTTTCATCATCGGAGGGTAGACTGGAAATGAAAGTAGCCGTTGGATCTGATGACACATACCATGTGGCTAAAGTTGTTATCGAGCATCTTAAATCAAAAGGATACGAAGTTGAGGAGATCGGGGCCCTGCGCTCGGGGAAACTCGAGCCTTGGCCCGAGGTTGCTTTTGAAGTGGCTAGAAGGGTTGTAGAGGGAGTTTGCGATTACGGAGTGGTTATATGCTATACAGGAACCGGGGTCTCCATTGCTGCGAACAAGGTTAAGGGGATTCGAGCCGCTCTTTGCCCCGACGCCGAGACAGCCCGCGGGGCGAGAAAGTGGAATGACGCGAATGTCCTAGCGCTAAGCGCTAGGCTAACCTCCGACGAGCTCGCGAAGGAAATTGTGGAAGCCTTCCTGTCCATTGATAAACCCGATGAACCAGAGCTCGAGAATATTCGAAAGATCGCAAAGCTGGAGGAGGCGAAGGTTTAAACGATATCTGCAGCATTTCTATGAGTGACATGAGCTCGGGTTCTCATGCGGATGTTTATGAGGCGCTCATAGAGGCTTGGAGGATTGAGAAAAATGAAGGGGCTCCAGCAAAACATCCTGAAGACTTTCTCGAGAACATCAGAAAATATATTGGAAGTATTAAGCATCAGCTAAGAGTCTCTGATAAGGGGGCGCTTACATCAGAGCTGAAAGAAGCCTTTCTCGAGACCGTTACAAGAGCCGTGCGAGAGCTTTTTGAGCTGAGATTGAGGAAACTTGTTAAAGCGGCAATCGAGGGAAGGCCCCTCGAGGGTCTCTTCGGATTTGAGCGCCGAATATACCCTAGACTGGTATCCCTGATCATGGAGTATAGGGATTGCGTCGGGGAGCTTGTTGAAGCTGTTGCCTATCAAAATTGGGAGAGATTGCCTTCGAAATATGAATTCGTATATTTCCTTAAGGATGCTCCCGAATTCGTGGGAATCGATCTGGAATCTTATGGTCCATTCAAGGCTGGGGATCTAGCAGTGCTTCCGCCCGAAAATGCTAGAAATCTAGAGCTCGCTGGGATCGTTAGGGTGATAAAGATCCTTCAACCCGGAGTTAGGAAGGAATAGGAGCCTCCTTCTAAGAAGGCCCCTAGCCGACACTACTCAGCGTTAGGAGTTGTGGGTTCGAGTAAACTTCTTCTCCCTCAGTAGATAACAGTATCGCTCCCACCACCAACTCCCTAACTTGGCCTCTATATGGAGTTAGGATTCTGAGATAGTTTTCCTTAAAATTAAGGTCTATCAACAATCCTATGCCGGCGAACGCATCTGCGGGATTTCTGAGATAGCTTAATATCCCGATACCATTCTTGGCGAGTTTGTCCAAGGCCTTCTCCGTATTTTGATCTAATAGCTCACCTGAGTTTTCAGCATAGCTCTGAAGGAGGGCCTCAACATGTTTTCTGATATTTCTCGGGTCGGCTTCATCAGTTATGGTCCTGAGGCTTACCCAGCTTACCGGGATTCTTCTGACGACAGATTTTCTGAGAAACCTCTCGTAAGCTAGTTCGCGAAGCCTGCGCCGAGCAACTTGATCTCTTTTTCTAACCTCCCGTGGCGGGGGGAGGGCTTCACAAGCTACATCAAAGCTTTCGCATGTTTCTCGGATCTGGCTTGGGATCTCGTCTATGGAAATGAAATAATCGGGCTTGAGCATTCTTATCAGCTCTTTCTTGTGCCTCACTGCGCTTTCACTTGAAACCCAGCCGTCAAGATCTATTGACGCGCTAATACCCTGATATTTTCCAGAGAGTTTTCTAGTAAGCTTTTCAACCGCCTTTAGATGCGCCTCGATCAGGGGGGTCGGGGAAGTATATCCAACAATCTCACCATCCTCTAACCTATGGGAAGAGATATCAAAGGTCGGTATTCTAAGGGAGGTGTAGCCTATCGTCGTCGGGGGACAAATGTTTGATTGGCCAAGGTCTAGGTCGATGTAAACTGCTAGCTTATGCTTTTTGATGAGGCTATTAAGAATGAGCGTGGCTAGCGTGGTCTTTCCTGAATCAATGCCACCATAAACGCAGACTCTACTTGGATTCTCTGACGCCTTCTCAGCGAAGGCTCTCCACTCCTCCGGAATAGTATCGCCCTCAATTACTTCATAGCCTCCATTCTCACCATATGTGAAGTCCATTACGGAATCTTTTTCCGCGTAGATCGGCCTGGATCTCCAGCTCTTCACGATTAACTTGGCTTTGGGCATTAGAGGGCAGCCTAGTACTGATGCCTTTCCCTCGACAAGGGTTGCTGAGGCCGGACCATGCAGTATCAGCGTATCACCCTTCCTCACCCTCACACTAGGCATGGAGATCACCTACCCGAGGCCGAGGAGACTCTTGAGGGAGAGTACTAGAGCCGAGTACTCATCCTTACTCATATCCCCTATTCTGGGGAGAATTCCCTTGCTGGTGAATGACTCATCGCAGACCACTATTGTTGCTCCTATGCCGCTAATAGCTTCCTCAAGCTTCTTCATTACAGTTTTTATCATGCTTAAGCTCGAGGCAGCCCCCAAAACCACATATTTCTTCTCCGCATCTCTATGCCTTTCCAGGAAGCCCCTCACATTTTTCACAAGCTCCTCGACTGCCCCATACTTCCCAGTCTTCAGAACGAAGTTATCTAAAAGGAAAGCTGCCCCGAGGCTCTTTCCTGGATCAATCGCGACGATAACTATTTTTCGCCCCAATTCGCCTATTGCCAGCTCTAGCGCCCACTCCATACATTCATCCAACGATTCAAAGTCCTCGCAATAGACGACTTTCTTTCCTTCCACTGTGAGCTCCTCACTTCTTGATGCTATGACCACATCCACATCGAGGGGGAGAGACTCGGCATCAGCAGCATGAACTACCTCAACCCTATACTCTCGAGAAGCCTCTCTAATCTTTGCCGCTAGCTTCATATCTAGAGTTATCAAGCCGATCCTAACGCCTCTCATCATGCAGCCTTCCTCGCCACCGGGCTTTCTTGATTCAGGTCTAATATTTATTTAGTCTTTCTGCATATCAAAAAGTCGGATTGCGACCATATATTACTTGTTTGAGGTGAGGTGTTGTGGGTCGTAAGAGGAGGAAGATTGTGAAGAAGGTGGTTAAGCCGTTTCCGAAGCTCTTCATATGCCCCATCTGTAACGAGATGAGCGTGGCAGTTTATCGCGAGGAGGGGTCGGACATTGCTAGGGTTGTTTGCGGAAACTGTGGAGCTAGGGCTGAGGTCAGATGGCTTCCTTCATATATGCCAGTAGACGCTTATTCCGAGTTTTATGACATAGTTATTGGTACCAGAAAGCCTGCCGAGCAGCCGGTTGAGGCTGGTGAAATAGAGGGGCCGGCTGATGCTCAACCTGAGAAACAGGGTGATATACATGAAGCATCTGAGGATAGGCAAGGTTGAGGAATACCTGCTCAATAAGCTGGAATCTGGTGAGAAGATCCATCTTTTGCTAATAGACCCGGAGGAGTCGACATCTCAAGAAGCTTCATTGATAGCGTCTAGGGCTGAGGAGGTTGGATCAGATGGGATAATGGTTGGCGGATCCACATTCTTCTCCCAATCGCAGATGGATGATCTTGTTAAGTCCATTAAGTCGGCAATCTCAATTCCTGTGATAATATTCCCGAATAATATCACGAGCATAAGCAGGTATGCGGATGCGATATGGTTCATGAGCCTCCTCAATAGTGTAGATCACTACTTCATCATAGGGGCGCAGTCGCAGGGAGCAGTGCTTGTCAGCCAGTATGGCATTGAGGCTATACCGATGGGTTACCTGATCTTCGGGGGTGATACTGCTGTGGCAGCGATGGGGAGAGCCCTTCCACTGCCAATGAACCGGGGGGAGGTGGCGGCATGCTATGCCCTCGCAGCACAGTATCTTGGCATGAGATTCGTTTACTTGGAGGCTGGCTCGGGCGCGGAGAAGCCGGTACCACCGCAGACAATTAGAGCTGTCAGGAAGGCCATTGATATACCAATTATCGTCGGCGGCGGGATTAGGAGGCCCGAGGACGCGATCACATCCCTTAAAGCTGGGGCGGATATAATTGTGACCGGGACGATCGCTGAAGAAAGCTTTCAGCGCTGTAGGGAGATCATCCGGGCGGTAAAGAGCTTTAGGGCTTGAAACACAATCATAATCCCCTCGCAAACCTTAAAGGCGCAGCCCGCGGAGGATTCCTGTATGATCGACCCCCGCGTATCCAGGCTCGCTGAGCTGATAACGGGGTATAGCGTCTCCGTTAAATCAGGTGATGAGATTTTAATCAGGGCTGACGTTGAGGCTCTGCCGCTCGTCAGGGAACTCGTGAGAATAGTAGTTTCTAGTGGAGGATATCCTCACATCATGCTGGGCGATAGCCAGATTGATGAGATTTTCTACAGGTATGCTAGCGACTTCGTGCTGAGGCATCTATCGCCGATAGAGAAATTCTTCCAGGAAAAGATTGATGTCTCCATTTCGTTAATATCTAGTAGCCATACGAAGCCTTTGATAGGCATTGATCCGGAGAGGATCAGGGTTAGGAGGGCTGCGAGGGCCGAGCTGACTGAGATCTTCATGCGGAGGCAGGCAGCGGGCGAGCTCCGCTGGAACGTCACGATCTACCCGACGAACGCGCTCGCGCAGGAGGCGGGTATGGGGCTCCTCGAGTATGAGGAATTCATATTCGGCGCATGTATGGTTGATAGGGAGAACCCGATCGAGGAGTGGAGGAGGAAGGCGAAGGAGCAGGAGCATATAGCTGGCCTGCTAAGCAGGATCGATGAGCTGAGGGTAGTCTCGGAGGGAACAGACATCCTAATCAAAGTTGGTGGGAGAAGGTGGATAAATGATGACGGTCATCATAACATGCCGGCTGGCGAGGTGTTCACGGCGCCCGTAGAGGATGGCGTCGAGGGCCATATAGCTTTCAGCTTCCCGGCAATATGGGGTGGATTCGAGGTCGAGGGGGTAAGGCTTGAGTTCAGGAGTGGCATGGTTGTGGACGCATCGGCCGAGAAGGGAGCAGATAAGCTGAAGAAGATAATCGAGACAGACGGGGGCTCGAGGAGGCTCGGCGAAGTGGCTTTCGGCCTAAACTACGGCATCACGAGGCCCACGAAGCAGATACTGCTGGATGAGAAGATAGGCGGGACAATGCACATGGCCTTGGGAGCAGCTTACCCCGAGACCGGCGGAATGAACAAGTCATCGATACACTGGGACCTAATCCTCGACCTGCGGCGAGGTAAAGTCTACGGGGATAACGACCTGATCTACGAGAACGGCAAATTCCTAGCCTAATCATTCATTAGGTGCTTTACCTGCTAATTAGCCGTGAAGGCTGGACTCATGGAGCCCTTCGAGAGGGTCTCGACGGGCATACGCAAATTGGATGAGATGCTTGGCGGAGGCCTGCTCAGGGGTAGGACTTATCTCGTCACGGGCGAGACGGGAGTCGGCAAGACGATCTTGAGCCTCCAGTTTCTCCTGGAGGGGCTGAGGAATGACGAGAACTGCATCTACATTTCGCTCGACGAGAGGATTGAGGGCGTGCTGAGGGGCGCCCTCTCCCTCGGGTGGAACCTCTGGGACTACATAGAGCAGGGCATCTTCCACCCATTCGAGCTGAGGCTCTACGCCGAGGATCTTAAGAGATTTGGGAAGGAGAGTAAGGCATTCGTTGACGTGCTGGCGAGGATCGCGGCCGGCAAACCTGTTAGCAGGATAGTCTTGGACCCGATCTCGGCGCTTGCGGCCGGCGCGAGGGAGGAGCTGGTGATCAGGGAATACCTTAGGGAGATAGTGAACATGGTGGAGGAGAAGTTCGGGGCCACCACCGTGCTCACCTGCGACATCCCGACGGGATCTAACAGACTCAGCAGATTCGGGTTCGAGGAGTTCCTCTCATCCGGCGTAATCGTCCTAGGCGTGACAAGGTTCTATGGAAAGTTGCTGAAGACTATTTACGTAAGGAAGATGAGGTGGAGTAAGGTGGACTCAGCCATCTATACATTTGACATTAGGCCAGGTGAGGGCGTAGTCATATTAGAGCCTCTCACAGAACATATGGATAGCAGTATGCTGAGTAATCTTTAATCCTCCTATAAACTTCTAAGAGGTGGTCAGGATATGGGAAAAATTTCGAAGGGTATTAAGTGCTCCGTTGCGGGGTGCGAGGAAAAGGCCGTCAAATCAATCTCCACGCAGCGGATCCCCTCAAGCATGAATATCAAGGGATCTAGTAGAAGAGCCTATCTCTGCGAGGCTCACTGGAAACAATTTAAGAAGCTAACTAGAGAGCAACAGAAGCTTGAGAAGATGCGACATATGGCGGGCCCGTGGTCGAAGGTGATATTATGAAGGTTCTACAGCTTCATGTGGATTACGTGGAGTATGAGCCAATAAAGCCTGAAAGCTCGATCTACGAGGAGGCCGAGAGAAAAGCCTACAGGGTTGAAGACGCGCTCCTCCTCCTAACCTGCATAGAGAAGGGTGATGACGCCGTGCTCGCGAAGAAGGCGATTAGGGAGCTCGCGGAACAGGCGGAAAAACTCGGAACCTCGAGGGTCGTGATATACCCCTACGCCCACTTGAGCCCCGATCTTGCTCCTCCCGGCGAAGCCCTCTCAATGCTCAGGGCCATGCGGAACGAAGCCCGCGCCCTAAACCTCGAGGTACACTCCGCTCCATTCGGGTGGAATAAGAGGCTCGTGATCGCCGTCAAGGGGCATCCGCTGGCCGAGCAACTCAGAAGCTACGAGAAGGTTGAGAGAGAAGGGACCGAGGAGATCCCGCAAGCACTACTGCTCGAGGAGAAACTTGAGTCCTATTGGTACATCATCACCCCGGAGGGCGAGATGATCCCGGTGAAGGAATACGACTTCAGGGGCCATGAAAATCTCGAGGCATTCGCGCGCTATGAGATCCAGAAGTCTAGAGCCATTCTCGAGGAGCCGCCGCACGTCTCCCTCATGAAAAGGCTCGAGATCGCGGATCATGAGCCGGCGAGCGACCCGGGCAACCTAAGGTGGTATGCTAAGGGGAGGCTGATCAAGAGCCTCCTCGAGCAATACGTCACGGAAAAAGTGATAGAGTACGGCGGGGTAGAGGTCGAGACGCCCATAATGTATGACATGAATCACCCGAGCCTCAGAAAGTATTTGCACAAGTTCCCGGCGAGGCAATATGTTGTTGAGACCGAAGACAAGAGGTACTTCCTCAGGTTCGCCGCATGCTTCGGCCAATTCCTCATCGCGAAGGACATGAATCTCTCTTACAAGAATCTTCCTCTAAGGGTCTATGAGCTCACGAGATACAGCTTCAGGAGAGAGAAAAGCGGAGAACTTGTTGGCTTGAAGAGGCTGAGGGCGTTCACGATGCCCGATGTCCACGCGATATGTAGGGACCTCAAGCAGGCGAAAGAGGAGATGAAGAGAAGGCTGAGCCTCAGTCTCGAGGTCATGGAGGGCGTAGGGCTCGCGAGGGATGACCTGGAGATGGCGATAAGGTTCACCAAGGATTTCTATGAGGAGAACAAGAACTTCATCCTCGAGCTCGTGAGAATGTTCGGGAAGCCCGTGCTGGCTGAGATGTGGAGCGAGCGCTACTTCTACTTCGTGCTGAAATGGGAGTTCAACTTCGTGGATTGTCAACGTAAAGCGGCGGCTCTCTCAACCGACCAGATAGATGTGGAGAACGCAATATCCTACGGAATAACCTACGTGAATGAACGCGGCGAGAAGAAGTACCCGATAATCCTCCATTGCTCTCCCAGCGGCGCAATAGAGCGCGTCATCTACGCCCTCCTCGAGAAGGCTTATCTCGCAATGATGCGCGGCGAGAAGCCATCGCTCCCCTTATGGCTAACACCAACGCAGGTTAGACTAATTCCTGTAAAGCCCGAGTACCTCGAAGACTGCCTAAAGATACTCGATAGTCTCGAGAAGGTCCAGATAAGAGCAGACATAGATGATCGGGACGAGTCCGTGGATAAGAAGATAAGGGATGCCGAGATCGAGTGGATACACTACATTGTGGTCTATGGCGAGAGGGAGAAGGAGAGCGGACTACTAAGTGTGAGGAAGAGGGCCGCGGGTGGCGTCGAGAAGCTCACGCTCGAGGATCTAATCAGGGAGATAAGGGAGAAGGTCGGCGGCAAGCCGTTCAAGAGACTCCCGCTCCCAAAGCTCCTCTCAAAGAGGCCATCATTCAGGTGATCTCGGCCGCGGCATTATTATCACGCCCTCACAGCTATCCCCGAACTCGACGTAATCTCCCTCGAGGTAATACAGGCCGACAAGCGCGCATATCACGGCATCGAGGACATGTTGATCCACGTCATCCGGTAACCCTCTTACGCCATGAACAGCCAGAGCTTCGCGGAGAGCATCAACCCCCTCACTCTTCGATGGAAGACCTAATACCATACGAGCGCCCGTCGGGAATACTTCTATAACCTCATACCCCCGAGATCTCAGAATCTCGCTGAGCTTGATCGCCCTCTCGGTAAGACTCCTCATACCTCCCAGAACCGGTGGAAGAACACGGATTCTAATTCTCCTAAGCTCCTCATCACATTTCCTCAAGCTACCAGATCTCGGAAAGCTCAGCGGAGCATCCACAGCCACCACCTCAACGTTACGTTCATTAATGAATGAAATTATCTCATCATCGAAACGAGCTCGCGAAACCTCGACCACTAGATCATGACTAAGATAACAGAGCCCCGTAACCCTCTTTGGAGAGCCGGCTAAATCAATGCCAATAACGCTCAAGCTCAGAGAGAATCGCGAAAACTAAAGCATAAATAAATCTGTGGAAAACCCATAAAATGGGGCCCGTAGCTCAGCCAGGTTGAGCGCCGGGCTCTTAACCCGGGGGTCGGGGGTTCAAATCCCCCCGGGCCCGGATTTTCATAAATATGCAACATTAGTTTTGAGATGAGGTTCGGGTCCATGAATAAGATCCGTAGCTCAGCTAAGTTGAGCGCCGGGCTTCAACTCTCGCTTTAACACAATTAAATTCTCTTGAAGCCTTGAAAATCATATCTATAGACACCACTAACGGTGAATATCTAATTGCCTTTGATAGACTCAAATAAAATTAACAACTGTTATTTGTAAGTTGGTATTCCTGCGATCTAAAGAACACCATTAAACTGTAGACTATTATCCCGGCATAGCCGATCTTAATTCATTCATAAATCACTTTTCTTATTTTCTCAAATGTAGAAATTTAATATTCTTTTCGTATCAGCTGGCGGGGAGGAGAAAAAGCTGATTCGGTTCTCTAAATGAGAGGTGCGTTTTCGATGAATGCGGGGACGAGATAGCCAAAAACTAAACTGTGATTATTATTCGCTTAACGACCCCCCAGGTTCATGAAGCGTGATAATACAAGCTTTCACGCTTACTATAAGACTGCACCGAGCATGATTAGCAAGTGACATATTAGCATTGTTAAAACTATTGCCTGTGAAGAGTTATATCAGAGGAGCAAGATCAACATTTAGGTCGTGCGAGCAGTTATTTTAGCGGCTGGCAGGGCCACTCGTTTCCAACCTTACTTACATCACATGCCCAAATCTCTAATGGAGCTTGAGCATGGCGTCTCAATACTCTCGTTCATAATCGATAAACTGAGAAGCAGCGGGGTATCGGATATAGCGATAGTTACCATACCAGATTTTGCAGGCATCTTCAGGGAGATAAATCCAGACCTCCGCGTAATCCAGATTCAGGATGATCGCCCCTTCGGAAATCTTTACAGCGCATACATAGGTTGCAAAGAGATTAGCCCGCCTCTCCTTCTCCTGATGTCAGATCACATAATGGAAGGGCGAATGCTTAGGAGAATTATTGAACGCGCCAAAGATAGCCAGAAGGCTTTCATACTATGCCTCGATAGAAAGCCGTCACTGAAGACTGCCGAAGAGGGGCTTAAACTCTCATTACATGAGGAGCGTATAGCAATGACGGGAAAGGAGCTGATACCCATACATGGGGTCGATACGGGCGTGATTTTTTGTGGATCGCGCAGCCTACAGTATATGGAGGAAGCGGTCAAAAAATATGGCAGGGAAGCTTCCCTCAAAGAGGCAATTAATATAGCCGCGGTGAACAGTGATGTGGACTTCGTTGATGTGACCGGTCTTCTATGGAGAGATATCGACACCCCCAGCGACCTAGAGGCTGCTAGAGAAATCTATTATGAAGTATTGAGGAGGGACCTTGTAAAGCCTTCTGATGGCTTGGTTAGCAAGTTCCTAAACAGAAATTTCTCCACGAGGATCTCCCTCTACCTCTACAAAAGTGGACTTTTCATTCATCCAAATATCATATCCCTCACCTCCTTCATCGTTGCGGTTATTGGCGCGGCTGTTATTCCAACGGGGTTTTATCTGATCGGCGGGCTTCTGATCCAGATCGCATCAATCATCGACGGAATTGATGGAGAAGTCGCACGCCTCTTCAAAGCTACGAGTGTTCGAGGAGAGGTTTTTGACAATATATTGGACAGGATTGCAGACATCGTGATTATAGCTGGTATAGTTGTAGCGTGTTGGCCTTTATCTATACTGGATATGATCCTGTCCATAATTGCTGCTGCAGGAACCGTGTCAGTCAGTCAAACCACACATATGCTTTCAAGGCTAAACATTGGAGTAGAGAGTTTGAGAAATATTCCGGCGACGCGGGACGCGAGGCTCTTCGTCGTTTTCGTGTGCGCAGTAGCCGGATATCCGCTTTATTCGATATACTATATCGCCTCCACATCTATCATCTTCGTCGCTGCGGGATTGATACTCCTCTTTAAGGGATCCTTAACTTGGACGTGGCTCGTGCAAAGGAGGGGTAGATATGAAGCTTGGCCCCACCTCGCCGTTGAACTGACAACCAAAGGCGCCATTAATACACTAATAGCTAATACCTTCCGCCTAATCATCGGATTACTAGTAACTAGGCTCTTACTGTCGCCCTTTGCCGACATAGTGGTGCTGGAAGCACCCATAACACTTGAAGTTGCGTCGCTTCTACTGCTAGTAGAGATGGCAATAATAATCTATTTCGGCTCAAAAATAATAGCCTCGAGCGGGATATTAGTGGAACATATTTCTTCGAAGCTCGTACACAGGTTGCGATTAACATCAACAATAATTAGAGAGTCAATCAATGATACAACGTACCTTCTCTTCGCACTAGTTCTCTGGACCTACTCTTGGAGCCTCAGAACACTTCCAATAGTGGGTTCATATACCATCAAATCCCTTGCACCAATCACAGCGATAATCATAATCTGTCTGGTCTACAGGCTATTAGATCGCCTATACAAAGCGTATAGGGAAGCCCTCGAAGAAGGGATAAGCGCGAAATAGCCAAAAATCACTAACTTCTTTGCCTCCTTCAAGAGTCTCTGCCAATCTCAATAACAACGTCTATATCAGAAGCCCATTTTTATGAATCTATGTCTCGATGAACGATTTCGCAGGCTCCGATACTGTTTTGCTAACGTGTAACTTATGACCTGCTTAGTGAGCGCCATACATCATCTCTACTCACATTAATAGCGGTCTTTGCCATCTTCGACTCAAAAGTTCTAGCCTCGCGGCGCAAGAGGCTTGCTAGGCGAATTTTATTTCTTCCAACCTTGACTTAGCTATCCTAAAATAGTTGATTTTAGGTTACATCTTCATAGATAACTCTGAAGATTGCTGATATGTTTGTGATTACTACAAGATTCATGTTTAAAGGTATCGGACGAGGGAATGCCCTTAAAGGGCTCGTCCCCATCTCGGCGGCATATCTCATCAGGTCCATCGCTCTCGGTACGATGCTTCCATTAATCTTAAGAGATGTGGTGATGGCCTTAAGCTCTTCACCAATTAACGAGAAATTACTTAACCACGGGCTACTGTCACTCGGAATAGTGGCAGTTGCCGCCTTAACTAGCGAATGACTTCTAAAGCCCTTTTGGCAATATATGGCCGAAGGAATTGTAAAGATTAAGAAGAACATCATAAACCGCATAAGCCCTATAGTACTTGACTCTAGAGACATTGTAGGGAGGGTTGTGAGCGATGTCGACTTTGCGATCTGGAACAACTCGACGAGCCTTACCATAATTCTACCGAATTTCTTAATGATGTTAGCCTCGCTCGCGGCCATGATGCAGCTCAATTTACTAACTGGGCTCATTACTATCTTCCTGATCCTTCCGCTTCTCTTTATCACCGAGTGGTATATGAGGCGGGTTGAAGAGGCTAGGAACGTCGAGAGAAGCTTCTACAGCCAAAGCATACACTTCGCTGAGAGGTTTCTGAACGACGGGAGGAGTGGGCTGAAGGACTTTCAGTCTTCACTCGATAAGTGATTGAGCGGCATATCTAAGTTGGTATATTATGATCAGGCTATTCTGGTTCGCAGGCTTATTACTTAGTACTTTTCTGCCTTTTATGATTCTCTTAGCCGGCATAAACGAGCTTAACAAAGATCAACTTGATGCAGGGTCGTTGGCTGGGCTCACTCTACGCAAGTGTAAATTACTCCCTAGCGCTTGTGGATGGCTTCTGGGGGTTCTGCATATTGGGCCAATCGCTCGTTGCGATAAGGAGGATTGAGGCACTCGACCAAGCGCAAATTAGTACCACTAGTACTATGCTTAAGAGCCTGCGTAAAGAAAAAAAGTTTTGCCTCATTTTTCTCATATATCGACTAAATTGTTGTGATACCCTAGAAGACAATTGGTGGCATATTAGTTAAGATATTTTTTAAGGTATAATAGTGCCTTTCTGAAAAATCTTCAGACTAAAGAGTCCAAATATTAAGTCTAAAATATTATTTGAATAATCTTTGAATCGTGAAGCTTAAATGAATGCATACCTTGAAATCTTACATCATATTTACCTAACTCTCATTAAGAGAGTTGGTTTAAATCAGGGGTTATTTTAAGTAGTGCTTCGGGGAGATGCAGGTGAAAGTTGTTTCGAGTGAGCAAGTTTATGAGGGTAAGGCCGTGTCTCTGAGGAAGGAGCTTATCGAGCTTCCATCGGGTAAGAGGTTTACCCGGGAAATAGTGGTTCACTCAGGAGCTTCGGCCATAATCCCGATTACTTCCAAGGGAAAGGTCATTTTCGTCAGGCAGTATAGACATCCCATCAGCGAGTATATTTTCGAGATTCCGGCTGGAACTCTTAGGCCCGGCGAGGATCCAGAGGTCTGCGCGAGAAGGGAGCTAGAGGAGGAGACGGGGTATGTCGCCGATGAGCTCCTCCATCTGCTCACGATATATCCATGCCCGGGATACAGTAGCGAGAGGCTTTACGTTTACTTGGCGAGGGGCTTAAGAAGGGGCGCGCAGAGCCTCGAGATGGATGAGGACCTGTCGGTCGTGGAGCTGGGGTTGGAGGAGGCTTTAGAATCCATTAGGAGGGGCGAGATAAAGGATGCGAAGACGATAGCCGCGATCCTCTACTACTATAACTTCGTGGTGAAATGCTGGTAGCCTCTATCCTCGAGTATCCTCCACTCATCCCCCCACTTGACCCTTATCACCTTATCTTCTGACGCCCTACCTATGATTATCAGCCTTCCCCCGATCTTCTCGACCGACTCACGCGCCACGTCTAATAGGGCTGGCTTTATTGTTAGAACGAGCTCATATTCCTCACCACCGTAAAATACGAGGTCGAAGAGGTTCACATCATATCTTTCGGCATACTCTTCGGCTTCACGACTTACCGGCGGCTCATCGACTATAAAGCCCACATTATTGAACCTCCATAGCTCATATAGGGATTTCGCTAATCCATCACTCGAATCTATTGCCGAAGATGCGGCCCCTGTTCTCGCGAGCTCCACACCCTCCCTGACCCTCGCAACGGGTTTTGAAAAGCTCCTGATCACCTTCTCAGAGAGCGGGTCGCCTCTCCTACCGCTGAGTAGCGCGTGAAGACCTGCCGCCTGCGAGCCGAACTCACCGGTTACAGCCAATATGTCTCCCGGCCTAGCCCCAACCCTTGAGATCGTTTGAGTAGCCCTCCCCATACACATGACATCTATGATTATTTCCCCGCCGGAGTTCAGGTCTCCCCCTATGATTCTCCCGCCATAGAAGTGTGCCGCCTCCTCTAACCCCGCCCAAAGTTCCTGAAACTCCTCCACGAACATGTCTTCGGGAAGCATCAGCGAGATGAGATATGCTATCGGAGAGCCGCCCTTCGCCGCCACATCGCTCGTCGCGGCGGTTATGGCCTTAAACCCGACATCTTTGAGGCTCATCCCCTCGGGCACATCCGTTGACTCCGCGAGCATATCGCATGACACGATGAGCCTTCCCTCGAATAGCATGTCAGCCGCATCATCGCCAGGCGGAAGTGATGCTCCCTCGCACTCATCGAGCCTCCTGCTTATCCAGTCCACGAGCTCCCTTTCACCGAGATCCCTAAGCCTCCTCATCCCTTCATAATCCTCCCAAGGATTATTCTCAAGCACCAGGATGCATAGCGCGCGATCTCGCACGTCCCGAGCTTAGATTTCCCAGCTCTACGTGGAAGAAACCTGAGAGGATGCTCCTCAATCCTGCACCCAGCCTCATGGAGCAGGTAGAGTAGCTGAACTTGGAAAATGTATCCAGACCAGAGGGCATTCAACCGATCTATCACCCTCCGGAGGGCAGAGGTCCTGATAACCCTGAAGCCGGATGTGGCATCTCTAACCTCGACACCGGTTGAAATTCTCGCCAGTAGGTTAGCACCACGACTTACCAAGACACGATGTATAGGGCCCTCAACCCACCCACCGCCCGGAACATACCTAGAACCGATCACGACATCAGCTCCGGAGTGCTCAGCATGCTCGAGCATCTCGAGCAGGGTCTCTGGCGGATGGCTTCCATCAGCATCCATCTCGCAAACATACTCCGCCCAACCATACTCTTCCAAAGCCCTCCTAAAACCATCAATGTACGCTGATCCTATGCCCAGCTTCCCAGGCCTCTGAAGCAAGTCTATCCCCGGGCGAAGAGTAGCAATCCCGCGAACAACATCAGCCGTACCATCAGGGCTTGAGTCGTCTACAACCAAGACCACAGCCCTCCAGCCAGCACCCTCAAGAGAATCCAGAATCGCTGGGACAAGCCATCGAACATTCTCAGCCTCATTATAAGTCGGAATAACGATAACAGCGCCCTTCAAGCCACCAAAAAGAACATATGGCGATAATAAAAATCAAGCTTCTCGCTTTTAACGGCATCGCACTCTCTAGTAATCCATCTTTCTCCTCCTAAGAGGCCTTTCTGAAAAGCAGGACTGTTGCTATTACCGCCGCTCCTTAATCGAGGGACTAGCCGAAAGCTCTCATAAGCTCCAAGAGCTTCTCCTTTACCTCTTTCTTATCCGTGGATTTCACTTAACATGACATCCTAGAGCCGATATCTTCATCTCCACTATCTACTCTTTCAGGGCCATTATCGCGTCCTCTAAGGTCTTCCATCCCATGCCTTCAACCACATGCCTAGAAAATCCGAAGACCTCGAAGTCTATCGTACTGACACCTCTCCTCTTATCCATCCTTACATCGAATAAAACTGTAAAATAGCCGGATTTCTCATCCCTCTTCCCAACCACTCAATACTCCACGTCGCCCTCTAAATCTTTCAACTTCCATTCGAATTTTACCCCCTGGAACGCGCGCCGGCAGGTCAAGGCCCCACCTTGGGAAGCGTGCGAGCATAATTAAGCTTTCTAGGCCTAGAATTTTTTCGTGCATTACGAAGAGGTTTGAGAGGCGGATGAGCAGATCTTTTTCGACGTTTGCAACATCTCCCAGCCTCTCGACCAACGTTATCACTGGACTCTGCATCTTGAGCGCGTGCCCCTTGTAGATGTAATAGCCTTTCAACAGGTATCGAGCAGAATAAGCAACATAGCTTTCATGTCTTCCTCAGCCTCTCCAGATCTGCATCTTCGACTTGAAGCGCGAAGATGCTCTGGCCCATTTGGGTGCTCATGAACTTATCCAACTCATCCAATATCTGCGTCACTATGAATAATGGATGCTGAAATGCTACTTAACCTTCCTTTACTTTTTTCCTTAATTTCATTCACGGAATTCATATAATGAGCCCCGGGCGGGCCTTGAACCCGCGACATCCATTTTCACCCGACCCCTCCCCGCTTATATTCCTCCTAATTGCATTGTTTTTGTTGGTGGATGCGGCTTTGCCCATCAGGCTCCGCGCCACACCCCTCCAAGCATCCCTAGACCTCTACATATATCAGATGTTTCTGGATGAGTCCATCGCATATCTCCATCGTGGAGGTGATGTGGGAGGATGCCTCGAGGAATGCCGCCTGATGTGAGGTGGAGGGTTTTGAAGGCCTTGAGGGTAGCTGTTCAGCGAGGATATGGGTATACGATGGCTTGGAGGATGCTGCGGGAAGATGGGGTGGATGTTTCGAGGAAAGCCGTCGAGTACTGGTATTATAAGCTCTTCCCTGATAGGGTGAAGAGGCGTGGAGAATATCTCCCGCGAGATCTGAGGATCGAGATATATCATAGGGTTCTGGAGCTGAGGGGGCAGGGCCTCGGACACAGGAGGATAGGGAGGATGGTCGAGGAGATCTACGGGATTAGGTTGAACCCCGCCACGATCTGCCACTGGTGTAGGGGAATCCACAATCCACTTAATGGATGCAGGATTCCGTCCATTAAATTCTTGAAGCCGTCACCCGAGCTCTCATATGTCATAGGCGTCGTTGCCGGAGACGGGACGGCATGTAAGAATAGCAGGAAAAGCGGCCAGTACGTGATCAGCGTGAAGGCCAAGGATGTGGAGTTCGTGGAGGAGTTTGCGAGATGCTTGGGGAAGGTTCTCGGCAGGGATCCGCCGAGGCCGATGCCAAGAAAGGATGGGTCGTTTATGGTAAGGGTTTATTCGAGGGCACTCTACGACATGCTCAGGAAGCCCATAGACGTAGAAAGGATAAAGCCATTCGTTGAGCATTCAGAGGAGTGCATACGAAGCTTCCTGAGGGGATTCTTCGACAGCGAGGGATCTGTGAGCAGAGGTGGGGAAATTCTTCAATGCGCCAATACAGATATCCGGCTCATCGAATACGTTCAGAGGCTCTTACATGGTCTGGGGGTCGAAACAACAGCATACGTACGGAAAGAGAAGGGGACGCCCCTTTACAACAGGGACATGGGGAGGACGTATGTAAGGAAGGGGGACGTCTACATTCTTTATGTTAGAGCGCGAAGCAGGCTAAAGTTCTACCAACTAATAGGGTTCACAATACGAAGAAAACAGCAACGGCTCGAAGAACGCCTCAAAAAACGCGGACTAGTGGAAGATGGCGAAGCGCCGCCCAACAAACCCTCTCCCCCTTCCTTTTGCTTCACGCCTGCAACATGAGGCGGCTGAAGGGCAATTTAGCCCCGGGTGGGATTTGAACCCACGACCATTCCGGCTCTCTAGGCCCTTTCTTGTGAAGGTTACCAAGCCGGCGCTCTAACCAGCCTGAGCTACCGGGGCTTGCACCTAAATCTCATCTTAGGGATTTTTATTTTTTCCGGCTCACAAATGGAGTTAAAGCGGTCTTGTGAAGTTCACCTCGTTTATGAGCGCATGGCAGGCATAGACAGGTGTTTCGACCTCCCACCAAGTTATCCAATATTTTTTCCCTCCAAGTTTACGGATGTTCTGCAGGATTCTGAGCATGTTGTCGCTTATTCGGATGTTTTTTACAGCCCCATCTATTCCGCCCTTCCTTATCCTGAGGATTGCGTCTCTCGGAATTGTTGAGAAATCCCCTGTTTGCCGATTCTGGTATCTGAGATACCAATCGTTGGTGATATAAATCCCGTCATCGATGTCTGATATGAGCTTCTCTAGACTCTCGCCGCCCCCCTCTACGATTAGATTGAATGGATGAGGTACTATTAAGCCCGCATTCGCCGTGGTCTCGGCGTTAAACTTCTTCGCGGTCATTGAGTTATGGAGATACGTCATGAGAATGCCTTGATGGATTATCGTTTTTCTTCTAGTTGGGACTCCTTCATTATCGAAGGGGCAGGCGCCGTAGGTTCCCGGGATTGTCGGATCGTCAATCAGCGTGAGGATACTTGATGAGACTCGCTCCCCTAGCTTTCCGGCTAGGAAAGATAGACCCGAGTCTACATGAAATGCTGAGGCCGAGTCACCAACCTCCTCGATTAAATTTGCAAGCGTCATCGGTCCTAAGAGGCATTCATATCTTCCCGCATCAATTTCGGTCGGATTTTTCGCGAGAACCGCATGCTCGCCAGCAATCCTACCGGCTTCCTCGGGGTCGAAGTCTTCTCTTCTAGCGGCTACAGAGACGAATTGGCCCGATGATCCATCGGATGCAAGTGCTCGAATCGAGAGCTCTATCGCAGACCCCTCATAGCTTCCATAAGCGTCTCCACTCGTCATAAGCCAAGTTTTCCCACGTGAGTAAACGAGGCTCCCCGCAGTCTTCTCAGCGCCTTGAGACAGAGCCGCATTCATCGCCGCGTTAACCGCATCTATGAGCAAGTCGGGATCACCTCTGATCATCGGCTCTCTCAATAGTCTCTCATCGTACCTGAAAGGGCCTTTAGGAAGTGGTACATATATCTCGGCTGGAGCTGCGAGTTTCGCGAGCTTAATGGCCTGTTCCACGGCTTCCTTCACCTTTTGAAGATGGAATCCCTCAATTGAGGCAGCCGCTCTTCTCCCCCCTACAATGACGAATATGTCGATAGTGCTCATGACCCGGTTTTCGGTGATGACTACCTCGTTGTTAGCGAACTTGATCATGCGCTCCAGCCCAGCATAAACCTCAGCAACGGCATCAGTCGCGCCTCGCTTAATGGCCTCCGAGATGATGTACTTACAAATCTTCTCCGGCTCCAAGCTGGTCAATGATACGGGAGGTTGAAGAAATAAAGATTGCGCGAAGAAAATTAATTCAAGCGCCAACTGATATTCTGAAGAGAAAATTGTCTGAGAAGCATTTGAACGAGGTTGTTGAACAAGTGCTAGGCTGTTTGAAGCTGGATGTGAAGAGTGTAAGGTCTATAAGTGTGCATGGAGCAATAGCCCTCGGTTATGAGGATGAACCTTACCAGATGCTGATCATTTTAGGAGATGATTCTCCACCAAGGTTTCAGAAGTTCAAAGAATATAGGAGCATGGATCTCGTGATTATAGTTGGTGAAGATAATTTCATGATGGATTGTAAGGAGGAGAGTTTTGGCGGGGCCATAGCATCGCTCCTACTTTTCCCGTATAAGCTGACGTTGAAGAGCCTGCCCGTGGCCGAGTTGGAGGTAGAGTACAAGAAGCACGTGATTCTGGAGTCTCTTCAGAACCTGATCCTCGATTATAGGCTTGCATCGAGCCATCTTCTGATAAGAGCCGAGTATTTCCTATTTGACAAGCTTAGGAAGCTTTCCACGATTTATCTGCCGATTAGGAGGCTTGTTAGATCATGCTTTCATAATCATCTTGCTGAGTCTCTTAATTCCGTCCTTCCCGGGTGTGAGCGAGCATTAGATGCTCTCGTTTCTCGGGGCATTCTCTTCAAGAGGGCTGGATTCTACATGCCTAGCGAGGAATACGTGATCTCAACTTTATCCAGGTCTCTCTCAATCCTAAAGCTTTCAAGAGAGCTTGAGCACTCATTTAAGCTATATCTTAGTGCTAGTTTATCATCACCAATAGAGTCGCTTGTGGAGCTGGCTTTTGACCCCATAATCCTAAAACCCGTAAAGCTTCCAGATCCATTGAAGTACATTGCGAGGGAAACTGCTTTAGGCCCTCAGCAGCTGCATGTGGAGCTTGGATTCAGAGAGTTCATCGAGAGAGTTTATGGCGTTGAGCCGGGCAAGATTAGGATTAGGAAGGCGGCGAGCGTCCTGAACTCGGCATACGTCGTGGAGTTCCCTCTAGATGATTCTCGGGTAAAGATCTTCGCGAAGAAGTATCTTAACTGGACGGATTTCAAGTGGGTTGCGGCCTGGCTCTGGGCGATCGGTGTAAAGAACTTCTCCTTCCTCGCCTCAGTCAGAATGAGCAATGAAATATACTTCGTAAACAAGTTGATGGAGTCCGGCTTTAATACCGCGGAAATACTTCATGTAAACTGGTCTGGAAGAACATTATTCCAAAGATTCGTAGAAGGCTTCGACATGATGAAGGCCTTGAGAAATTCATCAGATATGGATCTTGGGAGACATGCTCAGGAAGTTGGAGAGCTTCTTGCGAGGATTCATGGGAATAGAATATGCCTTGGGGACTGCAATCCCTCTAGCTTCCTCTTCTCATCGGATGGCAAGCTTTATGTTGTTGATCTCGAGCAATGCTCCTATGATACTTCATATGCGTGGGATTTAGCGGAGTTCATATATTACTCGGCTAGGTACTTGAAGCCCGAGCAAGAGGAAACGTTCATCTCCGGGATCATTGATGGTTATGCTAGAATTGGTGATGTGAAAGTTATCGAGGAAGCGATGGATGCGAGGTATGCTAGGGTTCTAGCCCCGCTTATACTGCCTAGGAACCCGCTAGAGTTTAGGGAGAAGGTGCGCGCGCTGATAAAGAGATGAATGGCCGGATAGTAGAGTATAGTATCGGCTCTCTACGCATCAAGATTAGAGTTGATCGGAAGGTGTATATGCCGTCGACCGCAACGCTATGTCTTGCCAGAAACTTGAAGGTTGCGAAGGGGACCAGGGTTCTGGATCTCGGAACCGGCTCCGGCTTCCTAGCAATTCTGTCCTCGAAGCTAGGCGCCGGCGAGGTCGTTGCCACAGATATCTCGGCGAGAGCGATTAAAGCCGCCAAGCTAAACGCGATATTAAACTCCGTGAATAATATAGACTTCAAGCTCGGCTCACTCTACGGGCCTGTCGAGAGTGAGCAGTTCGACCTCATAATCTCCAACCCCCCCATGACGCCCTCTAGGAAGCCTCTCCCACGCTATACTTGGGGAGGGTTCGATGGGCGAGCGATCTTGGATGAGGTCATTCGTGGGGCGCCGGCTCATCTAAAGAGCGACGGCCGGCTCCTAATTCCAATAATCTCCATCGTGGGCATCGGAAGGACTTATAAGTTGATGGTGGAGTCCGGCTTCAAGGTTAGGGTTCTGGATTATCTCATCCACCCTTTCGGGAATAAGCTGATCGAGCTAATGGATCACCTATCAAGACTTCCGGATTCTGATTACATATATGATTCCTTTGGGAGGCCTTGTTGGAGGCTTCTAATCTTCGAGGCGATCAAGAACTGAGTATATCGTTGACCGCTTGCTTGAATCTCTTAAGCCCCTCAGTTATGTGGTCCTCGGTGGTAGAGAAGCTCATCCTAACATATCCCTCACCATATGATCCTAGGGCGGTTCCGTGGAGGAAGGCGACGCCATACTTCTCTATCAACATCGTAACGAGTTTCTCCGAATTCATTCCCAGCTTATTGAGAAGCCTTCTAACATCTATCATTATGTAAAATGCCCCCTTCGCCTTAACGAACTTGATGCCCCCTATCTCGGAGAGCGTCTCAACGGCGAGATCCCTCCTATGCTCATAGCCTCTTCTCATCTCATAGACTGTATCTTGGGGACCTGTTAAAGCGGCGAGAGCCGCCCACTGGGATATTGAGCTCGGACACGAGGTCATCACGTTCAGTAGCTTGAATACAGGCGTTATCAATTCCTCGGGGATGAGAGCGTATCCGATCCTCCAGCCCGTCATAGCGTATCTCTTCGAGAAGCCGTCAGCTATTATCATCCTGTCGAGCGATTTCTTTATCGAGAGCGGCGAGCAATGCTTTTCGCCATCGTAGAGGAACGGTCTATAGATCTCGTCGGAGAGTATGTAGAATCCATGATCCTCCGAGAGATCCACTAGGGCCTCGGCATCCTCCCTTCGCATAATGGAGCCGCACGGATTATGCGGGGTGTTGACCACGACGAGCTTCGTCCTAGGGGTTATCAGCTCTGCGATTCTCTCGATATTTATCCTAAACTCTTCCTCGATCACGAGCTTATATGGGATGGGTTTGGCTCCAGCAAGTCTGGCCGCCGCCTCGTACTCCGGGTAGCCGGGATTTGGATAGAGGACCTCATCCCCCTCATCTAGGACCGAGAGCATGCATGCAAGGATAGCCTGTTTGCATCCGTTCGATACCACCACGTTCTTCTCCCAGTCTATCTCGACTCCATAATCCCTTTTCACGCTCTCGGCCACCGCCTGCCTCAGCTCGGGAATCCCGGTCGTCGGGGTGTAATGGGTCTTCCCCTCTCTCAGAGCCCTTATCGCCGCCTCCTTGATGTGCTCCGGCGTATCATAGCCCGCGTCACCTATCTCTAGGTGGGCGACCTTCCTTCCCATCGCCTCAATCTTCTTAGCCGCGCTCAGGACCGCGAAAGCAGCTTCAGCCTCCACACCATGAAGCCTTCTAGGAACGGTATACCCCACCATTTTTGAAACTCATTCGGAAATTGATCACATAAAAAGTTTAACCTCGGATAGCTTAGGAAAAATGCTGGAGAGGCTGGTCTAAGCTTATTACCTCGGCTCTGTGATGGGTAATTCGTGAGCGATCAGGACACGCTCCAGGGATACTCCGGCGGGGTTAGGATCCTCTTAGAAAAGGCCGGGGTTGATATCGGGGATGAGGTGGAAATTCGAGCAGGAGAAGAATGCTACTACGGAATATTAATGGCTAGGTATGAGCTCGCAGATCCTGGATACGTGGTCATAAAGCTCCCAAATGGATACAATGTTGGGATAAACTCTTTCAGGATCACATCCATTAGGAAGATGGCCTCCGCCGCTAAGCCGAGGTTTATTCCGCCTCCAAGGCCGCCGCAGAAGCCCGGTCTGCCGAAGGTCGTCGTGATGAGCACCGGCGGCACTATAGCCAGCAGGATAGATTATAGGACCGGAGGGGTTAGAGCCGCCATAACAGCGGAGGATCTGCTCTCTATAGTCCCGGAGCTCGCGGACATCGCCGACCTCGATACGAAGATTCTATTCTCGCTATACAGCGAGGACATGACCCCGGAGCACTGGAACGCCATGGCGGTCGAGGCGGACAGGCTGATCAGGAAGGGTGCTGAGGGGATCGTGATAGCCCATGGAACGGATACGATGGGGTATTCTGCGGCTGCTCTAAGTTTCGCCCTTCAGAAGCCCCCGGTCCCCGTGGTCTTCGTAGGCGCTCAGAGATCTTCCGATAGGCCCTCGAGCGATGCTGCCACGAACCTGATTGCTGCCGTTAGAGTGGCCGGCCATGCGCCATTTGCCGAGGTTTGCGTCTCGATGCACGCTTGGCACTCAGACACGGTGATAGCGATTCACAGGGGAACGCGCGTAAGAAAGCTTCATACGAGCAGCAGAGATGCGTTCAAGTCCGTGAACTCCGAGCCAATAGCATATGTCTCCGGAGACGAGATAAGGATTAACGGGAAAGACCTCAATCCACGTGGGTCGAGCGGCTATAGGTTTGAGCCGGGCTTCTCAAAAGATGCTACTCTCGTCAAGTTTTATCCGGGAATGCCGCCGGAGGTCCTGGAAGCAGTCTATGAACTCGGTTGCAGGGGAATCATACTTGAGGGAACTGGGCTAGGTCACGTCGCTAACAAGCTCATCCCGGTGATAAAGGAGGTGGTGGAGAGGGGAATCTTTGTCGGGATGACCTCTCAGTGCATCTTCGGCAGAATCAACATGAGGGTGTATGACACGGGCAGATACCTACTTAAGGCTGGGGTCGTCCCGCTTGATGACATGCTTCCCGAGACCGCCTACGTGAAGCTCTCATGGTGCTTGGCCAGAGCCCGGGATCTAGAAGAGGTGGAGAAGCTCATGCTAACGCCGATCGCGGGCGAGCTGAGAGGGAGGAGCATGCCCTCCATCCGAGAGGCGATTATCTCATGAAGCTCGACTACGAGAAGCTTGGACTGAAGGTTGGCCTCGAGATCCATAGGCAGCTTGACACGCGGCATAAGCTCTTCTGTGACTGCCCGACGACGCCGAGGGAGGGCGGCAGGGAGATAACATTCGTCAGGTGGCTGAGGGAGGCTCAGAGCGAGCTTGGCGAGCTAGATCCTGCCGCGGTCTTTGAGTCCCGGAAGCGGAGGATGATCGTCTACCACGCGGACACCGAGAACACGTGCCTAGTGGAGCTTGATGAAGAGCCCCCGCACAACCTGAACAGGGAGGCTGTGGAGGTGGCGCTCACGGCCGCGCTCCTGATGAGCGCGAAGCCCGTCGATGAGATCCATGTGATGAGGAAGATAGTCATAGACGGCTCGAATACGACCGGGTTTCAGAGGACCTGCGTTATAGCGCTGGGAGGCGAGATAGAGGTTGACGGTAAGAAGGTACCGCTCCAGACGATAACGCTCGAGGAGGATGCCGCTCGGATACTCGAGCAGAAGCCGCATGAGGTGCATTATGATCTCTCGAGGCTCGGAATACCTTTAATCGAGGTCTCTACAGCGCCCGTGATGAATTCTCCCGAGGAGGTGTATAGAGTTGCATACGCGATAGGCAGGATACTCAGGGCCACGCGAAAGGTCAAGAGGGGGATAGGGACAGTCAGGCAAGATCTTAACATCTCAATATCGGACGGAGCGCTCACGGAGATAAAGGGTGTCCAAGAGCTAGACCTTCTGCCCAAGGTCGTCGAGCTCGAGGTGATCAGGCAACTCCACCTCCTCAAGATAAGAGATGAGCTCGTGAAGAGAGGAGTATCTGAGGAAGATCTTAAGCTGGAGTCTATAAGAGATGTCACGCACTTATTCCTCGAGACATCATCCAAGATTCTTCGGAGGAAGATCGAGGCGGGCGGCACCGTCCTCGCACTAAGGCTTAGAGGCTTCGCCGGGCTATTGGGCTTGGAGGCTACCCCGGGAATAAGGCTTGGAGCCGAGTTGGCGGGAAGAGCTAGAGCATGGTCCGAGGTCGAGGGGATATTTCACACGGATGAGCTGCCGGGCTACGGCATCTCCGAGGAGGAGATTGCAAGTCTAAGGATGGAAGTTGGCGCGGGCGAGCTTGACGCAGTGATAATCGTCGCGGCCGAGCGCGAGAGGGCTGAAGACGCGCTTGAGAGGGTTAGGGAAAGGGCGATCGAGGCGCTTCACGGAGTGCCCTCAGAAACCCGGGGGGCCAAGCCCGATGGAACCACAATCTACCTGAGGCCGAGGCCTGGAGCAGCCAGAATGTATCCCGAGACAGATATTCCACCACTCCCGCTGTCGAAGGAGTATGTTGAGGAAATTAAGCGTCGCCTTCCACCGAGCCTCGACGAGGTTGCAGAAGCGCTCTCGAAGAAATATGGGGTGAGCAAGCAGATCGCCGACGAGCTGATAGACTCCGAGAGGGTTGAGCTCTTCGAGAGTATAGTCGGCGAGACCGGCGTCCAGCCCAGCGTTGTCGCTTCGGTACTTGTGGAGCACATGAAGAGCTTGAAGCGCGAGGGCCATGACGTCGAGAGGATCAGAGAGGAAGATCTACTCGAGTTTTTCAGGCATGTAGCAAGGGGGGAGCTGGCGAAGGAGGCCGCGCCTGAGATCATGAAATGGCTCGCCGAGAATCCTGAGAAGAACCTGAAGGATGCCATCAACGCCTTGGGATTGAAGGCCGTCAGCCTAGAGGAAGTCAAGGCCCGTATAGCGGAGCTTATAAAGACAAATCGCGATCTTGTGAAGTCTAATCCCGGGAAAGCAATCTCAGTGATCATGGGCGAGCTAATGAAAACTTATCGCGGGAGATTCGACGGCGGAAAGCTATACCAGCTAGTCTCTCAGGCAGTTCATGGCCAAAGTAGCTGACCATATCCCTAGAGGCCGCCGAGTGACTGGTGCTCTGACCGTGCCCAAGATCCATACCGAAATAGATCATTTTCGCCCAGGTCTAGAAGCCTTAATATCCTAAGGGAAACAAGTTTTTCCAGAGCACGGATGACATACAGGCTAAGGGTAAAGATCGGGGGACTGGAGCTTGAGCTAGAGGGCGATCGAGATTTTCTTGAAGCCCGATTCGCCGATCTAAGCTGGATCGACGAGCTCCTTGAGAAGCTTGGAAACCTTGAGCAGCATACGGCTGTTGAGGCGCTCCAGCAGCAGGCCGTAGTTGGTGATTTCTCCTCCTTCGTCGAGTTCGCGAGCCATGTGAATCCCGAGAAGAACTGGGAGAAATTCTTGACAATAGCCTACTACCTCTATAGACAAGAGGGTAGAGATCTGACATACGAGGATGTCGAGAAATATTATGCTCAGGCTCGATGGCCTATGCCAAAGAATATCTGGGATGTAATGTCCCACCTGATTCGGGAGGGCTACATGGAGGACGCCGGGAAGCAGAATGATCGCAAGGTCTTCCGGATACTGAGGAGGGGGATAGAACATGTTGAGAGTCTCATGGGCAGTGGGGGTGGCGGCGAATGAGCTCGGAAAAGGTTAAGGTGGTAATTAGATGCGGTGAGACAGTGGTCGAGTTCGAGGGAGGCCACGAAGAGGTCTGGAGGAGTATTAACAAATTCTTCTCTGAGACATATCCAGCCTTGGAGATCGTTAGAAAGCTCACCGGCGCGATAGACGTGACCGAGCTGGCTAGGAAGCTTGAGGACTTCGTCGAGTTCAGGGACGGTAGGATCATTATCATGAAAGAGATGGACGCGAAGCGGAGGATCCTCCTCTGCTTGGCAGCGGCCTATGTCGGTAGGAGGTTGGGCCTCTTCGACAAGGAGGATCTCGCGCCCAAGGAGATAGCGGCATACACAGGCCTTGATGAGCGGGTAGCTCGAGCAAGATTAAGCGAGCTCAGAAAGTCTGGGCTGGTAGTCAAGACTGATGAAGGATTATATTCGTTCGCGTCAAACTCTATCGGCGAGCTCTTTGGTGAGGGGTCGTGAGCTCAGAGGAGCTTAGGGTAACTATAAAATACGGCGATCTCGAGACGAGCTTTTCGGGGCCTCCAGAAGCTGTCTACCGCCAAATCATAGCATTCATGGAGAAAGCTCTTCCAGCGTACTCGCTCGCCAGAAAGATCGCGTTCAACACGGATTTGAAAGATCTACTGGAAGCCTTTAGCGACGTATTCGCCTATGATGCGCAAGAGGGACTTTTCTTCAAGCTCAGCCTGAGCCAACTGAAATCGGTCTCGGACGCGATCCTCCTCTTAGCCCTGAGAAAATGCTTGGAGCATAAGCTTGGGAGGATCGAGGCTCCAAACATAAGCCCCGGAGAACTTGAAGCGGCATTAACGGCGAAGAAGAAGACGATAATGAATAACCTCACGAAATTAGTCCAGTCGGAGCTTCTCAAGAGGCTCGACCGCGGAGATTACGCAATAACGCCGCTTGGGATAAAATATCTGGCTGATAAGCTTTCGAGGAAGGAATCAGCAAGTGGAACGAAATAAATCATGATTGCTGGGAACACTGTTGCTCCGCTATTCTTCTCGAATGATGGATGACAGCCTTCGGTAAGTATAACGCCTTGGAATACCTTCCCTCACGAGCGCCCTCTCCCTCACGAGATCGAGTAGACTGTGCGCCACGGCCGTCGAATCATAATGGTAACCCCTCTTAGCCAGCTCTTGAACAACTTCGGATAACGTTTTAGGCTGATCAAGCCAGCCCTCTTCGATGAGCCCCCTTATAAGCTCGGAGCACGTGGGCGTTGGCCTCCTCCTAAGCTTCACGGGCTTGGCCATGGCGGATCCGCTCATTGAGACTTCGGCCCCAAGCTCAGGTAGAGCCGACCTTAGGGCCGTGACAGCATTTCTCACCGCTTCCTCTATCTGGTCTGGTGGAGCCTCAACTCTCACTGTGGCGGGGCCAATCACGATCTCCACCCTGATTTTGTCTTTCTCGCTCATTTCCCATTTTGCTCAACTTGAGCAACATTTATAAGCACAGGAAAGTCAATAAAATCGGGGAAACCAGGGGCATGAGTCAACTCGCTCAACCCAGCTTAAACGACTTCGAGAACCTCTTTAAGCCTTTCCTAGAGATGGGGCAGAGAAGTCTAGGGCTGGTCAATGGGGTTTACTCGACGGAGTTTGATGAGGAGGTTTTTGTTCAAAATGAATGGGGTTTTGGGCCTCTTGAACAGGCTGAGCAGCTGGAGGTCTCGGTGATCAGCATTCCCTTGGAGGGTGCTGTGGAGAGGCAGGTCGCGGCCATAGACACATCATCAGTTGTCGTGGCGGTCGGGAGGGATGGCGTCATCTTGGGGGTTAGAGGGAGTATAGCCATTAGGAACGCACTCGGCTTAGAGATCCAGCGAATCGGCCCCTTCATTACATATCTGACCCCCGAGAATATCTCCAGCACTCTCGGCTCAATCTTCGGAGATCTACCGCCGCTGGACATGTCGGGCTACCAGCTGGATGGGTCAATTCAGAAGATGTTGGCCAGCCTCTTGGAGAAAAAGCTCCAAGAGCATGTTGTTAAGCGGTTCAAGGATAGCATAATACTCTTGGATGGGTCGCTCTCCGCGGGCCCGCAGGATAATCCGCTACGGCTCGTCTCAAGGATAGTAGAGGAGGCTAAGCCCAGGGGCAATGACATCCTAGCGTTCTCGAAGACTAGCATCTTGCAGTCTTGGGGATCAGTTTTCACAGAGGATAAGCTAGGTGTCGAGCCTCCCTACGTCATTGACATGACTTGGCTCATCGAGAGGCTTGAGCTGAGAGTCCGCGTCCTCGGAAGGACATTTCTCGCGAGGCTCGGTTCTGGATTTAATGTCTACAGGGTTGATACAGCAACATGCAGAAGGATTGAGGAGGTCTTCGGAAGCCTGCTGAGAAGTGATCCTTTGATTTACGGGTATCCCGAACTCCTGATACTTGCTCATGACTACTGCACTTTCACGAAGAGTGATGTAATTGCAATACAGTCTATGCTTAGAAGTCTCGGGGCAGAGCTCTTTAGGGAGGGCTCGATACGAGATATGCTCTTTAACCCTATTGATGGGAGGTGAAAAGAGGGTGAAGGTTCTCTCAAAGAATGGAGATACGATTGAGCTCCTTGCCTCACCCGATGAGGGGCCATTAATCCGCGGAGACTATATACTCATAACTGATGGCAATAGATCTCTCTTAGCTCAAGTAATAGATGCAGAGTATGCTGATGTTCCTGGGATCCTGGAGGATGTACTAAGGGAGCTGGCATCCGAGCAGCTCTCAATGAGAAACTTCGACCCATACGGCGTCGGCTCGATACTTCTTGATGTGAAAGATTCCCGGAGGATAATAGCGAAGTTTCGCGGAGTAATTGTTGATGGAGCGCTAAGAAACGACATAATCTGGCTCCCATCAAGATTCAACTCGAGAATAGAAAAAGCATCCCCTGAGCTTATTTCTGATCTCATGCGAACATGCGGCCGGAGGCAGATAATTATTGGAGAATGCATGAATGGCGCGGTCTCGTTAGGCGCCGAGGATTTGGATGGCCGGCTGACAATAATCACGGGTAAGAAGGAGACAGGTAAATCGTATCTAACAAAACTCCTAGTAACGGCGCTAGCTGAATATGGTGCCACGATAGTGGTCTTCGACATAAATGGGGAGTATTTAGGTCTCTCAGAAACAGTGAATGGGGCAATGAGTAAGATAGCTGACAGACACCTCGTGCTCTCCCCGGGAGAGAACTTCAGGGCTTCAGTTGAGGACGCCGGTCTTAAGACTATGACAGACATCCTCCAGTATATACTCACAACTCCCGCGACCACGATAAGGGAGTTCATCAGGATATGGAACCTTATTGAGAGGAATGAGGGCAGAGTCACGCTGAGGGGGCTGATAAACATTGTCGGCAGGATGCCTATGCACGAATCCGTGAGAGAGGCATTAATGAGCAGGCTCCTAAGTCTTAGCGAGACGGGCTTTTTCGACGACGAGAACCCGACGAGGATTGAGGAAATATTGAGCTCAAGAAATGGCGGGATAATAGTGATAGATCTCTCGAGAAGCATCCATCAAACGAAGAAGATAATTGTGGAGTACATGCTGAGTAAGCTTTCAAGCCTCCTGCGCGAGGGCGCGATAGATCCTATCTTCTTGGTGGCGGAAGAGGCCCACTTATATCTCAGAGAGACATATTGGGATGACCTGGTCACGCGGATGAGGCATATAGGGATATTCCCCATATTTGTGACAAATCAGCCCGATAGCATTCCGGAAGCAATCTACAGGCAGGCCGACAACATCTTCCTCTTCAACTTCGCCAACGAATCCGACCTGAACTATATCTCCAAGGCGTCGAGAATAGACTCGGATACGGTTAAGAGAATAGCGAAGATGCTTCCTCCGAGGCACTGCCTCATAATAGGAAGGGTCGTAAATGATCTTCCAATAGTGGTGAAGGTGAAGGAGGTCGAGCTGAGAACGATGGGAGAAACCAGGCTCCTATTCAAGAGCAGGCACATGTAACCCTCTTGGCCAAACCCGGAGCATGCGAATGGTATTTCTCTAGGAATCCTGTGAGCATCATGTCTCATCCTACTTTCCAAAACACTTTAAGAAGCCGGAAGCTTGAGGGCCCCCTGCTTATGCAAGTGCCCGGTGGGAGCGGTGTTAGGGGAGACCCATTCGTCGAGGAGGAGACTAGAGAGGAGATTAGGCGGAACCTAGAGCAATCCCTCAACAAGCTTAATGCTCAGATTCTTAGGCTGGAGTCCAAATACCGGGAGCTGGCTTCGAGGAGTAAGGAATACTTCGAACAGGTCGTGGATGCCATGGAGTCTGGGGATGAGGAGAGAGCATCGATATACGCCGAGGAGATAGCGGAGCTGAGGAAGCTCACCCAGATGATTAGAAGATCACGGCTGATGCTGGAGCAGGTGAAGCTTAGGCTTGAGACGATAATCGAGGTGAGCGACCTCATAGGCTTGGTGGTGCCATTGCTCTCGCTCATCGCTGAGGTAGAGGATGAGGTGGCGGGCGTTGCCCCAGAAGCGGCAAAAAACCTCCATGAACTCGCCTGCTACATCGAGGACTTCACCAGCTCGAACATGGCCAATGCCATGGAATTAGGCTCGCAGGAGGTAAGTGAGGACGCAGAGAAGATCTTAGAGGAGGCTAAAAAGCTCGCGGCTGAGCGCATTGAGGAATTCTTCCCGGATGTTCCGCAGCTCTCCGAGGTAGAGCAATTGGTCTACTCCTACCTCTCGAAGGCTGGCTCCGAGATCGATCTAAAGAAGTGCGCGAAGGAGCTGGGAATAGATGTTAAGCAGGTTAAGGAGGTTTTAATGAGACTAGAGGAGAAAGGTTTGATCGAGCTCGTGGGCTAAGTCGCCCCAAATCTCTCATACCACTCCAGCATTCTCTCGATACTTTTTTGATCAACGCTTGGCCTCCTGCTCCTAACAACTTCCAAGAAGTCCTCCATCGTTATCTTTCTTGGCTCTTCTCCCCCCTGCTCAAAGAACTCGCTGACAATCTTAATCTGAACCTCCACGCATATTGAGTATATGTCGGCGGCTGAGTATCCCTCGGTAATCCTAGCGAGCTCCGAGAAGCCCACGTTATCGAGATTAAGCTTCCCGGCATAGTATCGGAATAGCTTGAGCCGCGCCTCGTAGTTCGGCAACCCTATGTAAATTCTCTTCTGGAATCTTCTGATGAAGGGCTCATCGAGGAGCCAGGGTTTGTTCGTCGCGGCCAGAATATAGATTAAGCTCTTCCGCCCCTTATCGAGTAATCCGTCCATCTCCTTTATTAGCTGGTTTCTTGCTCTAGCCTCTCCCCCGACCTCATTTAACCTCACCGCGGCCAGAGAGTCCACTTCATCTATGAAGATTATTACCGGCTTGCCCGAGGACTCATACTTCCTCGCAGCGTTAAAGATCTTCGCGATGTTTCTCTCCGATTCGCCAAGCCACTTGGACATTATTAGAGACGCATCAACATGCATGAAAACGGCGTCTATCTCATTCGCGACGGCAGCGGCGAGCATAGTCTTGCCACAGCCCGGCGGGCCGAACAGTAGGATCCCGCGAGGCCATCCGAGCGGAAAGAGGTCGGGCCTCTTCATGGGGTAGATTATGCTCTCGAGAATCGCCCTCTTCGCCTGCTCCAAGCCTATGACATCATCCCACTTGATTGGCGGCGGATTCTGGATTATGAAGCTCTCATCGATCTCAGCTTGCTCCTCAACCCTCCCGCCGACTGAGACCTTCTCGCTCAGCGCCTCCATCCTCCGCCTATACTGCGCCTGTTTCTCCTCGTAGATCCTCCTCATGACTGGGTCATCGGTGAGCTCGATGAGCTTCTCCAAGAGGGCTATCGCCTCGCGATATTGCTTTGCGGCCTCCTCCCTCATCCCGATCTTATCATACTTGACGGCGGCCCGAGCTCTCTCAGCCGCAAGCTTCTCAAGCTCTTTCATGTTCTCGGCTTCTTCCCGGAAGCCACGAGCATAAAATCTATGCTTGAAGCCATGTATCATGGAATACGCGTCCATAGTTCATGGGAATACGCTGATAACGTGAGGCTCTACGGGTCCTCCTTAGCGCTATGAAGAGCTACGCACGTGAGGGTCCTCGCCACTCCATGCATCCCCCTAATCTTGTCTGTGACCAGATCCCCTATCTCCTTAATGGAGGAACCCCTTACCTTAAGCAATATATCCCATTCTCCAGTTATCAAGTGCACCTCCTCGACGTTATCGAGCATGGCAATTTCATGGGCAAGGGCTTTCTGGGAAACCTCAGAGCCTGGCATGAAGGAGACGAGGACAAAAGCGAGAGTGCCCTTACCGAGCTTCGCCTTATCGAGCTTCACGGTAAAGCCCTTTATCACGCCCATCCTCCTAAGCCTGTTAATCCTGTCTTGGACCGTCGTCCTCGGCATGCCGAGGGCTTCAGCAAGCTCCCTCAAGCTCCTAGAAGAGTCAAGCTCAAGTTCCCTCAGAATGAGGAGATCCCTTTCATCAAGCTTCTCCATCTTTTTGCCGGCCTTCCTCATCCAACTCTCAGGCTAGGGGTTTGGCGTTTAAGGCTTCTTCCTACGTTGATCGACGAATATATTCTCGACAATATTTAAAAGGGGGAAGCCCCGAAGGCTCAAAGGATCATGGTCAAATTGGGTGGTGTAGCAGTTCACGGTTACGGGGGCTATATCCCGAGATATAGGATCAAGGCTGAGGAGATAGGCAGGGTTTGGGGGCAGGATAAGTCCGGGTCCCCTGTCGTGGAGAAGGCGGTCGCAGGAATTGACGAGGATGCCGCGACGATGGCCGTCGAGGCCGCGAGAATGGCTCTCAGGAGAGCTATGATAGACCCGAAGAAGATTAGCGCGATCTACGTGGGGAGCGAGTCAAAACCCTATGCCGTCAAGCCCACTGGAACTATTGTCGCTGAGGCTATCGGCGCCTCGCCCACCAAGCTCGCCGCTGACCTCGAGTTCGCCTGTAAGGCTGGCAGCGAGGCGATAGCGATAATAGCGGGCTTGATCCGCTCGGGCCAGATAGAATATGGCCTAGCGATCGGAGCTGATACAGCTCAGGGGAGGCCAGGCGACGCGCTGGAATATACAGCTGCAAGCGGGGCCGCGGCCTTTATCCTCGGGAGACTGGATGATAGAGCAATCGCCGAGATAGAAGCTTGGAGCGCCTATGCAACCGATACTCCGGATTTCTGGAGAAGGCCCTCCGACAAGTATCCAATGCATGCCGCGAGGTTCACCGGCGAACCCGCCTATTTCAGGCATATACTCGGTGCCGTGCAATCGCTCCTTGAGGACGACGGCTACGCGCTTAATGAGATCGACTATTTCGTCTTTCATCAGCCTAACGTGAAGTTTCCGCTGGTGGTCGCGAAGTATCTCAAGGTGGATCAGGAGAAGCTCTCCCCGGGCCTTATAGCGAACCTCGTGGGAAATACCTATAGCGCATGCTCGCTGCTAGGCTTGGTAAATGTCTTGGATCAGGCTCAGCCCGGCCAGAGAATACTCCTAGCCTCCTATGGTTCGGGAGCCGGCAGCGATGCTTTCCTGATCAGGATTCTTGACGGCATCTTTGAGAGGAGGGATCTAGCGCCGAGGCTCGCCGAGCTCATCGAGGACAAGATTTACATCGACTACTCGATGTATCTAAAGTTCAGGGAAGAAATTATCATGAGGTGAATGTGATGACTGGAGTATACATTGCTGGAATAGGCTTCACGAAGATCGCGGAGCACTGGGATAAGGATCTGGAATGCCTTATGGCGGAGGCGGCCGTGAAAGCGTTAGAAAACGCAGGGGTCTCTACGGTGAACGCGATCTATGTCGGATGCGCCTTGAATGAGTTCCTCCAGGGCCAGGCAAACTTGGGCGCATTAATGGCTGAGAGCGCGGGGCTTGTTGGCGTGCCGGCGTTTAGGGTGGAGGCGGCTGAAGCCTCCGGAGCCGCGGCGCTCTACATGGGGTTCTGCGATGTGGCATCGGGTGGATCTGAGGCGGTTCTCATAGTTGGCGGGGAGAAGCTCTCCGATGGCTTGACGGAAGAAGTTTCCTCAGGAATGATGATGAGCGGAAGAACCTGGCATGAAAGCTTTATAGGAGCAGATTTTTACGCGCTAAACGCCCTCCTCTACAAGCTCTATTCCAAGAGGTACGGGGAGGAAGGCATACCATTCTTCCCCGTGATAAGTCATGAGCATGCTGAGGGGATTCCCCACGCCCAGTACCCCTTCAAGATAAGCCTAGATCGTGTTATAGAATCACCCTTCATCGCGGAGCCTCTTAGAATGCTGGAGGTAAGCGGGATAGGTGATGGCGCCGCGGCAATAATCCTCGTAAATGAGGATCTGGCCCGCAGGCTAGACTCCTTCAAAGCTAGAATCTTTATCTCCTCCGCGACAGATTACGTGAACCCGTTCGAGAGAGAGGATCCGCTTAAGCTCCAGTCAGTTCTATTGGCTGTGAGTAAGGTTCTGGAGCAGGGGAAGAGTGATAGGAGTGAGATGGATATGATTGAGCTTCACGACGCTACATCCATACTCGCCGCCCTCTGTTTGGAGTCTGCCGGGTTCTCTCCCCCCGGATCTGCGGGTAAATTGGCCATGAAGGGCGAGTTCGGTCTCAATGGTTACCTTCCATGCAACACGTTTGGAGGTCTCAAGGCACGGGGGCATCCATTCGGCGCGACGGCGATCTATCAAGTCGCGGAGATATACCTCCAGTTAGCTGGGTTGGCTGGAAAGAATCAGCTTGACTCGCCGAGATCTGGGCTTGCGATATCCCTGAGCGGTGTGGGCGCAACAGCATTCGCAATCTTACTCAATAAAGAGTAGTAGGGAGGCGTGGAGGAAAATGAGGATTCCAGGATACTGGAGAAACACGCAGTTCTTCTATAGGCTTGCGGGCTGGAAATGCGTTCACTGCGGAGCTTTCCACCATTATAAGCCAGTGGTTTGCAAGAGATGCGGATCTAGAGAATTCGCTCAGGCGGAGCTACCAAGCTCGGGAAAACTGATAACATACACGATAGTCAGGTCGCCTCCAAGGGGATTCGAGCTCTTCGCGCCATATGCCATAGGTCTCATAGAGCTTGAGGATGGAACAAGGATCCTCTCCCAGCTCACCGACTTCAAGGAGAACGAGCTAAAGGATGAGATTAAGGTTGAAGCAGTCTTCCGAAGAGTGAGGATTAACGGGGATCAGGGCATAATTGAGTATGGCTATAAGTTTAGGCCCGCGCTCAGGCGGTCTTAAGCTGGCCCTTCAACCTCTTCCAGAGATATAGCGTCGCGTATTCTCTCGGAATTCCTTCACGCTGAGCTATGACCTCGATCTGGGATCTGATCTTTATTGTCGCCTCTTCAGGGCTTTCATATCTTGCTTGGAGACTATTAACAAGTTGCGTGAAAATAGATTCCACGAGCCCCTTATGTGAGGTCGTTTCATAAACATTCTCACGCATTCTTCTAAGCTCCTCGATCCTTCCATCAACCTCCTTAATCTTCTTATCGAGCTGGGCCAGCTCCTCCCTCAGCTTTGGAATAATGCTCTCCAGTTCCTCCTTTTTCGAGACTGAGATTGGCTTTCCCTGAGATTCCAGCTGCATAAGTGAATCTAGCTCAACTTGGTTAACATAGAGCTCTTCCTCGATATCCGAGAACCTCCCCTCTAAGAGTTCTATTAGCTTACGATATTTCTCCACGGCGTCATCAATATAGCGTATTAGTTCATCCCTCATCGAGTCCCAGCGCTGGATCAGCTTCTTCAGAATATTGAGGCTCATCCCAGGATCCTCTAAAAACTTCTTCTGGGTAACTTCCTCCCTAACCTTTACTTCCTCGATTTTTCCTATGACGAGCTCATAGGCCGCGTCGGCGTCCGCGCTAGCCTTCTCGAGTATCACGTCTTCTTTTCTCTCGCTTACCTCGGCCTCCTCGACTGAAACCTCTGCCTCCTCAACAGGCTCTATAACCGGCTCAGCTTCCTCAAGATCCGAGTCCTTAATTACAATGCGCTTAGGCATCTCCACACATTCTACAATCGATTGCTTTTAAGTTTATCCGCCGTACACGATTAACTTTTAAGAGTGCTTAAGCAAGCCTTTGAAGGTCGGGATGACTTGAGAGTACTTGAATTCAAACATAGCCTAAAGTCCGGAGAGGAGTGCGGCTGCGGTTACCCTCATGAAAAATTACTCGAGTTGATCTTTCTAGGCCCTTTAGATGAGGTTTTTCCGGAGCTTAGGAATCTTGGGCTTGAACCTCCCTACGCAGTCTTCTACGATGAGCTAACATATAGAGTAGCCGGAAGGAAAATTAAGGAGCAGCTGGGAGCGAGGGGCTTTCTTGTCAAAGCCCCAACCTTCTCGAATGCAGAGGAGCTGGCGGCCGAAGCGAGGGGCGCGAGAACAATAATAGGTGTCGGCGGTGGAACCGTAATAGATGCGGCCAAATACACGGCATATAAGCTGGGCGCGAGCTTCGTCTCAATCCCAACAGCACCATCCCACGATGGCATAGTCTCACCAATAGTCTCGCTCTTCGAAGAAGGGCGAAGAAAATCCATACTTACGAAATCTCCGAAGATAGCAATAATAGATCTCGGAATACTCAAATCCGCCCCAAGAAAACTGATAATATCTGGTTATGGTGATGTTCTCGCGAAAATCGTCTCGCTCAAGGATTGGCAGCTTGGAAGAAGGGAAGTGGGCGAGCCCTACTGCCCAACAGCCGAAAAGCTGATCCTCGACTCCCTAGAAGCCCTCACTAACTCAATAATGGAGTTGAAGGAGTCTGAGGGCTCTCTTGAGACTTTAGTAAGGTCTCTAATAAGCTGCGGTGCCGCGATGATGATCACGGGATCTTCGAGACCCGCATCGGGGAGCGAGCACCTCCTCAGCCATTACTTAGACATGAAGCTGGGGCGCCGCAACCCCCATGGAATACAATGTGCTATAGGCACACTCTTAATGGCGGCCTATCATGAATTGAAAAACCCTGATTGGTGGATGAATGAGAGATACCAGCTGAAAATGATTCGAGAGTATTTTCGGAGAGTGGGCCTTCCAACAAGGCTTGAGGAGACTGGATTATCGGCAGACCTAATAATGTACGCCATTGTGGAAGCATGGAGCATAAGGCCGAACCGTTACACGATACTTCATAAGTTCAGGCCGAGCATGGAAGATGCTAAGCTCATCCTTGAGGCATCCGGCCTGGGATAAACGCTTAATATGTGCTGGCCACCCCCATTCCAAGATGTTAAAAGTGGGCGTTATTGGAGCAGGACAAATTGGGTCGGCTATAGCGAGGGCTCTTGCAGAATCCGGTAAGTATAAAGTGATTGCCTCCAGAAGGAGCATTGAGAAGATAAAGGGTCTTGAGGAGATAGGCGTTAAGATTACGACGGACAATAGGAAGGTCGTAAGCGCATCAAGCGTCATATTTTTAGCTGTTAAACCGAATAAGGTGCCGTCAATTTTAGGAGAGGTCTCAGGTCTGCTCGAAGAGAAGCTGTTGATCTCTGTAGCTGCGGCGATTCCGATTTCAAGGCTCAGCTCCTTGGCTCCGAAAGCTAAGATCATCAGGGCTATGCCGAATGTCGGCCTAATGGTAAAGGCTGGATTCACTGCCTACTGCAGAGGACCTAACATAACCGATTCCGATATCAAAGTGGCTCAAGAGATTTTAGGGGAACTTGGAGCTTACGTTGAGGTTGATGAAGATTTGATGGATGCAATTACGGCGTTGAGCGGGAGCGGGCCGGCCTACGTCGCTCTCCTGATAGAGGCGATGGCTTATGCGGGGCTGAAGGTCGGTCTTCCAAGGGACCTAGCCTACCGCTCCTCAGCCTACACGGTCTATGGCACGGCGAAGCTGATGCTCGAGACAGGCATGCACCCATCAACGATAAAGGAGATGGTTCTAACACCAGGCGGAACGACGATCGAAGGAATATTCTACTTGGAGGAGGGCGGAGTTAGAACCGCGGTCATGAAGGCCGTCGAGGCGGCTACTAGGCGGGCGAGGGAGATAGCTGAAAAACTCGATAGCTCCATCTATAAAGCTTAAGCCCTCCACCATTCAAAGAGTATGTAAGCCGGCTTTCCGCTCGGTAGGCCCGCCACGGCGATAGTGAAATATTTCCTAACGGTTGTTGCGAGCCTACCAGATCTAACGACTTCTAAAGCTGAGATGCTATCCCTAAGAAGCTTAACTTGGACTATGAAGGGTGCATGTTCAAGGCCAGGGCCTATCCGGTATACCGCGAAGTCGCTTCCAAATTTTATCCCCGGCGTTACGATAAAGCCTCTCTCCCTAAGATCTCTATACACTCGATACTTCTCCCTGAAGTTCTCGTGAATTTTCTCAGCATGCTCGATTAACTCTTCTAGGCTCAGTCTCCTTCCATCCTCGTATACTTCCAGCCACCCTTCCTCGGTAAGATACACCGCCTCGATTATATCTAGCACTAGGGGCGCGTCAAACTCGGCGGACTTCGGTTTGGAGACTCCAAGAGGCTTTCCATAAAATCCTAGCCTATACAGCTTTCTTCCCTTTTCCACGTCCCACACTATTATGTTTCCCTGAACAAGCTCAGCCCTAATAACTTCCCCAGTCATGGCTAAGCCCTCTATATAGGCACTACCGTCAAGGTTCGCAGGATGTCGGCAATCTTCTCGGCGTGATCTGAGACATCCTCGATCATCTCAGCGACCTCCCTACATAGGAGTAGCTGAGCTATCTGGAGATTACTCTTAAGGAGTTCGAGGTCAAGCTGTCTGTAAATATCGTCAGCCTTCTTCTCATTAGCTTCCGTCTCCACGATCTTCTCGCCAAGGCTAGATGAGTTTAGAGTGGTTGCTAGTAGAGCCTGTCGCATGGAGTTAAGAGTTGTTAAAACAGCCTCCCCTAACATCAAGAAAAGTTTGCAAGTCTCTTTTCCCAACTTTGTCTTCATTCTACTTAAGTTCACAATTCTGAATGCAGCCCCCTCAGTAACATCTGCTATCCGGTCAACCTCAAGTGTGAGTCTCACAAAGTTTTCCCTAGAGGTTAATATTGCTCCAACCTTAGAAATCTCCTTCTCGACTAGGCGGGTCGTATCCTTAGCCTTTTCATCATTCTTCAGAATTTTCTGATAGATCTCCTCAATAACGCTCGTCTGCTCGCCCTTCAAAAACTGCTCCAGTATATCTAGGAGAAGCCGATAGCCGTCCATAACAACTCTAACTTGATCCTGAATAAGGTTGAGAATAGCTATCCGGAAATCTTCCTCCCTATCGCGTGGAAGGCTCATTTTTCCCTATAATGTTTATTATGTGCTGCTAATATAAAGCCTTTCGCGATTCTCAGGGATATGCCAACCACTCCCTTAGAAGATATGGCAATTCACTTATATCAATCCTGATCTGATGCGCAGCATCTCTGAATCTGATTGTAATGCTTTCATCCTCGATCGTCTGGTGATCAATGGTGATGCATATGGGGACGCCTATCTCATCATATCTCATGTATCTTCTTCCAATACTTCCTGAATCATCATATTCCACGTCAAAATCTCTTCTCAGCTCATCATAGACCTCCAACGCTTTACTGATCAACGGCTCTCTTGAGACCAGTGGTAAAATAGCTGCATCTACTGGCGCGAGGTAGGGAGGCAATCTAAGCATGATCTTTCCATTCTTGAGGCTGAGGAAGTTCTCGAGTATGCAGTATAGGCTTCTATCCACCCCCATCGAAAGCTCGAATACGTGCGGTAGGACTTTTTGCCCATCGTCCATTACCTCTATTTCATGACCGCTCATCCTCTGATGACCTCCAAGATCGTGGTCTCCCCTATTGTTGCAGGCGACGAGCTCTATCCACCCGAGGCTGGTCTCAACCTCCAGATCCCATGCCTCGACGGCATAGAACGCCTTCTCATCCTCTCCGAGCTGCCTCAATCTAATCCTCTCTCTAGGAATCCCCACCTTTTCATAGAATTGCTGGATCAGGGCGAGATAGTAGGCGACGAGCTTGCTGGAGATAAGTCCTTGGCCTAGGGCGTCCTGACACGTGATTTCGGCAGGCTCGCTCTCGCCGACTTGCTGAAGCCGTAGCTCATAATCCATTATCGCATTAGCCTTCGGGAAGTCATCGGCCTTGTCTGGGTTAAAGAAGACTTCTATCTCGGCCTGGTAAAATTCTCTCATTCTGAGGAGACCTTGCCTAGGCGAGATCTCATTCCTAAAGCTCTTCCCATATTGCGCTATCGCAAAGGGCAGTTTTCTCCTCATTGTCTTGTATACTCTGAGAAAGTCCACGAAGATGTTTTGGCATGTTTCCGGCCTAAGATAAGCATCGGCCTCCGCGACCCCGACGCCAACCCTGAACATCATGTTGAAGTAGGAATAGCCGGTGAGCTCGCCTCCGCATCGAGTACACCTAACCCCATTATTCTCCACGATCCTTTTCATCTCATCTAAGCTCATTCTCTCGGGAATATGCAATTCGGTCCTCTCCTCTATCAGCTTATCAACACGATATATCGCCCCACATTTACTGCATCGCGCTATTGGATCAACGAAGCTATCCAGGTGCCCAGAAGCTTTGAAGACGCTCTTGGAGAGGATTTGCGCGCCGTCAATCTCCAGCATTTCATCCCTTCTCACAAGCTCCCTCCTCCAGAGCTCAATGAACTTCCTCTTCATCGCAGCTCCAAGCGGACCATAATCCCAGAAACCCGCAGGAGCATCTCCATAAATCTCTGAAGAAGAAGCGAAGAATCCCTTCTCGAGAGCGAGCTTTATCAGCTCTTCAAACCTTCTGCCCACGCCTTTATCGGCTTTAAGTTGCATAATAAGACCTTAGATTCGATCAAGTTTCCGTTATATTAGTTTTTTAGGCTCTAGCCCTCTATAACAACAGCTTTACAACTTGGGCATGTTCCATTAATGCCTACCCAAGAATCAATGCATCCTTTATGGAATATTGCGTCACAGTTACTACACCTCACTGCCTCTCCCTCTGGTATAAAGTCAAAGCATATACTACATATTGCCTCCTCGACATCCGGCGCTGGGACGAGCTTGGTGGTCGCGGGCCTAGTTGGGCTTGGAGCGGCCACACCAGCCTCAAATAATTCTGGGGTGGTCGGTTGTGGAGTGGCGAAAGGCATCGGGATTACCTCTTCTTTCACCGGTGTGAGTAATGCCAGCGCTCCTATTGCTAGCAGGATTACTCCTGTGAAGGTTGCTACGAAGAATCCGAGATCAAATCTCGAGTAGCTTGATAAATCTAGTAGCCAGAACCAATAAGAGTATATTGGCGAGACCGTTGCAAGAAAGCCGCCCATGATAATCGAGGCTCCTAAAATGTTCTTCATAAGCCTAAGCCTCTTGACGAAGTGTATTATGATTACCCCTATGCCCGCCATAATTCCCCCGACAAGAGATATCATGGTCGCGTAAGGGCTTACAAGGCCCTGAATAGATCTTTCAGTCTCATCGATCACTTGAACATACCAGCTTAAGAGAAGCGTGAGAATATGAATTGCTCCCATGGCGGCGGCGCTTGACCCGATCTTATACAACCTGGACATTACTTCCTCTCTTGTTGTGAGCAACCTCGCACAGCTCCCATTAGGGCTCAGCATTCCTGCCTTATAAACAAAGCTCGTAACAGCTGAGCGCCCTCAAACTATGGCCAAGTTGGAAGTCAACTTTTTATAATACTTTACGTGCCTCTTGACTAGAAATGCCACCATTTGGCGGGAAGAAGGTCGAGGAGCTGGAGGATAGGATAAATGAAAAGTTAAGCAATCTAGAGCAAAAGATCTCCGCGCAGGTAGCATCCTTCGATGATGCGTTGAAGAGCATGGAGTCTAGGCTTGCGGAGATCCTATCCCTTCTCAGAGCGATATTATCACAACCAGAGAGCACAAGGGTCAAGCTGGCGACATTTCTCGAGAAGGCTGAAAAGATTTCAGAAGACCTCAATCAAGTCAAGTTTTACGAAAGTACCCTTCTCTCCGTTCAAGAAGGCTTAAAAGATATTGTTGATACACTGAGCAGGGAGCGCGAGGTAATCAAGAAGGAGATTGAGGCACTGTTAAAGGAGAAGAGCGAGCTCTCCGTAATCAGGCAGGAACTAAAGAAATGGGGGAGCGAGCTCGATGCGAAAGAGAGGGAGCTCGCATTAAGAGAAGCTGAGCTGAGGGAATTTGAGGAAAGAAAGCTCGGGCTGGAGCGTAAGATCTCGGAGCTAGAAAATACCTACTTCAAAGAGCTTGAGGAACTAGGAAATAGGCTTGAGAATATGTTCAAGGGGCTTCTCAGAGATTTCAAGATAAGGGAGATACGGATGGAGCGGCTTATCAGGAAGGAAGCCGAGCTAAGGCAGGAGCTATCTAAGCTGAAGGAGAAGGAGGAGGAAGCGGAAGAGCTTGAAAAGCGGGTCCTCCAGCTAAGGAGCGAGCTGAATATGCTAGAAGAGCGGAAGAGAAGACTTGAAACCGAGCTAAGAGAACTCGAGAATAAACGAGTGAATCTTGAGAAACTGATCGCCGAGATGAGGCGTGCTGTCGTCAGCCCCTAGACATACTCCCCTCGATCCTCTGAACTTTTTCTGCGAGCTCATTAATCACATCCGTTAACGTCGTCAACTTATCATTGAAATCCTCGAGTTCGAGCTCCAACCTTTTCTCCAAATTTTTCAAGCTTTCTTCGACGCTTTCCAGCCTATTTTTCAGGTCACTTAGCTCTGGTACGCCAGCCGGCTCCAAATTCTTCACCTTATCCTCAAGCTCCGCAACCACCTCATCCAGAATATCGATGGCCTTCGCCAGCCCCATTACAAAATCATAGGTCGGTATCCTGCCCTTGGGAGTTTCGAGGTATTTAGGCTTTAAGATTATACCGCCACCACTCGTTTTGTTCAAGCTCGTCTTCCCCTCCTAAAACTTTTAGGTCCTCTGTGATAAAGATCTTTTGCATATTGGACAGGTTCCCCGCTCATCTATCCATGGCTGGACGCATTTCGCATGCATAATGTTTCCACAGAAGGGGCACTCGAAAATAGGCATTCCCTCATGTATCTCCGCGGAGCAAACGGGGCATATATCTATCTTTTTCTCCTCCTCGAACTCAAGATTCCAGTCGCCCGCTTTTTCCTCTTCATCTATTGTTATTCTTTTCAAATCGCTATCACCCCTGAATCATCTGAATTCTTAATTGCAGGGGCATAAACCTCCTGCTGGTAGTAATATATATTGTGTCATTCTCCCTGATCCCTGTTTCTGAAATCTTCTTATCATCTGGGAGTCTCCATTCCCGGTAAAGTATCTCGGGATCTGGGATTCTGAATATCTCCGCGACCCTCTTTTTCAACTCGAGTATCGATTCACTTGGCTTGATGGTAATTGTCAACTCCTCCTCGACAAAATCTCCACAAACGAAGCATTCAGGATTTCTCTCGAGCTCGACGACCGTGAACTGGCCTGCAAGGCCATCATATACAAAAAGCCCTTTAACGAGTTCTCCGAGATCATCTCTATGAAGTATCTTAACGATCTCTGTAGAGGCTAGTCCTGAGATCATTGCGGCAACGCTTTGAAGTGCGGGGAGCTTCGGCCTCAGCCTCTCCCTTATCTCCTTAACCACTTTAAGGGTCTTCTTATCAAGCTTTATCAACACTCCCTCTTGAGCATACTTCAGATCATAGATAGTCTTAATATCGTGCTCGAAGAGCTTCTCAGCAACTTTCGTGCTTATTTCGATGCCCGCATTCTTCAGATCTTGAACGAGGTCTTCCGGCCTTCTTCTTCTCAGAGTGCATTCGGCAAGCTGAGCCTCTTGCGGTATCAGATCTTCTCCATGGCATTCCAAGCATGCTGTCCTTTTCGGGATTACGACTTGAAGATTGGCATAGAAGCCCTCCATCGCTAGATCCACGAGCGGCTTATTAAGCTCAATTGCTAGGGAGTTCATCCATCTTCTCACGGGCCAGTTGTCAAGACACGATATCAGCACATCCGCCTCCTCAAAGACCGTCACATCAAGATTTCTAACATCCTCGAAATATGCTTCAATGTTTATAAGTGGATTCATTTTTTTCAGCCTATCCGCTGCAACTATGGCCTTCGGCCTACCTATATCATCTTCTAGAAAGAGCATCTGTCTGCTCAGATTTGACAACTCGACAACATCATTATCAACTAGGACTAGTTTTCCAACACCCATTAATGCGAGGTTTTTAGAGACTTCACAACCTGTTGCTCCGACGCCCGCGATCACAACCCTAGCTTTGGTAAGATTCTCCTGATTCCACCCCTCAATCCTGAGCTGCCGATCATATCGCTCGAGGTTACGCCCCTCTTCGATCATCCTGCTAAGGGAAAGCGCCTTAATGGCTTATATGAGCATTACCTTAAGACTCGGACAATTGGCACCTTCCTACTCTTGGAAAGCATACTCCGGCCTAGCATATAACTCGATATAGCTCTTGACCCTGGCCTCGAAGATATCCGGCCTGTACTTCATCTCCGCCGCGGCGAAGGTATTCAGCGGATCCTCCGGGTTCGGATTATTGAGGAGATTTCTTAAGGCCTCCACCACAGAGAAGAGGTGAAGCGAGGGGCTCCAATCATTTTTGAAAATGGACTCACAGATCCTCGCAGGAACTTCATCCGTGAAGTTCGGATGCCATATCCTCGTCCACCAAATTATGTCAGGCGGCATATACGGGAATGCTCGCGGAACTATTATCTCGATCTTAAAGAATCCGCCCTCATAAAGCCCCTCTCCGATTATTACGCCCCGATAATGGGTTAACTGATTGTCCACTATGTCGAAGGTGGGCTCATTCTCCCGCATCAACTTATACTCTAGCGCCAGTCTCCTACTCCACAGGGTCTCTGGAAGCTGTGTTTTCAAGCTATTACTCCCATATTTGGGAGGCAGGTAATTAACTTTGAGCGCCCTTAACAGATTCTCCGGCGAGAATTACCCTCCGACAGTCCTAGTTATCAGTATAAGCTTATCTCCATCCTGCGCCCCAATCGATTCGAGTGTTTCCGTATCTTTGAGAGCTCTGCCTCTATAAGTGAGTCTCGTCGTATCGGGTGGAAGCTTTTTCATGGCACACACCTTGGCCCTGATAGCTCCGATAGTCGTGGAGGGTGAAACTTCAAGCTCTATAGGATTACCTCCTCCCACAGCAGGGACGATTCTAATTTTCATAGCTCATTCAAACCCCCTGTCTGAAATTATAACGACTACACGATATATAAATATGTTGTGTGAAGAGCCTGTCGGGAGAACATCCTTCAAGAGTTTTCCAGTAGGGTTTAGAGTTTGATGTTTTGTGTGAAAGGTGAATGCTACCCCCCTTTGCAGAATGTTAAATGTTAAAATCCATCTTGAATAGCATTTTCTCCTGCATGAGAGCTAGAATCTATCCGCTGGCGCTGGGGAAGATGATAAAACATGCTTTAGATGATTTGAACAAGGAGGTCGCGGGCCTCCTTGTTGGGAAATACTTGAAAAGAGGTGATATACTTGAGGTTTGGGATGCTATAACGGGTGAGCAGAAATCCACGCCGGGCTTCGTTTATCTCGAGGAGGAAACAATCGCCACGGCGGCGGAGTGGGTTCTTAGGAATAGGCCCGGGCTATATATCGTTGGCTGGTATCACTCTCATCCGGGCTTCGAGGTATTTCTCTCAGCGATAGACATCGAGACCCAGAAGCTGTATCAAAGGCTGTTCCCTAAGGCGGTGGCCTTGGTCATAGATCCTGTCAAGTATGCGAAGACGAGAAGACTTCAGGATCTCAATTTCAAGATCTTCAGGATAAACTTGAAGGGAGAGGTAATGGTTGTCCCCGTCTCCATTGGGATTCAGAGAAGGAAGCTTTTGGAGAGCACATTAAGGGGCATTGAGACTATGGAGCTGAAATATATTGTTGGAGGAGTGGGACCAGATCTCTCTGTTTCCATCGAAGCCGAGTTCGGTTATTGGAGTGATAAGCTCGCGAGCTCGTTGAGCAAGTTTCTCAGGAAGATCAAGGATAGGACGGGCTCTCATACTCAGCCCTGATAAAAGTTTTAAGCTGGGAGATTTGATTGAGGAGCCGGAAAAATGCCGAAGTCGAAGGGATTCCGCTACAAGTCTAGGGACTTGCTTACAAGGCCCATGAAAGGCAGGCAGGGGCCTAATCCAGAGATTTATCTCCAGGATTTCCAGCCCGGCGAAAAGGTCGTTATCAAACTGAATCCCACAGTGCATAAGGGTGCGCCGCATAAGCGTTATCACGGGAAGGTGGGGGAGATCTTGGGAAAGCGAGGAAGAGCATATCTTGTCAGGATTAGGCTTGGTGAAAGCTTTAGGACGCTAATAGTTCTTCCAGATCACTTGATCAGGTGGAGTGCGTGATCGGATATGGTTAGGAAGATAATCTCCCGCACCCCACTCTCACTTCCAGAAGTTGAGAGAATACTCAGTAGTAATGAGGCTGAGCTAACCACGCTTCAGCAGAGAGTCTTAAATTACGTGAGAAAGTTCTCAAAACTTCCAGCTGATGGTGCTGAGCAGTTAATTAAGGAGCTTATGGAGAGATTCGAGCTTACTAGGGAAGAGGCGGCCCAGATAGCAGATATCTGTCCAACTCATGTGGAAGAGCTAAGGGCAATCTTAGGCGGCTATAAGAGGCTGGTCCCATTCCTTCTCTTCTCCGAGGAGAAGCTCCAAGCGATAGTCGAGCTGGTTAAAAGCTATCTTCAGAAAGGAAAAGAGAGGGAGTAAGGACAGATTACTTAAGGCGGGATGTGAGACATATTGGTGAAGCAGAAAAAATACGAGGATTTTGCATACGTGCTGGACGTCTTCCCCGCCTCCGAGCTTAAGACTCAAGCTCAAAATATAGTCGTCCATAGAGATGAAAATGTGATCCAGCTTCTCGGCGAGGACTTTTTCACGCTCCTCGAAGCCGCCACTCCAAGGGGGAATAAGCCGGTAATTGGAAACAGGCTGTATATCGGGAGGGACGTGCCGAGAAGCATCTTGAGAATCCTCAGGAGAATACTCTATGATGACCTAACCGTTAACGCGAAGATGAATCTTGAGAGGGCGATATTGAAGATATTGGAGGAGAATGAAAAGCGCTTCGTCGAATTCTTCAATACTGCCCGGCCGCTAACCTCGAGAATGCACTCGCTCGAGCTCATACCGGGAATTGGAAAGAAGATCGCGATGAAGATCATTGAGGAGAGGGGAATCAAGCCCTTCGAGAGCTATGAGGACCTCAAAAAGCGTGGAGGCGTGCAAGATCCAGTAAAGGCTCTCCAGCAAAGGATTCTCGAGGAGTTGAGAGATCCGGAAGAGAAATATAGGCTATTTGCTAGGCCGCCGATCTTCCGAGAATCCATGGCATGAGGAGGAGAGTTCTCGGTCAGCACTTCCTCAATGATCCCAAAATTCTCGACAGGATGGTGGAGTATGCGAAATTATCCCGGTTAGATGTGGTCTTGGAGGTTGGAGCTGGAAACGGTATTCTTACTCGAAGGCTGGCGGAGATGGCTGGGAAGGTGATAGCGGTCGAAGTGGATAAAGCATTTGCCGAGGATCTCCGAAGGCTCTCTAAAACATACTCGAACGTGGAAGTGCTGTTTGGTGATGTTCTGCAAATAAGGCCGACTGGATTCAATAAGGTCGTCTCGAACCCGCCTTACAGCATCTCCTCGAGGCTCATCGAATGGCTCATTGACCAGTTACCAGAACTAATGATCCTAACCCTGCAAAGGGAGTTTGCGTCAAAGCTTATCGCGGCTCCCGGGTCGCCGAGATACATCTACATATCAGCTATCTCAAGAATCTTTTATGAGGCTCAGATACTGGAGATCGTGCCGAGAGCAGCATTCAGTCCCCCTCCAAAAGTCAATTCGGCGATAATCATGATGAGACGAAGAAGTGAAGTGCCAAGGCTGGAGGATTCTTGGAAGCTCCTCTGGAAAAAGTTCTTCACGAGAAGAAGGCAGGTGCTTAGGCACGTGCTGAGGGACCTGTCAAGGGATGGCGAGCTTCCCACCAGCCTGGTGAAGAGCCTTCCGGAGAAGCTAATTTCAAAGAGAATTTTCCAGCTCTCTCCGGGCGAGCTTCTCGATCTCTGTAGCTTTCTCAGCTCTTGGAAGGAAGCCTAAATAGGCGGCTCTACCGGCTAGCTCGGGAGATGAAGGCAAAGAACTGGAGGGCTCTTGAGAGGCCGTATACGAGGGCGGACTATATTGCCGGCGCGCCCCAGTCTAGGATAGCGAAGTATACCGCGGGAAAGTGCTCAGATGATTATGATTATGAGCTTCTCCTGGTCGCTAAGGAGGATATGCAGATAAGGGATGTCGCGCTTGAGTCTGCGAGAATCGCCCTAACAAAACACTTAACATCAGCATTAGGTAGTGAGAACTTTTTCGCGGAGCTTAAGGTGCATCCGCATCACGTGTTGAGGGAGAATAAGCTGATCTTCGGCGCTCATGCTGATAGGCTTCAGGAGGGTATGAGGAGGGCTTTCGGAAAGCCTGTCGGGAGGGCTGCAAGGGCATTAAAAGGCTCTTCGATATTCAGGGTCCTCGTGAAGGAGAATGGAATTGAAGCGGCGAAGGAAGCCCTTGACCTAGCATCCAAGAAGCTTCCCAAGAGCTATCAAGTCATCATTAAAAAGTTGGAGAAGAAGGCAGCCTCTTGAAAAAGCTGAAAATATTCTCGGATGGTTGTTCTAGAGGAAATCATGGACCAGCTGGGGTAGGATACTTAATATTTGATGAGAATGGTCGCCTTCTCTCTAAGAAGGGGAAATACGTGGGCATGAAAACCAATAACGAGGCTGAGTATCTAGCGGCTATTGAGGCGTTGAGAGAAGCACTTGCCCTCGGAGCCTCTGAGGTCGAACTTCTCTCCGATAGCGAGCTTCTCGTAAAGCAGGTTAGGGGGAGCTATGCTGTTAAAAGCGACAGGCTGGCCCCTTTACATGAACAGCTCATAGATCTTATCAAATGCTTTAAGAATTTCACGATAAAGCATGTCGGGAGGGGAGAGAATCGCGGAGCTGATAGGCTCGCCAAGCTCGTTGCCGGGTCATCTCTTCAGATCTAAGGTGGCGATCCTCTCCAAGATAAGGATGAGAACCGCCTCGGCTCTATCTCTTGCTTGAACGGATTTGACCTCCGCTTCTTCTATTCCGTAAAATTCCACGGCTCTGGATAATCTTTCATCATTCCTGAGATAATCATCATCAACCTCGACTCCGCCTATAGTGCGGGCGAGCTCCTCGGCCATCTTTGTCGCCGAAGCCCTATTATCAGCTAGGATGCAGAAGCCCACCTCCTCAGTATTCCCCCTCACGCCAAGCTTATCCAGAGCCCTCTCTATCTGAGTATCGGCTGCAAGCCTGAGCAGGATCTCGATCTCCATCTTCTTGGAGATATTTGTCCCGGCCTTGAAGGCTAGATAGGCCGCAACAGCGGCCGCGTGAATCTGCCTAACAGATACCACGCATCTTGCGTTGAATGCCTGAATTATGGCGCCTTTGCTCGAGCTCCTTAAAGATTCTAGAACCTCAACAGGACTTGCTAGAAAGCTCCTCCTAGGACTTTTCAGGACAGATGCTGCGGCCCACTTATCCCCGAAGCTCACAAGCTTCAAGCCGGGACTCATCCCCCATGGATTACCGGTACCAAGTGTATCTCCTTAACCCCATTAAGCCGTATCTTATCGGGGCTGCCGAGGCAGGAGATCTCAACGCCATCAACCAGCACGAGTAGGTCAGGGGCGACCCCCTCATCCTCAAACTCAAATATCCTTTCTTGGAGAGGCTTAGGAAGCTTCTTCAAGGCATCCAGCAGGCTCTCACCCTCATATGCCTCGATCACGAAGATATCCTCTCCTAAGACCTCTTTAAGCGGCCCAAGAACCTTGACTCTCACCCTGAAATGGTCTCCAGAGACCCCCTCAGAGAGGCGCATGCTCCTCATCGAAGTCCGTGCAGGTCATTCTCATCATCGGGATTTAGCTTTACTCCTGACCCAGGCTCAATAGAATAAGAATTGACGTGTTTAAAAATCTAGCGGTGGAGGATCTGGGGAGAATAGTTTTTAGTGTTGCATTGAGTCTCTCGCTCGGATGGAGATTAGAAGCATCTACAACTTCGCGTGTAGCAATTGCGGCAGAGAGATAACCGATGCTAGGCTAATCGAAGTCGGAGTATGTGATGTGTGCCTGCCAGGGAGGGTTGCAGGCCTCATCGAGGCCGCCGAGACATTAAAGAAGTTTGGAAAGCTTCAGATGCTTAAGGAATACCTAAGGATTCAGCTCGAGTATGAAGAGTTTAGGAAGTTCTTTAAGAGAGCTCTAGGCTTCGAGCCTTGGGCTCTTCAAGAGGTCTGGGCCAAGAGGATAATCTCGGGAGATAACTTCGCTATAGTCGCTCCAACTGGCGTCGGCAAGACCGTTCTGGGCCTAATTATGGCGCTGTACCTTCACGTCGTGAGGCGTAAGCGGTGTTACGTAATAGTTCCCAGCAGCATCTTAGCCCAGCAATTGTATGATAAGGCCCTCCTCTTCGCCGAGAGGCTTGGGCTTAGGCTTGGCGAGAGGCTTCTGCTCTATCACGCTGGCCTGAGCAAAGCCGAGAGGGAGAAGGTTCTGGAGACGCTGAGGGAAGGGGAAGGCGCGTCTATCCTGATAACGACTGACAGGTTCCTCGTCGATCACGGAGACCTCCTTATGAGCATAGAGCCGTTTGACTACGTCTTCGTCGATGATGTGGACTCGTTTCTAAAGTCTCCGAAGAATATCGATAAGGCCGTCGGCCTTCTCGGACTGAGACCTGAAGCAGTGGATCTTGTCCTCAAGTTGATAGATGCTAGGATCAGGTTGGCGAGGTCGCCATCGAAGGAGCTTTCCGAAGAATATGAGCGGCTCTTAAAAGTCGTTGAAGAGGAGAGGAAGAAGAGGAAAGGTATACTGGTGGTTGCGGGGGCGACGCTCAGAGGAAGGCGGACGAGGCGAATGATGATCTTCGAGGAGCTCCTAGACTTCGAGGTCGGCAGATTCCAAGAGCTCGTGAGAAACGTCGATGATTTTTACATCGAGGTGATCGGAGACCCTATTGAGGAGGTTGTTAAGCTTGTGAAAAGGCATGGTGGAGGTTGCTTGGTATTCGCGCCGCATGCCTTGGGAAGATCGTATGCCGAGAAGATTGCCGAGGCCATGGAGGGGGCTGGGCTTAAAGTCCACCTATACAAGAAGATGAGCCAAGATATTCTCCAGCGCTTCGCGAGCGGCGAAATAGATGCGATGGTCGGTATAGCCTCGTCAAGAAGTCCCTTCACGCGGGGTATAGACCTTCCATCAAGGATAAGGTATGCGGTGTTCGCTGGAGTCCCGAGAAGGGAGATAAAAATTGAGAGGGAGGAGTATAATCCTGCAAAGCTCCTGATACTCATCCTAAACCTGATCCCGATACTGGATGAGAAATCGAGAAGAGAGTCTGAGCCCATTATAGCTAAGCTGAGGAAGTCTATCCCTCTAGCCAGAGATGCGCTCGAGAGAATTAAGAAGGCGGCGAAGGAAGGCGTGAAGCTCAGCGGATTCGAGGGCTACGCGCAGGAGGCAATCACCTCAGCAAAAGACTTTGTCAAACGCGTTCTAACTCCACAGCTCCTTGAGAGGATCGAGAAGGATCTTGACATAACATTGAATCAGACTGAGGAAGGTTTCACGCTAATCATACCAGATACGACAAGCTATATCCAGGCTTCTGGACGAACTTCGAGACTCTATCCCTATGGGATTACGAAGGGTGTGAGCATGGTGGTCGTTGATGATGCTAAGGCTTTCAAGGGTTTGGTATCCAGGCTTAAAGCCCAGATAGAGGAGCTGGACTTCGAGCCCTACGATCTGAAGAAGGTGGAACTCATCTTCAACCAAGTTGATAAGGAGCGCGGGCTTCTCAACGAGATCCAGCGTGGGGAAATCGAGCTCCGAGTAAAGGATCTCATTAGAGCCGCTCTGATGCTCGTTGAATCCCCGACGAAGGCCAGAACGATCGCCTACCTTTTCGGAAGACCTTTCAGGAGAAGAATTGGTCCACTCACGGTCTACGAGGCGGTAATAGGCGGAGTAATCGTGGGCATAGCGGCCACCCAGGGTCACATAACGGATCTAATCACGGGCTCCGAGAGAGGGCTCCACGGCGTCGAGAGAATAAATGAGAGATTCGTTCCAGTATATGGCATCATAAAGCGGTGCTATAACTGTGGAGAGCAATGGGCAGATGGGAGACCATGTCCATCATGCGGATCAGACAACGTGTTTGATAAGATCGAGATAATTGAGGCCATTAGGAGGCTTTCCCAACAGTATAATGAGGTCTACGTGGCGACGGATCCGGATGCTGAGGGGGAGAAGATAGCTTATGACCTCATGTGCCTAATCAAACCGTTTAACCCTAATGTCTATAGGCTTGAGTTCCATGAGGTTACGAGGAGAGCCCTTCTCTCAGCCCTTCAGAGCAAGAGGAGCGTGAATGTGAGCCTCGTCGAGGCGCAGCTCCTCCGGCGGATTGAGGACAGGTGGATAGGATTTGAGCTTAGCAGAAAGCTCTGGGAACGCTTCGGAAGTAGGTGGCTCTCAGCAGGAAGAGTTCAGACCCCGGTGCTCGGATGGGTCGTTGAGAGAACTAATGGATATAGGAGGAAGAAGGCTCTGATCAGAATTAGGCTCGGCGAGAACTTCTATATCGATTTACTCGAGCCGAAAAATGCCGAGGAGATCCTGAGAGAGTGGGAGGCCGGGAGATTAAAGGCCATGGTTAGGGTTATTGGCGAAGAAGAGGTTGACGTCAACCCACCGCCGCCCTACACCACGGACTCGCTCTTAAGGGATGCATCATCGTACCTGAGGTTATCTGTGGCAAATGCGATGAGGGTGGCTCAGGACTTGTTTGAAGCAGGTCTCATAACATATCACAGGACTGATGCGACGACGGTCTCGCAGGTCGGGATAAACATAGCCAAGGAGTATCTAAACAAGATTGATCCGAGCCTATTCGTGGCCAGAGCTTATAGGGTTGAAGGAGCTCATGAATGCATTAGACCCGTTAAGCCGCTTGACGCCGAGAAGCTTCGATACTATATCCGGATAGGGCTTATCGCGATGCCGGCGGCGAGGCTCACCGAGACCCATTATAGGATGTATGACCTGATCTTCAGAAGATTTGTCGCGAGCCAGTGTAGGCCAGCAAAGATAATCGCTCAGAGAATCTCCGTGGAGATTTTGGGTAATGTTGTCGAGCTGCCCAGAGATGTGAGCATCACGGATAAGGGGTTTCTCGAGTTCTACCCGACGATTAAGATCGTGGATAGGGTTGAGGAGGGCGAGTACAAGGTGAGCGGCCTGGAGGTAAGAAAGGTTCCATCGGCATGGCTCTTAACAGAGGGGGATATAGTTGCGTTGATGAAGGAGCGGGGAATTGGAAGGCCCAGTACCTATAGCAAGATAATCGAGACACTTCTTGAGCGCGGCTATGTGATCGAGAGGGCTGGAAGGCTCATAGCGACTAGGAAGGGCATGATGATATATCAGTATCTAACGGAGAGATTTGGAAATTATGTTTCCGAGGAGCTCACAAGAAAGCTCGAGGCGGCTATGGATCAGGTCGAGAACGGTGAGGCGGATTACCAGAGGATCCTAGGAGAGCTTTATCAAGAAGTCGTGACAATCAAAACGGCTCCGGCGGCCAGCAAGTAGGAAAGGGAGGGTGAAAAATGAATTACAAGCTTCTAGGAGAGGGCGTAATTGTTTATCGGAAGAGCTTTGACAAGCTGCAAGAGGTTGAGGCCGTAATCTTCGACTGCGATGGAACGCTAGTGGACTCTACGGGATCCTATTATGTGGCCGACAGGATGGTGGCCTGCATAATTCTCGAGATGCTATATGGGCTTAGAGGCTCCCTCGGAGAAGATGTAAATGATCTTCTGGCAGGGCTTGAGATCCTTGGCGGATTTAATAATGACTGGGATAAGACGAGCCTCCTCATCCAAGCAATAGTCCTGAAAGCGGATAAGCCTCCCGAGAAGATCGCTAACAGCATTCCTAGGATAAACAATATTGAAGATTACCTGAGAAGGTGCTCGGTGGAGGAGAGCTCACCTGATTACATCAAGGTGGGCGTGAAATGGCTTTCCGAGAAAGTCTCCCAAGCTTATGGTGGCTTCATGTCATTAAAAGAGTTTGAAGGAATTGTTGACGCTGAGGCCGAGAGGCTGGGCAGGATAACTCAGATCCGTGATCTGCGATCCCTTCTAGGCCCCCTATCCAGCTATAGGTCTGGGCTATTGACAATGCTCTACGAGGAGGTTTTCTTGGGAGAGGAGGGAGTTAGAGAGAAGTATGGCGTGGAGCCGCGATACATTTCATGGAGGGGGCTACTTGATGGAGAGAAGTTGCTGATCGAGGGGGATGTGCTAGAAGCCGTTAGGGAGAGTGCCCCAAAGGGACTTGCAATAGCTACTGGTAGAGGGAGATGGGAGACGGAAAAGTCTCTTGGCGCTCTCTTGGAATATTTCACCTTGGAAGCGAGCGTCTTCTCAGCGGATCTTCCAAGCAGATATGAGAAGCCGGATCCAAGAATATTAATCGAGTGCTCTAAACGGCTGGGCGCTGAGAAGGTCATGTACGTAGGAAATTCGCTTGAAGATCTGTTACTCGTCGAGAATGCTAGGGGAAACGGTTTAGACGCGGTCTTTACCGGGGTTCTCACGAACCCCCACGCCCTAGAGATCTTCATCAAAAGAGGCGCCGACGCGATAATAGAAGAAGTGAATCTACTCCCGAGACTTTTTGAGCGGGGAGAAGTTCTCTGGAGACCATTTTAATTGAGCTAGAACATAATTAAGTTCGTGTAATCAGACTCTTAGGCGGAGATGAGCTCGGTGAAGCTCATAGATAGCGTGAGGGGCCTCATAATCTACTGGAAAGATTACTCAGGAAAATCTCCGGAGGAGATGTTTCATGGATGGCTTACACGCTACATCTCAAGATATCCGGAACTCTTAATCTCGGAGGTCATTTACTGGCGTGGATTGGATCGGCTTCGATCCAAAATTGTGGATGTTCTCAAGGGGGATCGATGATATAATTCATGATGTTATCGAGGCTTGGATGACCATGTCACAGAACTTGGAGAACGTGTACTCCATGGCGTTGAGAAAGCTAAGCTTCTCACAAGAGCTCATCTTTGCGATCTATATTTGGTCCGGGTGGAAGTTGAGGTGGACGGCCTCGATACTTGATGAGTCAGCCCTCTTTTTCGATATCGGGGCTCTCGCATCTCTAAAATGGATAAACCAGCGAGATGTCCGAGGCATCGTGGCCTTTGGCCTAGGGCAGTTCCGCCAGGCCATTAAGAGGGGTGGGGCGGAGAAGTATGCCGAGTTTGAAGAGGACCCCTATTTCGGGCTCTATAGCCAAGGCTTAGCCCAATTCTTGGAAAAGCTGATCTTGGGCGAGGATTCATGGCACGGCGTCCGAGATAAATGATGGGCTGAAGAATGTGATGAGCAGATGAGTGAGCTGGCTGCCAGCTACCTGAAAAGCGCTAAAGAAGGGCTCGTTGACCAATTCTACTCGCCATACCAACCGGTAACGGGTCTAAGCTTCGCTGGAAGATATCTCGAATATGGGCTCATCAAGGAGCTAAGTGAGGAAGGATTGAAGTTAGACCAGCTCCTAAAGATTTCTGGAGTCAAGGCGGCCGGATTATCAAAAGAATTTCTGGAAAAGAAGAGCAAGCGATAAGTTTTCTTTGATTCTAGAGGATGATAGCGCCGGATTTTAATCCACGCGGTCTTTTCTGAAATACTTATATCGGACCCGCTTGAATACAACCTGTCATGGAGGAGGTTAAGCTCAAGCGTAGGGGCGAGCTATTCAAAGACGAGGAAGGAAATCTTGTACTAGTTAATGAAGCGAATGAAGCTTACAGGGTTGATGAAATCGTGGCATATGTCTGGAGCATTTGTGAAGGGAAAACCTTTGATGAGGTCGTAACCGAGTTCTCGAACCTGAGCGAGACGAGCATCGAGGAAGTTAGGGAGCCACTGCTAGACCTCATAAACAGGCTTAAAGCAGCATCACTAGTAGAGTAAGCTCCGAGGTTAAAGCAAAACAGCCAGTTCATCCCAAACCTATAAAGAGGCTTCATCAAGTTTTCTTTATGATCGAGACCCTGATAATGGGTCTTCTAAAGTCACTTATCTCGCTTCTGATAGTCATGGATCCTCTGGGAAATATACCGATGTTTATTGGATTAACCAGAGGCCTCGATAGGAATACAAGAATGAAAACTTTCAACATGGCCGTCCTCACGGGTTTCAGCCTGCTCATAGCATTCGCGACCTTGGGCGAGTGGGTTCTGGGGATATTTGGCATAGAGCTTCACAGCTTTAGGATCGCTGGAGGAGCCCTCCTGCTCTTCTTAGCGCTTGAGCTCCTCCTCAAGACGGAGGCTCAGATTAGGTCTTATGTTCCTGAGCACGCTGGTGCGGTTCCATTGGGCGTCCCGCTTCTCGTGGGGCCCGGTGCGATAACTACGACGATAATAATATTGAAAACCTTCGGGATCATAGTTGCGATCTCGGCGGTAATACTCGCAGCGCTCATAACTTGGATCGTTCTCAGGTTCGCGGCCCCAATCCATGAGGCGCTGGGCGAGGTTGGTGCAATCGTCGTCTCGAAGATAATGGCGATGCTCTTAGCCGCGATAGCAGTACAATTCATCCTCGAGGGTGTGAGAGAATACTTGGAAAAACTTCATTAGGCATGAGTTACAAAATTCATGGGATGCTGGAGCACCGCAGGCTCGGGAAGACCGATGAGAAGATAGCCGCGATAGGCTTGGGGACGTGGAGGATCGGCGGCGACATGACGCCGGACTACTCGGCTGACAAGCAGGCGATAGAGGCGATTAGATACGCCGTGAGGCTCGGGATGAACCACATCGACACCGCCGAGATTTACGGCGGCGGCCACGCCGAGGAGCTCGTCGGAGAAGCGGTTAAAGAGTTTAGGAGAGACGAGGTCTTCATAACGAGCAAGGTATGGCATACAAACCTGAAATATGATGACGTTCTGAAGGCTTGCGAGAGGAGCTTGAGGAGGCTTCGGACGAGCTACATCGACCTGTACCTAATCCATTGGCCAAACCCCTCAATCCCATTAAGCGAGACGATGAGGGCCTTGGAGAGACTTCATGATGAGGGTAAGATAAGGTATATCGGCGTTAGTAATTTCACCGCGGACCTCGTCGAGGAGGCGAGATCATATCTATCCCACGCGGACATCGTCGCGAACCAAGTCGAGTATAGCCTCTACGAGAGAAGCATCGAGAGGGATCTGATGCCATACTGCTCTGAGACAGGCGTAACAGTGATAGCCTACAGCCCCCTCGGCCATGGAAGGATTCACAGGGAGCTCTCATCGAGATTAGATAAAAGGATGAGAGCTCTGCGCGAGGTCGCCGAGAGATATTCGAAGACGCCAATACAGGTCGCCCTGAACTGGGTGATCTGGCATGAGCACGTAATCGCGATACCCAAGTCGACCAGAAGGGAGCATTTAGAGGAGAATGCGGGAGCCGCTGGATGGAGACTGGATGAGAGGGACTACAAGCTCTTGGCCGAAGCCTGGGGCTGAAGGAGCATTAAGCGGGCGTAAAGAGCATGAGGAAGATTCAGCAGATCGCCGAAATGATGGTATTGGCCGCTCTATATTTCACCCTAACATTCATGCTCGCTCCAATAAGCTTCCTCCCATTCCAGGTGAGAGTATCCGATGCGCTGATAATGCTCTCGGCGGTCCTCGGTCTTCCAGCCGTATATGGCGTCTTCTTGGGATGTTTCTTCGCGAATTTCTTCCCGGTCGGATACCCGCCCAACCCGCTCGATATCGCGTTCGGGAGCCTCGCGAACCTCATCGCGTCATACACCGTTTACCGAATCTGCTATAACAGATTGAGCAAGATTAGGGTGGTTTTCTCAAGCGTAGTCTCCTCGCTGATCATATCCCTGATCGTCGGATCCTATCTCCCAATACTGATTCTCCCGGGCTTCTCTTGGTGGGATGTGGTGTGGGCCGGATACGTCGGGGTATTACCGGGGGAGCTAATAGCGCAATCAGCTATCGGCTCGGCGCTGGTGTTGGCGCTGGCTAAGATACCGAGCCTCCGAAGGTACTTCAAGCAGAAGAGCTAAGGAAGAGGATTTTCAGACTTGTCGGGCCCCATCAAATCTTTCCTCTATAGCATCAGAAAATACCGGTCTTATCATCAACTTTATGGGGGAATAAAGTTGATGAGGCGCTCAGAAAGAATCATCTCGAGATGAGGATAATCATAAGCGATGAAGTTAGGTCAAAGTACCCCGATCTGCATGTCCTCCTGAAGAGGGTTAATGGCCTAATAGTTCGGGAGAGATCGGAGGAGCTTGAACGGTTTACGGTGGAGGTGTATCAGAGGGTTAGGTCGTGCTTCAGCCTAGACTCCCTCAAGGAGGATCCGATCATGAGAGCTTACCGAGACTTCTTCTGGAGAATCGGGATAGATCCGACCAAGATTAGACCTGCCTCCGAGGCGCTGATAAGGAGAATTCTTAGCGGAAAAAGCTTACCGGCGATAAATACCCTCGTGGACGCGTATAACTTGGCCTCGGCCGAATCCCGCATCGCCCTAGCAGCATTCGACGCCGACAAGCTTGAGGGAGACGAGCTTGTCATGAGATTTGCAAAGAGCGGCGAGGAGTTCTTGGGGATCGGGATGGATAAGCCCAAAAGGCTCGAGGGGAGGGAGATAGTGGTCGCCGACTCGAAAAGGCTGATAGCGATATACCCGTACCGCGACGCGGACTACAGCAAAGTAACCTTAGAAACGAGAAGCATATATCTAATGACCTGCGGCGTGCCCGGAATAAGCCTAGAAGATCTCAAGAAGGCGGAAGATCTCGCAATGCAATACATCCTGAGATTCTGCCGAGAGTGATTGATGATTGGGGCTCTCTTCTAGGCAATTGTTCAACGCATTCATAGCGATCTCATTGCTCTCCCTATTCGCCGACATCGTTTACGAAGGAGCTAGATCCATCGGGGGAGCATATCTAAACGTGCTGGCGGCGCCGGCTATAGCCGCGGGGATACTCTACGTTGGCGAGCTCCTAAGTAATGTGATGAGGCTCGTCGGAGGAATCGCCGCACATAGATCCACATCCGGGAAAATGTTCTGGTCCCCAATAATTCTTGGGTACGGGATGAATGCGCTCATTCCGTTTCTAGCCCTCGCTGGAAGATGGGAGCTCGCGCTGGCAATATTCTTCCTCGAGAGGCTTGGCAAGGGGCTGAGGGGGCCACCTAGAGACGTGATATTGGCGGAAGTGACGGAGAAGATGGGCCGCGGGAAGGGCTTCGGCCTCCACGAGCTAGTGGATCAGATTGGCGCTGTGACCGGGCCGGCTCTAGCCTCAGCGATGATAGCCGCGCGCGGAAGCCCGGAGGGATACAGAATGGCATTCTGGATAATGTGGATCCCATTGATCCTGTCGCTCGCGATGCTGGCGGCCGCGGTCATCATGTACCCCGTGCCGAGGGCCGTGGTGGCAAGAGAGCAGGGCGCGAGAAGGCCGCTCGGGAGAAGATTCTGGGCATTTCTGGCCGGCTCAATCATGCTGATGATGGGCCTCATCTATTGGCAGGTGATAGGATACTACGCTAAGGACCTCGCGAATAGGGGGCTCATAGCGGATGTCGAGATACCGGTCTTATACCTGGTCGCGATGGCGGTGGACGCCGCGGTAGCCGTCCCGATAGGGTTGCTTTACGACAAGATCGGCCTCAGAGCGCAGGTCATCGCGCCGCTCGCGGCGATAATTATACCACCGGCCGCATTCTTAATACTTGGGAGAATAGGCCTCTATATCGCGGCGGTCTTCTGGGGCCTAACAGCGGGCGCCACAGAGACGATAATGAGGGCGGTGGTCGCGGATATAGCGCCCCCAGAGAGCAGAAGCCTCGCCTACGGGATATACTCATTTGGCATCGGCCTCGGGGGCCTCGCCGGCGCGATAATCCCGGCAGTGCTCTACGACCTCGGCCTCATAACCCCGATAATAGCGATGTGCACGGCCTTCGAGCTTGCGGCAATAATCATCTTCATAACTATTCCGAGGATTGCGGTATCTCAACGCTTTTAAGAGCTCAAGAAAAGCGACCATAATCAGTGATCCATATAAGAAACGTCAAAACCACTTGTGCGAGAATTTGGATGATAGGATCCTCGCCCCAATTTCCTTCACAAATCTCCCAGGAACCCTAAATCCCCACAGGCATTCGAAGAACCCTCTGGATGGACCGGTACAGCCAATATTGTGGATTTTGTGAAGAATGCGTGCCCCGTCAGCTCTAGGCTCGCCGACCTAGTCGATACGTGAGGTCATTCAATAAGGCATATGTCTCGGATGGGCATTAGCTATAGCTCCATCCAGACATCTTTCCCAACTAGGATTCAGATTGGGGCTCTTATCAAGGCGCGGCTCGACATTGCCGCTAGGGAGATAGCCCTAGCCTTGCCTTTATCTCAGCCACATCCCTCTCCAGCCTAGCCAGCCTCTCGTCGAGGAGTGCTCGAAGGTCCCGCCGCAACTCCCTCACCTCCTCCAGCGTCTCTTGAGACAGCTTAATCGACAAATCCCTAAAATCTCTGAACTCATTCCTGAAATCTTTGAATTCACCCCTGAAGTCCCTGAATTCATCCCAGTAGGATACGAATATCATTTGCATCGTGCCGAGGCTCTCCTGTAGCTCATCTGCGAGCCGGCCGTATCTTATCTTGAATACTTTTAATCCACGTTTAGGCGCCGAGGGAGCTATCTTCACCTCTCTGATCACAGCTGGTGGCGGCGGATTTTTTACCCTATCAAGGAACATTTCTAGAGCCTCATCCTCACCCTGGGCGAATATGGATACTGAGCCATCCTCCTCGTTCTTCACGAAGCCGGCTACACCCAACTCTTGGGCAACCTCGAGGACGTATCTTCTGTAGCCCACGCACTATACTCGGCCGACGACGCTGACGGAATATGCCTTCAAGTCTCTAATTTTTATGCAGACCCACCGATATAACCGTTTTTGCATAAAGCAGTTGCCTCATATTGCCAGTAGCTGGCGCACATATACGGCCTGACATCCTATCGCATCGATGAGATTGCTTGTTTGAACCTGAGTCCTCGGCGGCCATAAATCGATTTATGGCCGCTTATTTCATGAAGCTGGCGTATCTATCTATGAGGCTACAGCGGCTCGGTTATCTGCGGCTCTCTTACTTGGGTGTCACGCGGACTGCCTAATCGACTCCTCAAACTCATCCAGGGATTCCTCTTAAAGCCGTCTCCCGAGCTCGCTTACATCATAGGCGTTGTAGCAGGGGATGGGTCAGCCTGTAAAATCAGCATAAGAAGCGGCCAGTATGTGATCGACGCAAGGGCCAAGGACAGGGAGCTCATAGAGGAATTCGCGAGATGCTTGGGAAAGTTCTCGGCAGGAGTCCGCCGAGGCCAGCAGTGAGGGGGGAATTGTTTGTGGTGCGGGTTCGGTCGAAAGCCCTCTACGACCTATTAAGAAAGCCCATCGATATAGATGGGATAAGACGGTTCGTGGAGCATTCCGAGGATTGTGCGAGGAGCTTCCTGAGAGGATTCTTCGACAGCGAGGAATATGCAGATAGAGGCGATGGAGACATTATATGCTACAACTCGGATAGACGCCTCCTCAAATACATCCAGAAACTCTTACATGGTCTGGGGGATCGGAGGCGACGGGCCCACATCTACAAGGAAAGAAAGGAACCTCCATCTTTAACAAGGAGAGGGGGAAGACATACATGAGGAAGAGGAACGTCTACTATCTCTATATCAGGGTGTCACATCTGCTGAGGTTCTATCAGCTCGTGGGATTCACAATCTAGAGAAAACAACGGCAGCTCGAAGAATATCTCAGAGGACACGGACTACTAGAAACGACGCCCAACCAGCCCAACCCCACCTTTCTTTCCCCAATCTACTTCGCACATACGATAGGGGGAATATTGAAAGAGGGGAGGTTATAGCCCGGGCCGGATTCGAACCGGCGTCTCCAGGTATTGGGCGCGAGGTGTCCCCTCATGAAAATGGATCCAGAGCCTGGAATCCAAGGCCCCTGTCGATCTGACCAGCCGGGTTTGGCCGCTAGACGACCGGGCTTTCCCAGAGCTCATAATCATATACGCTCCTATTAAAACATAGATTGGGAAGGGTATCTGGAGGCACCATTACTGATTCAGCTGAGGTGATGCACGAAAATGTTTCTGTGAAGAGAATTATCCCGCCGTCATTCGCCAGGTAATCCTGGAGAATATACATGGATCTTATCCGCAGTTAGGAATGTTTTTCTGAGTATTTTCCGCAAATGGAATATCCGGTAACATACATAGGCGTTTTTCATGAATTATTTTCTGGCCATTCTGAGACGAATGAATAAAGCTATTGATTCGAGAGCGCCGCCGCCTTGCAGTCGGAATATCTTCTAAGCTATGAACTTGAGGATTCGTGGAAGTGTGCGAGGGATGGTTGGGGTATTGCTCTTCATAGGATCTGCTCTAGGACGGGTAGCTTCCCCCCAGCCCTCGCCTACTACTTCGTGGTGAAGTATTCTAGGATTGGTGATGTGGTTCTTGACCCGTTTAGTGGTAAGGGTACGGCCCCGCTCGAGGCGTGCCTTAACGGTAGGGTGGGTGTGGGGAATGATTTATCGCCCGAGGCTTATGTCTTGACGAGGGCTAAGGTTAGGCCCACCTCTCTCAGGAATGTTCTGGAGTGGATTGGGTGGGCTGAGAGGAGGCTTGACCCGGGGGGCTACGATATATCGGGAGTGAGTGATGACGTTAAAGCCTTCTTCAGCAATTATACTCTCAAGCAGATACTTGCTGTTAGGGATCTCATTGAGGAGACTGAGGACGAGGATTTGGCGATCTTTCTGAGGGCTCTTATGCTCGGGATACTTCATGGCCCTACGAGGATTCATCTAAGCCTGAAATGCTCGCACTCGTTTTCGATGGCTCCGGGGTATGTCAAGAGGTATGCTAGGATGAATGGTTTCTCGAAGCCGCGGAGGAATGTTTTGAGGTGCTTGAGGGTGAAGGCGCTGAGGATTTTCAGGGATGGAATACCGACGGTAAGAGGCCAGGCATACATGCACGATGCTAGAAAACTTCCAATAGAAGATGAATCCATTGATTTGGTCGTAACATCGCCGCCGTACTTCAATATGCAGACCTATGCTTGGGATAATTGGCTGAGGCTCTGGTTCCTAGGATATGAGTACGAGGACGTCGCGAGGAAGCTATTTCACACGGAATCGGTTGATAGGTTCAAGCAGTTCATGAGGGAGGTTCTTAAAGAGATATTCAGGGTGCTTAGATGGGATAGAGCCGCGATAATAGTACTTGGAAGGGTTAGGCTAAAGGGAAGGATTATTGACATGGCTAGGGTAACAGCGCCGATAGCTGAGGAGATAGGATTCAAGGTCGCTGGAATAATCTCCGACTTTATCCCAAAATCAAACAAGTATCTCTGGTATCTGGGAGAGGATGATGGTGTCAGCAAAGAGGTGATACTGGAGCTTCATAAGGGGGGCTTCAAGCCGAGCCCAATACGCATCGACTGGGAGAATGCGAGACCGCTGACCGTAGTGAGGGAGGTGGTGGAGGAATGATATTGGAGGCTCATGGAGACATTTGCAGGCTCGGGTACCTCAGGATAATACCGTGCCTGCTGGAGGATGAGGCCCCGAAGACGTTCGACTTCCTCGCATCTGTTCTCCACGAGATCGTTAGGGGCGTCGGCGATAGGGACTTTCTATCGGGGCGCCCAATCGGCCTCATCACAAGCCCCGTGAATGCTCGAAACTACGTGACCTTGGCGGCGGAGCTCGATCTGATAGAGAGGCGGAGCCAGAGGCTTGGGGTCTTCGGGAAGCTCTACCTGTGCTCGAGAAGCGCCTCAAGGTTCAGGAGGCTCGTCGAGGGAGATAGGTCGCTGAGGCTGATAGACCTCCTAATGCTGAACGACGCCGAGAAGCTCTTCTTCCTCTGGAACATCTTCGTGAGAGATCACCCATTCATCCAGCTGATAGCTAGCTGGGCGATAAAGAGGGAGAAGTTTAGGCGACAGGAAGCGATGATATACGCGATGGAGGAAGCCTATCCGCAAGCGCTAAAGCGCGTTATGCCGAGAAGCAGGATGAAGGAGGTTCAAGAAGCTGAGAGGTTTAGGGAGCGCAGGCTCATGATCAAGGATAAGATTGAGTGGATTAAGAGTAGCCAGTATGCGAAGTACAGGCATATAGCACCACCGAGATTTGAATGGCTCGTAGACTGCGGCATTCTCAAGCGAAGTGGTAGAGGGAAATATGAAGTAAATAAGCAGACGATCTACGATCCTGGGAGAATTCTTAAACTCGCATCCATGCCATCGGATAAGATCGAGCACTACTTCTTCGGAGACTTCCTGAAGCCCTTTGAGAAGGTGTATAGGCCTGCCGACAGATATGAGGCATCAAGGGCGCTTCTTGAGACATACAGTCTCATGAGCAGATACTTCGGGGAGAATGTTGATCTTCTGAAGCTCGAGTGCATGACAATTATATCGCTAATTGAGGCCGGTTCAATTGCAGATCTAAATACGATTCATGACGCATTCAACAGCTTAGCAATACAGTTTCCCGACAAAGTCTATGTCACGCCCGGTACTAAGGGCGGACCACCCTTAGCCTACATAGATGCCAGCAACCTAGAACTCTAAGCTACTCTAGAGAGCTAGACGGTATGAAAAGTCACTACGGCTGAAAGCGCCTCATCTAGTTCATCGTGAGGATTTATGAGAAATCTAGTGTTTCTAGGAGGTTCGCGAGAACATATCTCTGACCAAGCTCTTCTGCATCGATATTAGCTAGTGATCATTACTTAACCAATTATACATCAAAATATTTCTCATGCTCCCAATCTGTTATCCTCCTAGTAGCATATTCATCCCATTCCTGCCTCTTCAGCTTGACGAAGTTCTCACCAGCCAGTCCCAGCGCCTCCCTGAGCAACCTATCTTCCTCTAAAGAATCTAAAGCCTTCTCCAGAGTCTGTGGCAGGGTTGGTAGATCCTTATACAAGCCATACTCGTAGATGTCTTTTTCAATCGGCTTAGGCGGCTCCAAGTTCCTCTTAATTCCATCAATCCCGGCTACCAGCAATACCGTGAATAGCAGATACGGGTTTGATGATGGATCTGGAGCCCTATACTCTATTCTCGCTCCAAACTTGTCATGAAATTCTGGGATTCTTATCAGAGCATCCCTATTCTTCATCCCCCAATAAACATATTTTGGAGCCTCGAACTCGCCCAGCCTCTTATAGGAGTTTACGGTCGGATTCGCAACAGCAGTGATTCCATTAACATGCTCGAATATTCCGGCTATGAAGTTTCTTGCCATATTCGAGAGGCCATAGGAGTTCTGCTCATCATGGAAGAGGTTTTCTTCCCCAGACCAGAGGCTCATATGTATGTGGAAGCCGTTTCCAGGCTTACCATAAAATGGCTTAGGCATAAATGATGCCTTCAAATCCACTGACTCGCAGACCAACTTGATTATATTCTTTGTTAGAAGGGTCTTGTCTGCTATTCTCAATCCATTATCGTGGAGTATGTCGACCTCATTCTGGCCAGGCCCCACTTCATGATGGCTTATGCTCCACTCGATGCCGGCCTTAGAGAGCTTTTCAGCTATCTCGATCTTGATGGAATTGGCCTTATCCCTCGGGGAGACATCGAAGTAGCTCCCGCTATCAATAGGCTCATGTCCTCTGAGAATATAGAACTCCAGCTCACCAGCAGTGATGAACGTGAAACCATCCTTAGACTCGATTTTCTTCAATAGGGTCTTTAACACCGTCCTCGGATCGCCCTCAAATGGTACTCCATTCCTATAGACGTCGCAGAAGTAAGTCTTCACCCCATTCACGGTATAATGTGTGCTCGTATCGGCCACGAGCATCATATCGCTTTCAAATCTCCTCGCGAAGCCCTCTATCGATGAGCCGTCGAACCAGACGCCCCTCGACGCGGCTCTCTCGAACTCCCGCTCAGAGATCAATACCTCCTTGAGCACGCCGTTGATATCCGAGAACCTCAAGCTGATCATAGAGCTCAAGCCCACGTCACGGGTGAATAGCGGGATCTTAAAGGTTTTTAATGGCGTTGGATGAGATCGCGCGATTGGCCTTTCGCGGAGAACACCCTTATATATGCGGGTTATCCGGGTTTTCCGAGAGCATGAGTAAGCCTGCCGAGCTCGGCTCCCTCAAGGTCGGCCATAATATTGTGATCGATGGCGAGCCCTGCAGGATCGTGGAGCTTGAGAAGAGTAAGCCGGGGAAACATGGGTCGGCGAAGGTTAGGGTCGTGGCGATAGGGATATTCGATAATGTTAAGCGGACGCTTGTGGGGCCGGCGGATAACAAGGTCGAGGTCCCGATAATCGAGAAGAGAACCGGCCAAGTAGTCTCCATGGGAGATATGGTCAGCGTGATGGATAACGAGACCTATGAGATCGTCGAGATCCCCATTCCCCAAGACGAGAAGCTTCGCGAGAAGCTCGAGCCCGGTGCCACGGTCGAGTACTGGAAGATCATAGGAAGATACATGATAGTTAATGTGAAGGCCGGCTGACCGCTAATCGCTCGAAATTTAGCCAGCCTACTTCTCGATGAGCCTCGCCCTCTTAACCATCAGGAAGCCGCTATACCCGCTCCATCCAACCTCATAGTCCAGAATCCCGATCTTTTTCCTAAAGAGCGGCGAGTCCAACACGAGGGTCTCGAACTCGCCGCCCTCACCGAGGAGGCTCACGCCATATTTCTCCGAGAGCGCGTGAAGCAGATTGATCAGTTCATGATCTATGACTCTTCCTAGGAGCTCTTTTCCGAGCCCCATTGCCGCAACCCCCACGATCATGGCGACTATTCCGGTCGAGACGATCTTATTGAGAAGCTCCTCGGGGTCGCGCATCCAGAGGGGCGCGATGAACTCTAGCCCAATCTCATCACATAATTGCTGGAAGGAATCATGCTGGGATCTGCTTCTATTAACTCCTGAAAGCAGGCCATCTATCTCGTCGCGAATAAGCTCGGCCGCATCTCGAAGGGCTCGCAGCTCATCCTCCCTAGACGAGGATCTCGCGGCTAACATAATCTGCCTCCTCTCCATGGCCTTCGCCTGCAAACCAGTGACCCAGATATTGGGATAATGGAAGTAGTAGGACTCATCGGAAGCCGGCAGAACCGTGATTAGGTACTCGACCCGGTAACCCATGGCCTCCGCGAGCTGTATTGCTAAGACCGAGTCCTTTCCGCCGCTGAAGAGGGCTGCCAGCTTTCCAGAGCTCAACCATCTATGGTTTAACTCTGCTTGCGTAAAACCTTATACAATAGCGGCCTCCCCATCATAGAAGCTGGAGGTAGAAAAATGGAGATTCTCCGGATCATCGGGCAAAAAGGGTCTGAGAAGCTCAGGCGGGGCTTTGCCAAGATAGTTAAGGGCGGGGTAATCATGGATGTCACCAGCGCCGAGCAAGCGGTGATAGCTGAGGAAGCTGGAGCAATCGCGGTAATGGCCCTCGAGAAGGTTCCAGCCGACATAAGAAAGGCAGGCGGTGTTGCGAGGATGGCGGACCCGAAGAAGATCCAGGAGATAATGGATGCGGTTACGATACCGGTCATGGCTAAGGTTAGGATAGGCCACTACGGCGAGGCGCTCGTCTTGGAAGCCCTCGGAGTAGATATGATTGATGAGAGCGAGGTGTTGACGCCGGCCGACACCTATTTTCACGTAGATAAGAGGAAGCTTAAGACTCCATTCGTCTGCGGCGCCAGGGACTTGGGGGAAGCTGTGAGGAGACTGTGGGAAGGCGCCGCAGACGAAGGGAGAGGCCGGAACGGGGAACATCGTCGAGGCCGTCAAACACGTTAGGCTCGTGAATCACAATATCCGGCTTCTCAAACACTTGGCCGACGACGAGATATACAGGATCGCCGAGGAGTTCTCCAAGCCCTACCTCAAGCTCAGCATGGAAGTCAAGGAAAAATGCGGCCTACCAAGAGAAGCTCTCAAAAATGAGCCCATCTACGAGGAATACACATTTAAGGAGATAGTCGAGGGGATATACGGGATCCTTCTAGAGATTAAAAGGCTCCAGAGGGTGCCTGTCGTAAATTTCGCGGCGGGAGGCGTGGCAACGCCGGCCGACGCGGCCCTCATGATGCACATGGGCATGGATGGAGTCTTCGTCGGGAGCGGGATCTTTAAGGGCTCCAACCCGAAGAAGATGGCCAGAGCAATAGTCGAGGCTGTAAAACACTACGATGAACCCGAAGCCCTTGCGGAGATATGTAGGGATATCGGCGAGCCGATGGCAGGCCTAGAGGTAGAGAAGCTCCTCGTGAGAATGGAAGAAAGGGGATTATAAGGCAAGCGTCTCGGAGAGGGCTTAGTATATGAGCTCGCTTAATCTACCGAGCTTGATGGCGTTCCTTACCTCTCTCGCTATTCTCCTGCCCATCGACATCGGCTCATCGTAATAGTATGAGGAGTAGGGCGAGCCCATCGGGTACAGGTTTGTTCCAGCAACTATTCTAGCCGAGACCTCAAAAACAGTGAACCCATACTTTGGATGATATATCGTCTCGAGGCAGAAGGGGCCTATCAGACCCGGGCTGAAGAGCCTCCACGCCGCAGATGCGATCTTTACGGCTGCCTCCAGCAAATCCACGATAAACTTCTCCCTGACGATAACCGGTGTGTTTCCGGCCACGGTGTAATCTAGGTAGTCCTCGATGACTTCTGGGAGCCCTCGATAAACCTCGTCTATGATCTCAAGCCTCCGATCCATTCCGAGGAGCTCTAGCCTGCCGTGCTCAAGCCCCGGAAGATTCGGCTTCTCGAGAGGCGAGAGGAAGAAGTGGGGATAAAACCTGACTCCCGGGATGAACTCCTCTATGATATAGCTGCTCTCGCCGCTCATGTAGCCCCTCATCTTAAGCTCCTCGAGCTTCTTCCTGAACTCGCTCGGGCTTGATGCCCTGAAGTATCCTCTTCCGCCCTTTGCACCGTGAAGCTTGACCATGACCGGACAACATATCTCATCCGGCGACGCGTATCGCCTTGGAGCCCTAACCCCGGCCTCCCTGAGCCACCTCCTCTGCCTCTCCCTATCGCCTTCCCAGTAGAGGGTGAGCCTATTCCCGAGCATCGGGACCCTAAGCCTCTCGAGAATGTTCTCGGCTCCAACGTACTCGACGAAGGAGCCATGGGGTATTATCAGAGCGTTCTCGGAGAGGAGCTTCTCCTGAAACTCCTTTCTCAGGATATCCCTGTAGCTCTCGACCTCCAGCATAGTCTCGGGGCTTGCCCTCAAGAAGCTCTCGTAATACGGTCTATTCCTCCTCAAAGCTATTCCTATGGTGCCGAAGCCCTCCAGCCTCGCGCCATGAAATATCTGGAGAGATGAATGGGAGCAGATTGTCGCGATCCTGATATCCTGTTCCCTGTATTCGAAGAGGATTCTCAGCAGCTCCTCCCTAGATATCATGTTACGAGATCGAGGAGCCTATCCTGCTTTAAGGATTCCCTGATCTCGACCGCGATCCTCCTCCCAACACTCATCGGGAAGTTCCACAAGTTCTCGGAGTATGGCGTGAACTTTGTTCCAGGCGATCCGGGGACCCTGACGCTCAGATCATAGACCACTATGTCCTCATGCGGCGGGCCAGGAACAATCATGCTCTGGAGCGCGAAGGGGCCTATGATCCCCGGAGGATACTCATCTCTCGCAGTCTCCAAGAGCTTCTCAGCCAGCTCGAACGCCCTCTCGAGGAGAGACTCCCTAACAGTGCAGGCTATGTGGCCGACCTCGATGGTCTTGAGCTCTAGGTGCCTGAGGGCCTCAGCCTGATATGGCGCGGGTATCCTCATGATACCCTCAAGGTTCGTCTGCCTCCGCGTATCCACGCCGAGGAGCTCGACCTCTCCAGTGAGCGGGGAGTAGAAGAAGTTGAAGTTGAATGGTGCGCCGACGATAAACTCTTCGATCACAGCTCTTTCAAGCCCCTCCCTGGTCAGGACGCCCCTCCGGATAAGATCCTCAGCTTTCTCCTCAAACTCCTTGGGCGAAGAGGCCAAGAAGAATGCTCTCTCAAACCCCCTCGCCGCCTCCGGAGCTTTAACAAGCACGAGCCTATCGATCTTTGATGGATCCTTGAAGACTCTCGGATGAGGGATCCCGGCTCTCTCCATCAAATAATACTGGTTGCGCTCCACATCCCGCTCCTCGATCTTCAGGAGGAACCTGTTCCCGAACATGGGCACCCTGAACTCCTTCTCCAGAGCCCGGTAACCCACGTAGACGCAGAGAGATCTATGGGGAATGAATATTGTGTTCCTGGACTTAAGCTCCTCCTGCACCTCGTCGCGGAGAATCTCCCTGAACTTGTCGAGAACAATTACCTCGTTGACGACGCCGACCTCGCGGCCAAACATCATCCTAGCCCTATAGTATTTGGTGTAAGTCTTCTCCCTCCCCCTCTCGCAGACGACGATTGTCTTGAAGCCTTCATCCTTTGCGCCCCTGCATATCTCGAGGGCTGAATGGCTTCCGAGAACCCCGATCCTGAGATCATCCTTAGAATAACCCTTGATTATCGAGGCTATCTCATCCTTACCACTCATGGCTCAAATGCTGGAGTCCAACACCTAATTAAAGGTGCTCGCCGGAGAGAACCTAAATTAACCGCCCCATTAAAGAGATGAGATCGGATGGGCGAGTTCTACGCGCTAGTCTATACTGAGCGGAATCCGAGGGCGCGAGAGGCGGCAGAGAAGGCTAAGCAGATTTTGGAGGGCAGAGGTGTGGCCGCCGAGATCTACAGCGCCTCGAAGCTTGCCAGTGAGCCCCTTCCCGAGAAGGCTTCACTGGTAATCACCCTGGGAGGTGATGGCACGATACTGAAGACCGTTGGAGCATTACCGGGCTCCGAGACCCCGATTCTCGGCGTAAACTTTGGGAGAGGCGGCTACCTCACCGAGGTTGAGGCGGAAGAGCTCGAGGAAGCTATGAGAAGAATTTTCGCAGGAAACTATCTGGTGGAGCACGAAATGCTTCTCTCAATAGCTGTAGATGGCGAGAAGATCGGTGATGCGCTCAATGAGGCATATATCGCATCTCAAGTCTTGGGAAAGACGCTGAGCTTCGAGGTAAGGGTAGATGACGAGAAACTTGCTGAGGGGTTGGCGGATGGCTTAATAATCGCGACTCCGATAGGCTCGACGGCTTACAGCTTCTCAGCCGGAGGCCCGATAGTTGATGATGCTCTGGGAGCTGCGATCCTTACTCCAATCTGCCCAATCACGGGTCTCAAGCCCATAGTACTTTCTCTTGAGCGTGGGATAGAGGTGGTGGCAGGCGGCGACTACGGCTTCTCGATCCTGATAGATGGCTACCGTCTGAAGAAATTTGACAAAAAATCGATAGTGATTACAGTGAGCATGTCGAGTAGGCGCGTCGCCTTCCTCAGGCTGAGGCCGGGTGGAGGACTTGCGAGACGAATTAGAAAGAAGCTCAGCTAAGAGAATTATCGTATTGGATGCGGCAGCCCTGATCTTGGGCTTCACACAAGTGGAAGACGCGGTTGCTGTGACATCGAGCAAGGTGTTAGAGGAGGCTAGGGATCGCGAGGCAAGATATAGGGTTCTCGCCGCCCAAGAAGGCGGATCAATAAAAGTGATGGAGCCTGAGCCGGTGTATGTGGAGAAGGCTCGAGAAGCAGCACGTAAGCTTGGCGAGATCGAGCTCTCTGAAGCCGATATCAGCGTTCTCGCACTCGCATTGCAGGCATCGAAGCTAGGCTGGGACACGTGCATCCTCACCTCCGATTACTCGATCCAGAACTTGGCCTCCAAGTTGGGGCTAAAAGTTAAGCCCATACTCCATCAAGGTATAAGGGAGGTCATAACTTGGGAGGTTTATTGCGGGGCTTGCGGATGGGTTGGATATGATAAGCCGGGTAACCCATGCCCGCGATGCGGCCATAAGCTGAGGAGAAGACCTAGGAGGGATTAAAGTGAGAATAAAAGTAATTTCAGACATCATGGATGACGAGGTGCTTGAAGCGGTTGCCAAAATACTGGAAGAAGTTTATGACGGAGAGGTTGAGATACAGCTCGCCGAGGATCTGATTGGGGAAGATTTTCTTAACCCTGATAGGGGCCAATATGATGCATGGAAGATAGTCCAATACTATCGCGGAATACTCGGCGAGAATGAGTATATACTTCTGATAACGGATAAGGATCTTTATGCAGCGGGACTGAATTTTGTCTTCGGGCTTGCTTGGAGGGGTGTGGCAATAATATCCGTCCACAGGCTCTTCCCCGAATTCTATGGCCAACAATCCGACCGCGAACTCTTCAAGGAGAGAGTGTTAAAGGAAGTCGTGCATGAGGTAGGCCACCTCCATGGGCTAACCCATTGCAGCGATAGAAGATGCGTAATGGCATTCAGCAATTCGATAATTGATACAGATTACAAAATGAACATGCCTTGTAAGCGATGTCTTACAAAGCTACGTCTCCTCTGATCCAGGCCGAGTCTCAAGCTCCTTGAGGAATTTCTTCACATAAGATTTTGGGAGAACTTCAGCTTCTATCAGGTTCACAATGGAATTTGGGGAGGCTTTACCCGAAGCCCTTCCAATAGTTCCCTTGACTTGTCTCCAGATTAGGTTGGTATTCCCGCTCTTGGAATTATATATGATTCCAAGAACCTCGTAAGCCTTAACGAACCTTATCTCCCTAATCACTTCTAGGCTAAGCTTCGAGAGCGCCTCCACATGTATTCTCCCAGGGGGCTCTCTCTCCGGGAAGATGGATGGATCTTTGAAATAACCCTTCGGAATGAAGGAATAGCAGGTATTCAGTATCATGAACCTCCTAAACTTCTCGAGCGTCGTCTTGACGTCAATCTCCACAAGCATCCACCATCCATTTATGAATTATTTCTCCCGTTGAAGGATTCTGCAGAGCATCTTAAAATAGCTTTTATCCCGATAAATCTGGCCGCCCAGATAATCCGGGGAGATTTTCGCGATAATGCCCCTATGCATCTATGAGCATATCCCTTAATACGGGGATGTCTCAGACGCCTTAGAGAAGATGGCATCAGACGAGAAATCCGCCGGCGCGCTGGAAGAAATTTCCAAACCCACCGGCACTCATATTCGCGAAGTCATCTTGGAGAATTTTATGAGCCATGAGTATTCTAGAATCACTCTCTCCCCAGGGCTCAATGTAATTACTGGCCCTAATGGTGCTGGAAAGTCCTCGATCCTTCTCGGGATAGCCGTGGCCCTCGGCCAAACGTATACGGATAGGGCTGGAAAGCTCAGCGACCTGATAAGGAGAGGTGAAAAGGCCGCGAGGCTAACGGTAATCTTCGACAATGCTGAGGCCGATGGGAAGAAGCCGATCTCCTGGTTGCAATCAGACCAGCTCGTGATAACGCGATACTTGAAGAGGACCGGCGAATACTGGCATTACGTCAATAATAGGCTCAAAACAAAGGCAGAGGTGGATCATCTCTTGAGAAGGCTAGGGATCAACCCGAACAACATGCTGATAATAATGCATCAGAACATGATCGAGGAGTTCGCTTCGAAGAATAGCGTCGAGAAGCTAAGGATGATTGAGGATGCAGTTGGCGCATCACAGTTCAGGCAGAGGATAATTGAAGCGGAGGTGAAGCTTAGGGATATACAAGCGCAGGAGAAGAGCTTGAAAAGAGCGCTAGAGGAGGCCAAGGCCGCGGTAGATTACTGGAAGGAGCAGTATGAGAAGCTCGTGATGAAGAGAAGGCTCGAGGAGGAGAGGAGGAGGCTCGAGCTCGAGCATGCTTGGGCACTTGTCTCGGAGGCCGAGTTATCAGCGAATAAGCTCAGGGAGAGGATCGAGGCGCTCATGCTCGAGGAAAGAAAGCTCCTAGGGGAGATAGAGTATCATGAGGGCGAGGTGGAGAGTGTTAGACGGAAGCTCCTGAGCCTGATAGATGCGGTCAAGCGCGGCGAGCTCGTGAACCTAGAAGGCTTCGAGAAGGACTTGGATATTCTCCTAGATGAGAAGGGACTCGCTGAAGTTGCGAAGTACAGACTTCAGGAGAATAGATCGGAACAGAAAAGGCTCGGCTACGAACTCAATAGGATCGAGAAAGACCTCATGGAAAAGATCAGGAATGCTTCAGCCCTTGGTGAGAGGGTTAAGACCTCAAGAAAACCTTCGGAGATACTCGAAGATGTGCGATCTATTGGGCTCCAGATAGCATCTCTTGGGGAAGTGTTTGAAGAGGCTGAAGACATGTATCTCGTTGCCGATGCGAAGTATAGGGAGACCGAGCAGAAGTCCGCGGAGCTCGAGGAGAACCTGAAAAAGGCGATGGAAGAGCTTGAGTACAGGAAGGAACTCTGGAGAAAATTCCTGAGAGAGCTGGTGAAGGAAGTGGAGCCCAAGTTCTATTCTATTCTCTCGATAGTCGATGGCGCCGGCAGGATAGTGTTGAGAAACTTGGAGGACCCCGAGAAGGCCAGCATAGAGCTTCATGTCGGGTTCCGGGGCGCCGAGCCGGTTCTACTTGACGCTCAAACGCATAGTGGTGGAGAGAGAATTGTTGGGACGCTCGCGTTCCTTCTAGCCCTCCAGAGATACATCAAGTCACCTTTCAGAGCGGTTGACGAGTTTGACGTCCACCTAGACCCCCTAAACCGCGAGAGGATGATAAAGCTCCTGATGAATGTGGCCGAGCAAGAGCCGAGATCCCAGTACATAATAATTACTCCCGGAAAGATCCCCGTGAAGGAGGGCGTAAACGTTATCCTAGTGCAGAATATTGGTGGTAAATCTGTAATCGGGAGGCCGGAGTAATGTCCTCGAAATCATTTAAGGTATCGAGAGAGGAGCTTGAGAGGATAATAAAAATCTGCGAGAACATCGAGAAGAGGGGGCTGGACCCTTTCACGGTCAACGTGAGAACGCTCTTGGAGAGGCTCAGAAAGCTCCTCGAGGAGGGCGGCGGCCTCGATCACTACATCCTAGATGCCGAGACGATGTATAAGATAGCTACCTTAATCGCTCTTCAGCACAAGTGGCTTAGAGAGCGGGCTCAATCCCTCTTCATAGATGCTCAAATGATCCAAACGCGGCTCATCGCGCTCGACAATAAGTCCATAGTCAGGGCATTCCTAAAGTCTTGGAAGCCTATAATCTCCCTAGAACAGATAACAATTCACAGGATCAGGCGGGGGGTTGAGCATTTCCTCAGCCTGCCGCCGAGGGCTAGTGTGAGAAGCCTAGGCTGGAAAGTCTCCCAGAGAGAGGTCGAGCATGTGAAAGGAAGCTTGGATCTCGAGGAAGGATTGGCTGAGAAGCTCGAGCAGCTTCACAGAGAGTTAGTCGAGAGATATGAGCTCGAGGGCGAGCTAGATTACTGGGAGTTCGTGCAGGATAGGCGCTTCGAGGAGACATTCGAGCGGGCATACCTCCTAAGCTTCCTGATAACGAACGGCTATGTCGACGTCAAGAGGAATCCCTTGAAGAATGAGATAAAGCTGATACCCAGGAGGGAGAAGTCGGAGAGAAAGCGGCCAGCTTCCCTCGTAATAACCCTGAGGAGTTGATGCGACCATGAGCAGCGATGAGGGCTTCTCGAGGAAGCTGGCAACCGCGGCCGCGATGCTTCTCTTCCGGAGCCACCGCAAGCCTGGCGTCAAGGGATGGGAGCTGAAGCAGAAGCTCGGCAAAAATTACATGAAGGTCATCGATGCCCTGAACTCCTATCTCAAGAGGATGGGGCTCGAGGTGAAGACGGTCCTCGAGGAGGGTGAAGACCTTGATAAGGCTAAGTTCTACATCGTATTATCCCATCAACAAACCTTATCGGATCTTGTGGCTGCTGGATGGAGCATAGATGAGGTCGCGGCCCTCGCCGTAGCCCTATCAATACTAGCTAGCAGGGGTGGCAAGGCGCCTCTAAGAGATGTGCTAGAGGTCCTAGAGGCAAAGCTGCCAAGATGGAAGGCCGAGACATATATTGAGAGAGCGATTCGGCGAGGCTATCTCGAGAAAACCGATGACGACGTGCTCGTGGTGGGCTGGCGGACGAAGGTCGAGGTAGATCAGCAAAACCTCCTAAAATCGGTTCTTGAGTTCCCCCTAGAGGAGCCTGCTCAAGGCGATGAGAGTAGGCAGGAACATGTTCAAGAATGATGTAGGCGAATAGACAATTTTTTAGAATTACTAGAATACAGTCCAGAATATGGATGCCACCGCTCTAGAATCACAAGGATTAAACCATGCATAAGATGTAGTCTAATCAAAGGATGGAGCGGGGGTCACTACTCTCGCGGATAAAGCTCACGGCCCTAATAGCCCTGAATACGCTACTCCTAGCAATACTCCTATTCGTAGCCCTGCTTTAAATGAGGGCCGGACTCTTAAAACCAGGTGGGAATAAAGTTTTCTATAAGCCTCTCCCTTTATCTTTGAGGTGAGCCCTTAAGCTTGGCTTTGGTGAGAATAGGCCTCATAGGCAAGACGAATACCGGGAAGACGACATTTTTCAACGCCGCGACCCTCGGGACTGCGGAGGTATCAACCTATCCCTTCACGACGAAAGAGCCCAATTATGGGGCGGCCCATGTCGTAACAGTATGCGTCTGCAGGGAGTTTAATGTCCAAGATAATCCTAGGAACTCTAAGTGCATCGATGGGTGGAGGCACATTCCGATAGAGCTCATAGATCTGCCCGGATTAATTAAGGGCGCTTGGGCGGGCAAGGGTCTCGGAAACCAGTTCCTTTCCGTCGCATCCCAGTCGGATGCACTTCTCCATGTTGTTGATGCGAGTGGAAGCGTTGATGAGGAGGGAAGGTTAACTGAACCCGGGACAGGGGATCCTCTCGCCGACTACTACGACATCGAGGAGGAGTTGGTAATGTGGTTCATCAAACTGCTAGAGCGCTCCGAGGAGAAGATCATCAGAGGGCTGAAAAAGGGCTTAGACCTCCCAGCCGCAATGGAGGAAGTTTTCAGGGGAGTAAAGGTGACCGTACAGGATATCAAGAAGACTCTCGAGGTCACGGGGCTAGATAAAAAAGAATTCGAGAACTGGACGCCCTCCGATGACCGTAAGTTCGTGACGGCGCTTCGCGAGATCTCGAAGCCGACAATCGTGGTCGCTAACAAGATGGATCTAGATACCGCGCCCGAAAACTTTAGGAGGCTTAGGGATAACCTAGTCGACAAGATAATTGTTCCATGCAGCGCGGAGGCGGAGCTGATACTCAGAAGAGCCGAGCAGAAGGGCTTGATAAAATACATACCCGGCGAGGAGAAGTTCGAGATCCTTAACGAAGAAGCCTTGACGGATAAGCAGAAGTGGGCCTTAGAGATAATTAGACGTAAAGTTCTGGATGAGTATATGAGGACTGGTGTGCAGTTCGCATTAAACGTCGCGGTCTTTAAGCTCCTCAAAATGAGCGCCGTCTACCCGGTCTACGATGTCAAGAAGCTATCAGATCATAAGGGCAGCATACTACCAGATGCATACCTGATGCCCGAGGGCGCGACGGTCGAGGACCTCGCGCGAGAAATACATAG
>CALJVH010000012.1 GCA_937974645.1 uncultured archaeon | reverse complement strand
GTTGCGAAGATCGGCGAGGCTGATAGGGCGGCTGGGATGCCCTCGTAAGCGTAGTAGACTAGTATGGCTAGTGCTGCCGCGGCCGCGAGCTTCAACGCGATCTTGGGGATGAGGGTTGCCCTCGAGCTCAATTCCATCTTTTTCTAAGGCTTTGGAGGATGCTTTATAGGTTCCGCCGAATAATCATTCCACGATGTATGACGCTCTAATCATAGGCGGTGGTGTTGCTGGGCTTACGGCCGCGCTCTACGCTGCTAGGCAAGGCATGAAGACTCTAATAATCACGATGGATATAGGCGGCCAGCTCTTAACAGCCCCTAGAATAGAGAATTTTCCGGCCTCGCCGCCGGTATCAGGGTTCGAGCTCGCGAATAGCATTTTGGAGCAGGCTAAGGAGTTCGGCGGCGAGGTAATCTATGATGAAGCGGTCGGCATCGAGGAGGTCAAGGGCGGCTTCAAGGCCAGGTGTAGGGGTGGTGAGTATGAGGGGCGGACGCTGATTCTAGCGGTGGGAAAGAAGCCGAGGAAGATGGGGGCTCCGGGCGAGGACGTGTTCGCCGGCAGGGGGATAAGCTACTGCGCTATCTGCGATGCCCCATTATACAGGGGTAGGCGGGTGGCGGTGATTGGGTGGGGTGAGCAGGCTCATGAGGCCGTCTCGATACTCAGGAGCTACGGTAATCAGGTTTACGTAGTCTACTCCGGGCGGCCTGAGGAGGATGACCGGATCTTGAGGGGGTTGCGCGAGCTGGGCGCGGAGGTGATGCTGGGCGTGAGGGTTGAGGAGGTGGCTGGCGACGCCGTGGTTAGGAGGCTGATTCTGAGGAGGCTCGATAGCGGGGAGCGGGTGGAGCTGGAGGTGGATGGGGTTTTCGTCGAGCTTGGATACGCAGCGGATACCAGCTGGATCAAGGGATTCATCGAGCTAAATGAGCGCGGGGAGATAGTGACGGATAGGCTTGGCAAGACTAGTAGGGAGGGGGTCTTTGCCGCCGGGGATGTCTGCGACCTACCATATAAGCAGGCTGTGATAGCGGCAGCCCAGGGAGCTATAGCGGCGTTATCGGCGCATAATTATTTAAGAAGAATTTCGGGTGAGCCCGAGGTTAAAGGTGACTGGCGCAAGCTTAAGCCTTAAACGAGGATGTAGGGTGATGAAGAAGGGCGCCGGGAGGAGGCGGGTTGAACGCGGTTGTAGCCTGCGGTCTCGTTAAGAGGTTTGGAAGTAATGAGGTCTTGAAGGGAATCTCATTTGAAGTTAAGCGATCTGAGGTCTTTGGGTTGATAGGGCCGAATGGCGCTGGTAAGACGACAACGCTTAGAATCCTTGCGACGATTCTCAGGCCTGACGCTGGTGACGCCCTCATAATGGGTCACAGCGTCAAGGATGAGCCCGACGAAGTTAGAAAGAACATCGCGTATCTTCCAGAAGATGCTGGAGTCTATCGCCACCTAACAGGCCTGGAATTCCTCAGCCTTATGGCTGGAGCTTATGGTAAGGATCGAAAATGCGTCGAGGATGGTATTGGAATCGCGGGGCTTGGCGATGCCCTGAGAAAGCCGATGGGATCTTATAGCAAGGGAATGAAGCGGAGGATAATGCTTGCTGCAATACTGATGCTGAGGCCTAGGGTCGTGATACTTGACGAGCCAACTGCCGGCTTAGATGTCCTCCACGCCGTGCACATCAGAGACAGGATAAGGAGGTTCGTTAGGGAGAGCGGCGCGACGGTAATAGTCTCAAGTCATAATATGCTCGAGATAGAGTATCTTTGTGACCGGATAGCTTTCATAAGCGGTGGGAGGATCATCACGGATGGCAGACCTGAGGAGCTGAAGAGAAAATATCAAGCCGAAAACCTTGAGGAGGTCTTCGAGAGGCTTGTGAAGGTGGCATAGGAATGCTCAGAATCCTGCTAAGGAAGGAGGTTAAGGAGCTCCTGATGGAAAGGAGCATACTCATCGGCGCGATAATAATACCACTGATAGTATTCCCGCTGATGGGCGCGTTAACTGGGCTGGGAATGAGCGCCGCGATGGAGAAGGCCGAAGCTGGCATCATAATCGGGTTAGCAGATCTAGATAAAACAAGGCTAACAACGGCAGAATTGCCGGGCCTCCTCAAAGAGAGGGGGATCCAGCTAATTAAAGTCGAGTGCTCAGCTGAGGAAGAGTGTATCGAGGCCGCGGCAAGACAAGCCATTAATATCATGATAATCCCGAATGGATTCACTAGGAACTTCACATCCGGAATTCAAAGCAAGATCATTACGATCTACTCGATACGATCCGCCGCGATCTCTGAGATTAGCATGAGCCAGAGGTTCTCCGAGATCCTGCTCGACTCATTCAAGTCTCTAGCCGAGAGGGTTCATGGAAGCGGTATTGATCCAAAATTCTTCGAGAAGCCTGTCTTGGAAAGCCCTCTAGTGCTTTACCTCGGCAAGATGTTGAGGGCCCCGGTCACGGCCATCGCCGCGACTTTTCTAACGACACTATTCGGACTGCCGCTTGTCGCGGTAATGGTTGCGAGCTACGCCTCCACGGTATCTGCGACAAGCATAGCACTAGAGAAAGAGTCCAAGACGCTCGAGCTGCTCCTAACAATCCCGGCGAGAAGGATAGTGATCCTGCTCAGCAAACTCCTCGGAACATTCGTGATGGTTCTCCTGAGCACGATCTCTTTCCTCGTGGGCTTCGGGATCTATGGCCTGATGATCGCGGGCAGTATGATGGCCCGAATTCCCTTTGAGGAGGTTGAGATTGGGCCGCAGGTGAGTCTAACGTTTCTTGATCTCTGGCCGTCCCCAGCCTTCCTCCCTATACTAGTCTCCTCGATAATCATCGCGATGGTTATGATGACGTGCATAGGCCTTCTCGTCGGGGTTCTGGGGAGCGACGTCAGGAGTGCTCAGCAACTAGTCGGAGCCGTAACCTTCCCGCTCCTAATGCCGCCATTTTTCATACTCGTTTTCACACCGGTCCAAGGTCTTCCAATGGATGTTAAGATCGCCCTTCTTCTAGACCCCTTCACCCACCTCTTCCTCGCGATTCACAGCGGGTTCGCCGGGGACATAAATTCCGCCATCATATCCATAATGGTTATGCTAGGATTCGCGTCAGTACTCCTCTTACTAAGCTCACGGCTCTTCATGGGCGAGAGACTGATCACGACGAAAGTAACCTTCGGGAGAAAGAGAGCTTTAGAAGCGTGATCCCTTTCTCCTGAGAAGGCTATAGGTTGCTGGGAATGCTGCCATCGCCGCGCCGACCAGAAGTGTTGTGAGCTCGAAATGTGTGCTGAGGAATGATAATATCTCTTCGCCAAAGAACATTATGGAGGCGAGGTTGAACTTAGCCTAACCAAGCAGGGGGTCAAGAAGGCTGCTCAAAGAATCTTTAGCAAGAGCAACCTGAATTCATATTTTTGATTCGATTACTTCAGAAGTGAGGGATAAAACAGGGACTTACCCCGCTCAATCTTAAGCTCATCCCATTCTTGGAGAATCTTAACGGCCTCAACAGCGACTCTCACGGCATCCCTTTCTCCAACAATCCCAAACTCATCCCTAACCCTATTGGCGAAGACCGCACAGACCGATCCAGCCCGAAGTCCGTAAACCGATGCTATCGTGTAGATCGCTGATGTCTCCATATCAAAGCTAAGGACGCCCATCCTCCTCAGGTCCTCGAGAAGCCGCTCCGTCCTACTCCACACATAACTCCGAAAGCCTTTCCTCCCCTGGCCAAGGTAGAAGCTGTCTGTCGTCGCGGTGACGCCCACGTGATAGGTTACATTCAGGGACTCAGCAGCCTCGATCAGGGCTAGGAGGACCTCGTAGCTCGCGGCGGCAGGATACTCCGGAGGAGCATAATCCATACTCGCGCCCTCAAGCCTGAGAGCGGCTGAGGATATAACAAGATCGCCAAGCTCTATATGCGGCTGGATCGCGCCCGTACTCCCAACCCTGATGAAGGTGTCCGCGCCAGTTCTCGTGAGCTCCTCGACTGCTATTGAGGTCGATGCCGGGCCTATGCCCGTGGAGCACGCCGAGATGAGTCTCCCGTTAACCCTGCCACTCCAAAGCTTAAACTCTCTGTGATGGGAGACCTCCCAAGCCTCATCCCAAAACTCAGCGACTAATGGAACGCGCTCCGGATCGCCTGGAAGGAGAACATATCTCGAGACCTCTCCGGGCTTAACTCTGACGTGATAGAACTCTTCTCCGAATCTAGGCTCCTCGGCCTTCACAGATTGCAATTATGGCAAATGGTTAAAAAGCCTTAACTTTGGAAGAGGCGGCGAAAGTGGGGTGAAGCCGTGATGAAGAGTTTGGCAGAGTTATCTAGAATATGTGCAGAGCTTGCAGGATCCGATCTAAGCGTTGAGATGCTCGATACCTTGACCCTGGAGTTTAGTAAGCACGGGTTGAGCAGGGATCTTGCGAGAAAGTTCTTCTCGCTACTCCTGGAGGAGAAGGAGAGGCTAAGAGGCGCTGGGGCTCCGGAGAGCGGCCTAAAGCTGAGGGAGTTCGCCTCGAGAGCGCTAGAACTCCAGCGAATGGGGAAGGAGGTCTTCAGACTGGAGCTCGGTGAGCCGGATTTCACGGCACCCCCAAGCGCCGTCGAGGCGGCCTGTAAGGCTATTCGGGAGGGCTATAGCAAGTATGGGCCGGCGAATGGGATCAAGGAGCTTAGGGCGGCGATAGCCTCGAAACTCTCGGAGAAGTTCAATCTAGACCTGAAGCCCGATAATGTCGCGATTACCGCTGGCGGGACCTTTGGCGTCTATGGGTCAATAGAAGCTGTAACGGAGCTCGGCGATGAAGTCATCGTGATAGAGCCAGCCTGGCCACTATACGCCCACCAAGTTAAATGGCTTGGCAGGAGGCCGAAGATCATCAGGACGAGATTCGAGGAGAACTGGGACCCGATTGAGAAGATCCAAGAGGAGATAAGCAGGCTGATCAAACTGATAATTCTGAATTACCCGAATAACCCGACCGGCAAGATTCTCGACGAAAAGAGTATGAAGGCAGTAATAGAGCTCGCCGAGGATTATGGCGCGTGGATCCTAAGCGATGAAGTCTACATGGATTTTTGCTATCGTGATGGCTTCGAGAGCATCCTGAAGCTCGGGGCCGAGCGCGCTATCATGATAAACTCGTTCTCGAAGACCTGGGGGATGACGGGCTTCAGGGTCGGCTACGTGGTTTCGGACCCAGAGACTGCGGCGCGCGTGGCGAGAGCGCAGAACACGGCCATAACATGTATACCCGAGTTCGTCCAGAGAGCAGCGTTAGCAGCGTTAAATGACGAGGTGTCGGCGGGAAAGAACATCGAGTTAATCGGGATGAGGTTGAAGACACTCTATGAGGAGCTTTCAAAGTCCAAGCTAATAGAGGTTAAGCCTCCTGAGGGAGCCATGTACATCTTTCCCAGGATGAACGTGGAGAACTTCGACTCGTGGAAGTTCGCATGGAAGCTCTTGGAGGAGAAGGATGTCGCGATTGCTCCCGGAGCATGTTTCGGGCAAAGCTACGATAATCATATTAGAATCTCTGCAGTCCTCGATGAGAAGCCACTAAGGGAAGCATGTAGAAGAATCCGGGAAGCTGTAGAGGAATATCTTTAGACGAAGAGAGGGGGATGGGAGGTAATGAATAAGGAGGAGGTACTGAGAAAAATCAGGGAGCATGTCTCAAATGATAAGATTATTCTCCACATGATCGCGGTCTCCGCGATAATGAAGGCGATGGCGCGTAACCTCGGCAAAAATGAAAGCATCTGGGAGCTCGCAGGGCTACTCCATGATATAGACTACGAGATAACGAAAAACGAGCCCAGTAAACATGGGCTCGAGGCGGAAAGGATTCTCGGGGGCTCCATACCGCCAGATGTAGTGAGGGCCATAAAATCGCACAACTTCGAAAACACAGGAGTACAGCCCGAAAGTGATATGGAAAAGGCCTTAATCGCTGCAGACGCCGCCTCAGGGCTCGTAATCGCAGCAGCGCTCGTCATGCCGAACAAGAAACTGGAAGAAGTAAGCGTCGAAACGTTAAGGAAAAAATTCAAGCAAAAGGATTTTGCGAGAAATGTTAGCAGAGAAAGGATAATCTTTTGCGAGCAAGCGGGTTTACCGCTCGATGATTTTCTTGAATTATCGCTTAAAGCTCTGAAGGAAATAAGCAAAGAACTTGGGCTATAGTATTTAAGGCTTTTGTAATACTTAATGATGAGATTTTTCCTTTACATAATATGCATACATAATATTTTTTCCGCATCTGTAAAACGACGCTGATAGGAACATGGTCCGGACAACGGTATCGATTATTAAGGCGGATGTCGGATCGGTTGCCGGGCACTATGGGCCGCATCAGAAAATGATAGAATTTGCTAAAAACGCGCTCTCGGAGGCCCAGAAAACGGGGCTCATCAATAGCTTCTACGTTTATGCTGTGGGGGATGACATAGGCCTAATAATAACGCATCATAAAGGCGAGAATAACTCCGAAATTCATGCGCTCGCATGGAAAATATTCAATGAATTGACGGAGAGGGTTGCTAAGCCCTTAAAGCTTTATGCGGCTGGCCAAGACCTGCTCTTGGATGCTTTTAGCGGGAATGTTCGAGGGCTTGGCCCGGGTGTCGCGGAGCTAGAGTTTGAGGAAAGGCAATCTGATCCCATAGTAATTTTCGCCGCGGATAAAACAGAGCCGGGAGCTTGGAATCTGCCGCTTTTCAAGATATTTGCTGATCCATTCAATACCGCTGGGCTCGTGATAGATCCAAGGCTCCGGGACGGCTTCATATTCGAAGTATTTGATGTTGTTGAGGGTAAGAAGGTTCGGCTAAAGACCCCGGAGGAATCGTATGATCTACTTGCCCTACTGGGAACCACGGGAAGATATTGCGTGAGTAAGGTGTATAGAGCTGATGGCGAGCCGGCGGCCGCAGCATCAACGAGCCGCTTATCTCTCATAGCAGGCAAGTACGTTGGCAAGGATGATCCGGTTCTCATAGTTAGATCTCAGTCAGGCTTTCCGGCCATCGGCGAGATATTAGCTCCCTTCGCCATACCATACCTCGTGGCCGGGTGGATGAGAGGAAGTCATAATGGCCCTCTAATGCCGGTGAGCTGTAAGCAGGCAGTCATATCGTACTTCGACGGGCCTCCGAGAGTAATTGCCATGGGCTGGCAAGTATCTGATGGAAAGCTTGTAGGGATTAATGGAGCAGAGCCGGCAGACCTTTTCGCCGATCCATTCTGGGACTATAGCAGGAACATCGCAGCTCAGCTAGCCATCTACATGAGGACCATGGGAGAGATCATGCCGGCCCGACTAGATCCGAGCGAGATGGAGTATACTACTCTGCCGCAAGTTCTTAAGAAGCTCGAGAATAGGTTTGAAAAAGCATAGCTTTGATGTTGGCCAGCACCTACTTTTATAATGCCGCATGAAGGCAAAAAGGCGGGCAAGGCAATGAATAAATAGGGATTTCAAAGCTTGCACATTTATGAGATTCACAGGCATAATATGCCCCGCAGTGAGCCCATTCACTGCCGATGGGAAAATATATACTGAAGGTGTCAGAAACCTCATTGAGTTTCTCCAAAGAAATGAAGTTAATGGCCTCTTTGTATGCGGTACATATGGTCTCGGCCCCGCCATGAGCTTAAGTGAAAGAAAAAGAATCGCTGAGCTTTCAGTTGAATACGCATCGGGTAAAATGGATGTTATAGTTCATGTAGGATCACCTAACATTGATATGGCCCTTGAATTGGCTAAGCATGCGGAGGATATAGGAGCAGATGCGGTAGCTAGCACTCCCCCATTCTATTATAAGTATGATGAGGATGCTGTTCGCCGGTTCTTTAAGAAATTGATTGAGAAAGTTAATCTCCCAGTCTTCGTCTATAATATCCCGCCTAGGGTTGGATACGGGGTCACGCCGAAGATTATTGGCGAAATAGCTGATGATGGCGCTATCGGAATAAAGGACACGAGCGGAGACATAATTCTGTTTTACCAATTCATGATGTTTGTTAAGAAGCATGACTTCAGATTTCTAGTAGGGACAGAGAGGTTACTTCTACCCGCCATGGTTGCAGGGGGTCATGGATGCGTTGCGGGATTGGCGAATGCTTTTCCAGAGATAGTCATAGATTTTTACAAGCTTCTGAGGGAGAAGAAATACAATGATGCGGCGAAGAAGCAGTTTCTCATCATAGAGCTCAGAGAACTAATGTATTCTGTGCCGAATATACCTGCCACACACGCCGTCCTTAAACTAAGAAGTGTAGATGTTGGATATCCAAAGTTCCCTCATAGGCCATTATCCGACGACGAGTTAGAGAAGTTGAAAGTTGAGCTTGAGAAGAAGGGCTTTCTCAAGATTTAGTACATATATCATTTTCAAATTCGCCCAATAGTGTCCGGCCAAGTTTATGATTAAAATAGGGTATCTAGATAAAGCATTATCATTAGGCCTGCTATCAGGCTATAAGTTATTGTTTTTTCCTTGCCGAGCCTATGTAGCTCCGGTATAATCTCATCGCTTACCACGAATAGCATTGCTCCCGCCGCGAACCCCATGGCATATGGAACTATTTGATGGATGATCGTGACCGCTATGGCGCCGATTATTGCTAAGGGGAACTCGACAAATCCTGATGCTGTGGAGATTAAGTAGGCTCTGGCTTTACTATATTTCTCGGTGGAGATTAGTGACAGGCCCACTGACAGCCCCTCAGGCATGTTCTGGATTCCTATGGCTATCGCTAGGGCTAGGCCTGCGGCGAGGTCGCCTGATCCTATGCTCACCCCGACCGCTAGCCCCTCCGGCATATTGTGTATCATTATTGCAAGGGCGAAGAGCCATACAGCCTTAAGCCTAGAGAACCCCTTTTCTATGCCTAGGATAGCATGCATGTGGGGTATTAGTCGATCCATTATCGAGATGGCTGCAGCTCCCAATACCACTCCCAGTAATGTCGACAATATTCCCCCAAGCTCGATTGCTGGTAGGATCAGGCTCGTGAAGCTTGCCGCCAACATGACGCCGGACGCGAATCCAAGCCCGAGATCGGAAACCCTCTTGAAGGATCTCTTTAGAAATAGTATTGGCACAGCGCCTATGAGATTCATTATTGACGTGAAGAGCCCGGCTAGAGTAGCTAGCATTATGAGGTTTCCGCCTGATAGATTTTGGAAAGCCTGCGCTAGGGACATATTTCTGCTTCAGAGCCCCATTGGATCTCATGATGCTTAATAATCTTGCCCCTTCAGCGTGATTACCGTTTTTTCTCGGGTGCGACCGGCCCGAGCATCAATCGTTCAATTCACAATAGGACAAAGCCATATATATTGACTGAAGCAAAATATGACGTGCTGATTCATAGGCGAGCAATTATCATTTTGTTACTAGTCATAGTGATGATTGTTACTGTTCATTTCGCCGTCCCATACATAGTGCCCCGTGGAAAATACTTCCTGGTGGACGTGAATGGTGAGCGCTTCGTAATTTATGTTACTGATGCGGAGACTATTAGGCTCGCTCTTGAGAATATGGAGGGCAAGAACGACCTGTTTCCAATGGGCGAGCTGGCCCGTGGTGATGGTGGTTTTAATAAGCCTTGGAGCTGGCACTTAAAGCCCGAGACCGTGAGAATGGTTGAGGTCAGCATCGAGCTCTGCGACGGCACGCCCAGCTTTGTTGAGAACGAGCTTGAATATTGGCTAGAGACCGTTAAGAGCTATTGTCCATGGTGGGGAAGAATAATCGCGGCCGCCGATGACCCGAACGCACTCCATCCATCCTGATTCGTGATGATTTAATAATCTTGCGTCTCTGGCGCGACTACCGTTTTAAGGGAGTAGCGTGTACATTTTCTCGGCGTGCTTGGATGGAATTGCCCGAAGACCTGCTGGATAGGCTAAGGGATCCCAAGAGGCTGGGCTATACTCTACCCTCGGATCTAGAAATGATCGTGGGGGAGCTAATTCGGCTTAGATCAGAGATCGAGAAGATTAAGAAGGCCTTGGAGAAGCACGGAATAAAAGTGGACTAAAGGGGCTTTATTTTCTCGTAAATCATCTCGGCCCTGCGCTCGGCCTCCTCTCTTACTCCGGGTGAGGTTAGGGGCTTGAAGCTCTGCCCCTCGACCACTATGGATGCCATTGCAGATCCTATAGCCGCCGCCCACCGGAGGTCTTGAGAATTGAGGTAAGATGCTATGAAAGCCCCTCCGAATACGTCTCCAGCTCCCGTCGAGTCAACAACGATGGTCTCATAGCATGGGACTCTAATGGTCTCGGAGCCACGTGCCACGAAACTTCCAAACCTTCCTAAGGTCAATATCGTAATCTCAGCGCCGACTCCCATAAGCCGATCGAGCATCTCGATGGGATCGATGGATCCGGTGAGCACCTCTGCCTCCTCTCTCGAGATCCTCAGCATCCAGAGACCTGGTATCTCAAGATCTATCCTCTTAAGCGTGATTAATCCCATCTCGTCGACTTCTCTCATCAGGCCTTGCGGATCTAAAGCCAGCCTAGAGTCTCGGCCGGATAGCCCACTAACGTCGCTCAGATTTATCTCCCAAGCTACTGGTCCGAGGTAAATCACGTCGAATGATTGAAGCTCTTTCACGGCTTTCTCCAGCCTTAAGTCTCCGGCCCTTGCCAAGATTCTCAGGCGGCGCTGATCGCCTGAATAGGTTAGCTTGAATCGGGTGCTATCCTCGTTTTCTCCAACAATGACTCCCGACAAATCTATCCCCGCATCCTTGAGCGCTTGGAGGTATTCCTCTTGGAAGTCCTTCCCGATTCTCGTGAATATCTTTACGTCAGCGCCCAGAGCTCTAGCGGCTAGAGCAGCATAGCAGGCAACACCCCCCATGCTGGTGAAGCCTCCACTCTCGATTTCTATCTCGTCTATCGTTAGATGACCGACTACGGCCATCTTAGGCATATTCGCTCCCGGCCAGCTTATGTGGAGCTGGTTTAAATTCGGTTCGACCTACTCCTTGCCTTCACGACCTCGTAGATGTCGTTTAGGAGCGCTGAGACGGTGGATTCGCCGGCGCCCTCTCCGATTATCGTAAGCCTCCCGAGGATCCTGAAGTTGAAGCTTACTGCGTTCAGGGTTCCGTGAACACATATTGGATCGTTTAGCCTCACGAGCTTGGGCGCCACTCGGAGGCCTTCCTCATCCGCGATTCCGATCAGCTTTATCGTCATCCCGGACCCCTTCGCCGCGGCTATCGCCTCGCTGGTTATCCTCGTTATCCCCATGATCTTCACGTCGCTCAGCCTCTTCCCGGCGTTCATCAGGCTGTTCGCGAGTATGACGAGCTTCAGCGCCGTGTCAACGCCCTCCAAGTCCAGAGTTGGATCCCTCTCAGCTATGCCGAGCATCTGGGCCTCCCTCAATGCGAGCTCCAGGGTCATTTCCTCGAAGTGCATCCTGCTGAGAATGTAGTTTGTCGTCCCATTCAGTATCCCCTTGATGGATAGCAATTCGTCGGCCGCCAAGCACCGGTTCTTGAGGGAGATGAGGGGTATTCCACCGCCCACGGTAGCCTCATGTAGTAGCATCGCGCCACTCTTCTCCGCAAGCCCCATCAGCTCCTCATAAGCGAGGGCTATCGGCCCCTTATTCGCCGTGACCACGTCGATCCCCTGCTCGAGAGCCAGCCTGATGTGGGTCAGCCCCGGCTCGCCATCCCTGATGTTCGTCGGGGTCAGCTCAACGAGCAGATCGGTAATCCTCTTATCAATGAGCTCAGATGCCGGTGAGGGCTTCAGAATGCTTAAGAAGCGCAGATCATCCGGAAGATCTCCTGGCATCAAGCCATACTCTTTGTAAATGTATCCCTTGGATGAGGCCACTCCAACGAGTTTGATATCTCCGATCGCTCCTGAGGCGAGAAGCCTGGCGAGCCTCTTTCCGAGAAAGCCGTATCCAACTATGATGCATCTCAGCATGATCCGTCTTCACCCCTCGGTTATCAGGAGAGCTCCCTGCTCCTCGGCGAGCTTTTCTAGCGACTTGAGGATCGTGTTGAGCCTCTCCGATGGAGTCTCAATGACCGCCTTGATGCAGGGTGATGTGAGACCGCCCGTCATGGAGATCTCCGCGACCCTCGACCCTAGCTCGTGAACCCTCCTAAACAGTTCTTCGATCTTCACACCGCCTATCAGCAGGATAGTGCAGATCGCCTTCTCGAGCGTCTCGGCCTCCATTACCGGTATACCCGAGGTTTCTATCCCCTTCTTAGCCCTCTCGAGGCTTGTCGAATCCGGGAATTCAACGTTTATGCTCACGGGCACGTAGCCGGACGTAATCCTATCTCTCCGATGAATTATCGAGATGATATTCCCACCGTTAACCGCTATCTGCTCGAGGGCCTTCAAGAGAACGCCGGGCCTATCGCTGAGAGCTAGAGTGAGCTTAACCCTCATCCAAATATCCTCCCGCGCTTCCTCAACCTGACTTGCTAATTAGGCTACCGCACAGTAAAATCTGCTTTAAGGCTATAAATCGGAGAATTCCCATTAGGAAGAGAATCCCGCGACAAGAAGAGCGTGGAGGCAGGAAGGATGGCCGGAAGCAGATACGTGATGAAATTCGGCGGAAGCTGCGTAAAAGATGGATCCACGGTAAGAAGGTCGGTCAAGATAGTCGGGGATTATGTCGAGCGCGGGTGCCGCGTAGTTGCCATAGTATCCGCGCTTAGCGGCGTGACAGATGGAATACTGGGAGTGCTGGGAAGCGCTGAGAAGGGGCGCGAGGACGAGATACGAGTTTTCATCGAGAAGCTTAAGGCAAGGCATGAAAACGCCTGCATGGAAGCGATAAGAAAAGAGGATCTAAGAAAAAGCGTGTGGGAGGAGGTTGAGCGAGAGATCGAGGAGCTCGGAAGGCTCCTCTCGATAACCGCATATCTGAAGGAGGTTACGCCGAGGATCAGGGACTATGCGTTATCGTTCGGCGAGAGGCTCTCTACGAGGATCTTTTGGGGCTCGCTGGTAGATCAAGGGATCAGGGCGGAGTACTTCACGGGCTGGGAGGCTGGAATAGTCACGAATGATGAGTTTGGATCAGCCAAGCCCCTACTCGGGATAACCTATCAGGAAGTTAGGAGGAGGCTCGGCCCCCTACTTGATGCGGGTATAGTGCCGGCGGTCACGGGATTCATCGCCGCGACTCCAGACGGCGTGATCACAACCCTCGGTAGAGGGGGTTCCGACTACACTGCAACAATAATTGGAGCGGCGTTGAAGGTTGACGAGATAATCTTGTGGAAGGATGTTGACGGGATTATGACCGCCGATCCCAAGCTCGTTCCAGAAGCAAGGCCGATACCTAGAATGTCCTACGACGAGGCTCTGGAGCTAACATATTTCGGCGCGAAAGTAATTCACCCCGGAGCGCTTGAGCCTGCATCAAAGGATAGTATACCGATAAGGGTGAAGAACTTCTATAATCCATCCGTCGAGGGCACCCTGATAACGGGAGTGGCAGAGTCAAATACTGTCAAGGCCTTGGCGATGATACGCGATGCAGCGATAATCCTCGCAAGCGGCATTGGCTCATCGGAGGCCCTGAACATGAACATCAAGCTACTCGACCTACTCGCGAGGATAGGCGCTCAAGTGATAATGATCTCGCAGGCATCATCGCAGGCAAACATCTCGATAGCCCTGCCAAGAGAGGACTTGAAGAGGGCTTTGAAGGCGGTAAAGAGCGAGTTTGCGGAAGATGATATAAAGGTAGATTACGAGGAGGGAATATGCGTGATAGCAGTTATAGGATCCGGGATGAGAGGGAAGCCCGGAGTGGCCGCCAAGATCTTCAACGCCGTCGCCGAGGAGGGCGTAAACATAAAGATGATAGCCCAAGGCTCATCGGAACTCAACATCTCCTTCGCCGTAAGGGAGGAGGACGGGGTTAAGGCACTAAAAGCAGTACACCGCGCGTTCGGGCTAACGCTACCTGACAATTAATGTAAAAATTCTCGCCAGCCGAGCAGCTCGAAGAGATCATACGGCTTTAACCGGGGACACTAAACGTGTTTACCACAATTGTAACGGCACCACCTCTTATATCGCTCTTGTATGTAAATTAAGAGTTTGCCGCAGGTTGGCAGGCCTTTCACCAACCCTCCCGAAGGCTCCTGCAACGGATTTTTAACACCCCTCCCGATCTTACTCTCAGCCGATGGTACCTGAGGAGCTGAAGTTGGGGGCGCTGGCGATACAGCCGTGATAAAAATTCGGTAGGCCCTGCTAAAATACCACCCATGTCGTATTGCCCCTCACCACCATTTTGCCGGGGATGCTTGAGCCTTAACTCCATCTACTGATGAGGCTAAATTTTTAATTCATGGAAGTTTCCACTGCCTGAAGGCTGAGGTGGAGTGTGCATGGATAAGCTGAAGGTCGCGGTGCTTGGGGCCACAGGGATGGTTGGTCAAAGGCTTGTCAAGCTGCTTGCAAATCATTCGAGGTTCGAGCTTAAGGTTCTCGCTGCCTCTGCGAGGTCTGAGGGGAGGAAATATGTCGAGGTCGTTCACTGGTGCATAGAGGGTGAGGTTCCTAAACAGGCGGCGGAGATGAGGGTTGTCGGGGCGCGCCTTGAGGATGTTAAACGCGAGGGAGGCGTGGATCTCGTTTTCTCGGCCCTTCCATCGGAGGTAGCGAGGGAGGTTGAGGCGGAGTTCGCGAGAGACGGCATTCCAGTGATAAGCGACGCGAGCGCCTACAGGATGGAAGTAGATGTCCCAATTTTAATAGGCGAAGTTAACCCCGATCACCTGAAGCTCGTGAAAGAGCAAAGGAAGAGGGGCTGGAGATCATTTATAATCACGAGCCCGAACTGCACCTCGAATGCTATGATACTCGCTTTAAAGCCCCTCCTAGATGAGTATGGTCTCAGGAGCGTCATCGTCTCGACTATGCAGGCTCTATCGGGCGCTGGCTGGACCGGGGTGCCATCGATGGCGATAACCGACAACATCATTCCATACATAAGGAATGAGGAGGAGAAGGTGGAGCGCGAAGCCCTTAAGATTCTTGGTAGGCTGGAGGGCTCGAGAATCGTTCCCGCGGATATCAGGATCTCGGCGAGCTGTCACAGGGTTAATGTCCTCGAGGGGCATCTCGAGGCGGTCTTCGTTGAACTCGGCAGGGAGGCTGAACCGGAGAAGGTTGCCGAGACTATGAGAAGGTTTAGAGGTAGACCTCAGGAGCTTGGGCTGCCGACCGCCCCCGAGAAGCCGATAATCGTAAGGAGCGAGCCTGATAGGCCTCAGCCTAGGCTGGATAGATATGCTGGCGATGGAATGTCTGTGGTGGTCGGCAGAATTAGGAGAGACCCGGTGCTGAAGAATGGGATAAAGTTCTTAGTTCTGGGCCATAACACGATTAGGGGGGCTGCTGGAAACGCGGTCCTAAACGCTGAGCTCGCCGAGGCCGAGGGATACCTCTAGGGCTCGATCTATTTAGCCAGAGGGTCAATAAATAAGTTATCTTATAGACTTGAGTTGAGGAGTTGGGAAGGATGACTAGGACGAAGACGAAGATAGCCGTCACGGTGGGTGCGGCTAGTAGGCGGCCCGAGCTCATCAGAGAGATGGCCTTGGCGGGTGCCAGGTGTTTTAGGATAAATTACAGCCATGGTTCTGTGGAGGAATGGCGTGAAACCGTCAAGATGGTTAGAGAGGCTGAGGCTGAGCTTGGGATACACCTCGCCCTGATAGGCGATCTGCCCGGCCCCTCCGTTCGCGTGGGCATTCTCGAGGAGCCGATAGATGTGAAGGCTGGCGATGTTGTGAAGCTGGTCCCCTTAGAGAAGGCTCGAGGAGGGGCTGAGAAGGTGATCCCGCTTCCAAATGAGGCAGTTCTAAAAGCTTTGCGACAAGGACATGTGATCCTAATGGACGACGGTCTGGCGGCATTTAGGGTGGAATCGGTCTCAAGCTCCGGAGCGGCCTTGAAGGCATTAACCGACGCGAAGATAAGTAGTCGAAAGAGTATGGTTGTGAGGGGCAGAGACCTCAACTTGCCGACGATAAGTAGCAAGGAGGTAGAGATCGTAAAGTTTGCTGCGGGCGAGAAGTTCGACTATATCGGGTTAAGTTATGTTAGGGGCGAGCGTGATATAGCGATGCTGAGGGGTATGCTGCTATCGCTTGGAGCCGAGCAGACATCAATAATAGCGAAGATAGAGGTGCCGGTTGCTGTGAGAAACCTTAAGGAGATAGTGGATGCGGCTGACGCCATTCTCGTCGCAAGAGGAGATCTTGGAATGCACTTCCCGCTTGAGGAGGTTCCAAATCTGCAGAGCATGATCGTGAAGGAGTCCGTAGAGAAAGGTAAGCCGGTGATAGTCGCAACGCAGCTTCTTGGGTCCATGATAGAGAACCCCGTCCCAACGAGGAGCGAGGTGGTAGATGTTGTCGCCGCCATGTCTGAGGGAGTGGATGTCCTGATGCTAACAAATGAGACTGCGATAGGTAGACATCCCGTCGAAGCAGTTAGATGGCTCTCCAAGATAATAGAAAGGTATGAGCCTGGAATAACGCCTCCGAAAAAAAGATTAGAGCCCGAGGATGACATAAGGACGAGATTCGCCTATGGTGTGGCCTTGCTTGCCGAGTCTCTCAATGCAGCAATATTGGTGTATACGGTCTCCGGCAGGACCGCCCAGAGAATAGCTAGTTTCAGACCGTCCACGAATGTCATCGCTGCCTCGCCTAATAAAGGAACCTTGCGCATGCTCGCCCTCTTAAGAGGCGTAGAGACCATAGAGGTGAGCTCCACGAGTTATGAAGAGGGACTTAATGAGGTGGCGAAGAAGCTTATGAGCGGCGAGATAAGGGTAAAGGAGCCCACAGTGGTCCTAACATATGGTATGAGGGAGGAGCTCATCCACCTAGTCAAGATAATCCACTTGGGCTTAGAGTCTGGAGAACGGCGAATAGCTGAGGGATCGGCGCAAACAGCTTAATAATACATCCTCCATAACTAGAAAAGAAATTGAGAGTCATGGATTTAGTTAAGGAGATAAAAGAAGATTCAGGGAGTGGTGCGTCACAGCTTACGATTAAGGCGGCAGCAGCATTTCTCAAGCTGCTTGAGAATCCAGTAAGTCTTAAGGACGTGAAGAAGCTCGTGAAAGCACTTGCGGATGCTAGGCCGAGCATGCCATCTATAGCAAACATGGCTTATATGATCGGCATAATCGTTGAGAAGGAGGTCTCAGCAGGAAAACCTATTGGAGAAGCAATAGAGGACGCGGTTAGAAGGTGCATAAATGATTATCAGAGTGCCCTAAGGAACGTCGTAAAGAATGCTTCACAAGCCCTCAGGAAGTATGGCAGCATTCTCACCCATAGTTACAGCTCCACGGTCGCCAGCGCTCTTGAGGACTGCAAGGAGATCAGGGTATATGCGACTGAATCGCGCCCCGGCTATGAGGGCAGGAAGCTAGCTGAGAGGCTCGCGGCTAAGGAGCACGATGTGGCGTTGATAGTGGATGCTGCGGCATCTTATGTTATAGATCAGGGGCTCGTTGATGCCGTAATTCTCGGATGCGACGCGATACTCGATGACGGCTCGATCGCAAATAAGATAGGCTCTAAGATGATTGCTCTCTCTGCTAAGGAAGCTGGAATCCCAGTAAATATCGTGACTGATCTCTGGAAGGCAGCGATCTATGGTTTCAGTTTAGAAGAGCATCCCAAGGAGGAGGTATACATTGGAAGAATTGGGCTCCACTCCCTAAACCCCTATTTCGAGGTTCTACCCTCGAAGTTGATAACAGCATATATTACGGAGGAAGGCGTGCTTAATGTGGGGGAGCTGATAGAAGAGGTTAAGCTCATGTGGAAGGAAGCGGCTGCGAGCAGGCGCGGGAGAACGAGGCTATGGCTGAAGTAGCCGCGCATAATTTTATCAACGAGTTAGATCCTGAAAGAAATATGCTTATCGAGTTGAAGTATCCCCTAATCGCCCTGAACTTCAAGGTTTATCTCGAGTCTATAGGCGAGAATGCTGTAAGGCTTGCTAAGATAGCTGAAGAGGTTTCAAGAGAATATAGTATCTCGATTGTGGTCGCTCCACCATTATTAGATCTCAAAGCTGTTGCAGAGCATGTCAGCATCCCAGTCTTCGCCCAGCATGTTGATCCTCATCATCCAGGAAGTCACACAGGCTCCATAATTGCCGAGGATGTTAAGATGGCTGGGGCAGTAGGCTCCATAGTCAATCACTCGGAGAAGAGGCTTCTTCTAGCTGACATTGGAGCTGTTCTTGAGAGACTAAGAGAAGCCGGCCTGCTTGCCCTACTCTGCATGGATACCGTTGAAACTACTAAAGCCGGAGCAGCATTGGGGCCCGACATGCTTGCCATAGAACCTCCCGAGCTTATAGGGACCGGGATACCGGTCTCAAAGGCGAAGCCCGATGTTGTCACGGGCGCAGTCGAGGCGATCAAGATGATAAATCCCTCAGTTCACATCCTCTGCGGGGCCGGGATCTCGAGGGGCGAGGACGTGGCCAGAGCAATAGAGCTCGGAACGGAGGGCGTCCTTCTAGCCAGCGCATACGTCAAGGCAAAGGACCCGAAAAAGTTATTAGCTGAGATGGCTGATGCTGCCCTCAAGAGTTGGGAAAAAAGGCTAAATCGGGGAGCTTCTGCCCATGCTCCATAAGCCCAAATATTGTTCCTTCGGATGAATCCGTGAAAGCGCTAGAAGTTGAAGGGGGGATAGCCTATATATTGAGAAAAGGCGGGGCTTAACGGGATGAGTGTCTCTGCCTCAAAGAAGTTTGAGAGCTTCTCCGAGTGGTTTGATGATGTGGCTCTTAAGGCCAAGATAGTGGATAACAGGTTTCCGGTGAAGGGCTTCTCAGTATACATGGAAAATGGCGCCTTCATACTGGACATGATCCGGAAGCTTCTCGAGGAGGAGCTCGAGAAGACCGGGCATAAGAAGATGTATTTCCCGCTGGTCACCAGCGAGGAACTCTTCAAGAAGGAGGCGGAGCACATTAAAGGATTCTTGAAAGAAGTCTTTGTGATAGATCAGGGCGCCGGCGAGCAGAAACTCGTAATCAGGCCAACCTCCGAGACGATAATGTACCCGATGTTCAAGCTCTGGATAAGGAGTCACGCGGATCTCCCCCTGAAGGTTCATCAGAGCGTGAACGTCTATAGGAGGGAGACGAAGGCTACGAGAGCTCTCTACAGGGTTAGGGAGATACCTTGGAATGAAGGTCATACTGCGCATGAGACGGCGGCGGAGGCCGAGAAGCAGGTTAGAGAGGCAATGGAGATCTACGAGAAGGTCTTGAGAAAGCTCTGCATAGGCTACATTATGCTCAAGAGACCCGACTTTGATAAGTTCGCCGGAGCAGTTTACTCCATAGCATTCGACGCATGGAACCCCGATGGAAAGGTGAACCAGGTCGCGACGATACACAACCTCGGGAGAAACTTCGCCAAGGCATATGAGATAGAGTTCGAGAGGAGAGATGGAAGCCGGGGAACACCATATCAGACTTGCTATGGCTTCGGCTTCAGCAGGGTCATTGCCGCGATCATAGCCCAGCATGGGGATGATAGGGGTCTGGTGCTCCCGCCGATGGTCGCCCCAACGCAGGTGGTGATAATCCCGATACCCTTCAAGGGCCAGGAGAAGCAGATAACCGACTACGCCTCAAAGATAAGGGATATGCTGGCGGAGAAGTGGAGAACGACCATCGATGACCGCGATGACATTACCCCGGGTGAGAAGTTCTATCACTGGGAGCTAATGGGCGCCCCGGTCAGGGTGGAGGTCGGGCCGAAGGAGGTTGTTGAGTCCTCTGCGACCCTAGCGAGAAGGGATACCCTAGAGAGGGTTAAGGTGCCGCTGGAGGAGCTTGCAGGCAAGGTGGATGAGCTGATGAGGGACATAGAGTTGAACCTGCTCGAGAGGAGCAGGCGCATGATGCTCAGCGTCATCTCTGACGCCGGCAACATCGAAGAGATCAAGAGGCTCTTGAAGGAGAGGAGGATCGCGCGGATAAACTGGTGCGGGAGCATCGAGTGCGCCGAAAAGCTGAAAGATGAGGTTGGAGGAGAGGTTAGAGGGGAGAGATATGATGTGGCTGAGAAGCCGTTCGGCCCCTGCGCGGTATGTGGGGGCGAGGCTAGGTCGGTGGTCTACGTCGCGAGATCTTACTAAAGCCTCGAGATCTCCTCAAGTCTCCTGCCCTTAGTCTCCTCGCCTAAAACTCCGGTAATGGCCGCAGCCACCAGGTGAGCTAGCGTGAACACGAGGAACGCGTAAAGAAGCTCTCCCCCACTGATGTCCATCAAGTATCCAGTGAGATATGGTGCCAATATTCCCGCCAGCCTCCCAATGCTCGCGGCCGCTCCAGACCCAGTCCCCCTAAGCTCCGTGGGATAGAGCTCGGGGGTATATGTGTAGAGCCCGGCCCAGGCGCCGAGGTTGAAGAAGCTTATGATGCAACTATACACAAGTGTGGTGTTTAGGTCTTTAGAGGTGGGTAGTAGAAGGCAGCCTAAGCCTGCGAGTGTGAGATAGATCACTATTACCGGTTTCCTGCCGACTTTATCTAGGAGCAGGGTGGCGCTGTAGTATCCTGGAACCTGAACTAGGGTCACCATCAAATACAACTCCAACACTTTACTTATTTCAGCGAGGGCCGAGTAGATGCTGGGAAGCCAAATGAATATCCCGTGATAAGTGTAAACAAGAGTTGCCCACAGAATCCATAAAATTAATGTCCTCCTTCTATAATCCCTTAGAAATAGCCTTCCGACGTGAGCTCTTGGAGCCTGCTGAGGCTTTAGCTCCAGCCTCTCCACATCTTTAATTATTCCAAACTTGCTGAAAATTCTCATGACCTCTTCTAACCGGCTCTTCTTCTCCAGGAATCGGATTGATTCCGGCAAATATGCGAGGATGAATGGTATTAGGAGGATGGGTAGATAAGCGGCGTTGAAGGCCATCCTCCACCCATACTGGGGTATCCAAATTCTTCCGAAAAGTACTCCAATAATTACGCCATAGGCCCATGAGGACTCGACAAAGCCGACAAACCTGCCCCTATACTTGGCTGGAGGATATTCGCTCATGTAGACTCCTGGGAGCGGCAGGGTGCCTCCGAGCCCGAAGCCGGCTATCAGCCTGAAGGCCGCCATAGCCTCATAGCTTGGAGCAAGACCGCATAGCCCCGTTAATATCGATCCTGCTAGGATCATTATCATCATTGTAGGCCTTCTCCCAATCCTGTCTGCTATAAAACCGCTTGAAAGCGCGCCCAAAAACATCCCAACATAGCCGAAGCTCGCCAGAAGCCCTGCGGCTGCCCTATCGAGGCCCCACTCAGTGGATATGCCCGGAAGAGTGACTGAAATCAGCATAACATTCATCGCGGTCAGTCCATAGACCAAGCTCACAATCGCTAATAGGATGTAATGGAACCTTCGAAGAGGCTGCCTCTCAAGAATATCTATGGCGCTCATATCGAAGCTTCTTTTAATTGCTCAGTGATAAGTTTTTGCTACTTCACGCCGCTATAAACTGATCCAAGAACCTTAGCCTCTTTGCCGGGTGTGGGTGGGTGCTGAATAGCTCTAAGAGAAGGCTCGGCTTCTCCCGCTTGATCTCCTCGATCAATGCATCAATATCGCCATAGGCTCTTACCGCTACATCCGGATCTGAGATGAAGAACATCTTGAGCTGGCTGTGGCTTTTTCTCGCGGATCTCGGGAGTCTTCCAGTGGCGGCCATTATCCTCACGAGCCCTCTCTGGAGGTTTTTAGCGCCGTTCTCGGCATGGATCGCGGCATGCGAGTCCGCGTAATACTCCCTAAGCCTGCTCATGTAATAGACGAAGAGGTTGAAAATGAAGCTAAGGGCTATTAGCAACATTCCTATCAGGATTGCGAGTCCGCCTCCGCCGCCTTCTCTCTGCCGACCTCCACCGAGCCAGCCAGAGAGATAGAGACTGTACCCGATGTAGTAAATGAGGGCTGGGATGAGGCTGATCATCATCATGACTATCATGTCCCGATGCTTCAGGTGCCCCAGCTCATGTCCTATGACCGCCTCCACCTCCTCCGGATCGAGACTCCTCAGCAAGCCCCTAGTAACAGCGACCATATTCCCGGTCAAAGGGCTTCCATAGGCGAATGCGTTCGGGAGATCTATCTCAGCAATCATCAACCTCGGCGGTTGCTTCAACCCGCTTCTAGCCGAGATCCTCTCAACGGCCTCGCGCAGCCATGGATACTCGCTGGGTTTAAGCTTCCTCACCCGGTAGATCGCGTTGACGATGTAGGGGCCTATAAGCCACTGGAAGAAGTGGAATGCGATGACGAAGCCCAAGATGCCGTAGATGCCGATGATGGGGAATCCAAGATACAGGAGAATTGCTGTTAAGATGAGCGTCGCGAGACCGGTTATAAGCGCCCATACGCCTATCATCGAAAGCCTGAGCTTCAGCAGGGAGACTCTAGCCCTCTGAGATGAGGCTCCAGAAATCCCGGCCATACTATTATGGAGCCGCAGTGAGCCTTTTATTAACCTTTTAGCCTATACTTCATAACACCATTATCGGAAAAGGCTGCTCAGCACCCTATCATCCGAGGGGCGGCGCCGCTCCGCCTTGGAACCTTCTCGGGGCTTGGTCCATTTAATTAACCCTTCTGAACTTGATTCTAAGAGTCATTCTCGCCTCTTCCGGAACCTTGTGGAACCAGCAATGGCTATTATATTGGAGAAGCCTCCAAGCCGGCGAAGCCATTCGCATGGTGAGGATATACTACGATTTTACTCTCAATACTCTTAGGTCAGGCCTCCGATACCCTCAAATTATTGGGAGCCTAATCTTTCGTCAGGTGGCTTAATGGCATTCGAGATCCCCCCGGAAGTCGAGGAGAAGGTGAAAGGCGGAAGATTTGCTGAGAAGAGGTATATGTTGCTCGGGTTTGGCGGATGGCCTGACGCTGGTAGAGTTGCATCTCTTACGGTCGAGTACTTCGCTAGGGCGCTTAACGCAGAGAACCTCATGGGGATCGATTACTCAGGAATCCATGATCTGACGATGAATAGGCCTTTTGTGGAGATAAGGAATGCGCTGATTGAGAGGCTCCAAATGCCGGGTGCTGTGATATACTACTGGATGGATCCGGGACAGAATGCATCCCTCATAATCCTCGGCGGCGCGGAGCCCAGCCTCCATTGGAAAGAGTTTTCCGATCTCATCCTAAATTTCTGCAGACTATTATCCGCCAAGAGAATATATCTCGTGGGCGGAGTCTTGGATCAAGTTCCGCATACTCGTAAGCCCAAGATCTCAGCCGTCGTGAACATGGATCATTTAAGGATCGAGATGAGGTCATCTGGCCTGGATCTAACTGAGTATAGCGGGCCAGCCAGTATCCATAGCTACTTAATGATCAAGGCAAGGGAGTCTGGGCTCGAGGCCGTGGGATTGTGGGCTCACACGCCAGCATACATACAGCATCCGAACGCGATCGCCGCCTACCATCTAGCCATGAAGCTCGCAGAACTGATGAGGATAACGATAGACCTCAGCGAGCTCAAAATGATGGCTGAATCGCTCCGTCAGGCGATAAGTAGAGCCATGGAGGAGAGTTCGGACTTGAGGAGAATGGTCGAGGAGATCGAGAGAATATATGATGAACATTATGGAGCCCCGTCCTATATAACGTGAAAAAGAAAGGCATTACATGAATATCCTCTTACTCCAAGCTGAGCTCCTTCTTTATTATCTCAAGCTCCTCCTCGAATGTCTTATAGGTCTCGTCATCATAGAGACAAAAGATGACTCGCCCTATTCCACTACCTTTCTGAAGATACTCTACTGTCGTCCTCAACATGATCTTCGCGCATCTATCTTTCGGATAGCCGAATATCCCTGTTGAGATTGCTGGAAAGGCTATGCTCTTGACCTGATGCTGCTCTGCGAGCTTCAGGGAGTTCAGGGTTGCGTTGCGAAGCTTATTGTCCTCATCGCCCTCGCCCATCCTCGGGCCGACAGCGTGGATCACGTACCTCGCCTTAAGCTTTCCCGCGCCCGTGATCACAGCTCCGCCAACTGGGCAGTAGCCGATCCTATCACATTCCTCTTGAATGCTCCATCCACCCTTCCTCAAAATGGCTCCGGCAACACCCCCACCCATCTTAAGCTTGGAATTAGCGGCATTAACGATGGAATCAACCTCAAGCTCCGTAATATCGCCCTTAACAAGCTCGATAACCGAATTACCAACCCTAAGCATCAAGTGATCGTGCGCCTTAAGAAAAATATAGCTTTGAGGAGCTAACTCGGCGGATGCATAGAAGCATGCATAATGGCACAATGATGAGCAAGAGTAACGTTTATCAGAGGGTTGCTATAGCGCGAGCGATAATCCTGAAGCCGGAACCTGTTGTTACAGACGAGCTTGTCTCGATGATAGATGTTTCACTTCGAGCCTCGATCCTCGACCTTATGTTAAGGCTTAAGCAGGAGCTTAACCTGACATACGTGTTCATAACGCATGACCTCGCGGTGGCGAAGTATATTGCGGATAGGATAGCCGTCATGTATCTTGGAAAGATCGTCGAGTATGGTCCATCGGAATTGATATTTGAGAACCTGCTTCACCCATATACGAAAGCTCTGTTAGCATCAATACCTGTTCCAAGACCCTTAAAGGAATCCAGGAGGATAGAATTAAAGGGTGAGGTCCCTAACCCCATTAACCCCCTTCGGGTTGCCGATTCCATCCGAGATATCCGATCGCGAAAGAAATTTGCCAAAGAAATGAGCCCGAGCTGAGGGAAGTTGAGAGGCATCATTACGTGGCCTGCTTTTACGCCATGTGAACTTCCCTCATCTTCATGCTTTTACGCGAAATACTTTTAGCCTGCCTTCAAGCCTGATGGTCGACTCATGATATCCATTAAACTTCTAGAGGAGGATGAGAAGAGCGTTAAGGTCCTGTTGTCGGGTACTCCACTGGCCGTGGCGAACGCGATCAGGCGTATGGCGATGAACGAGGTTCCGACGATGGCGATTGAGGAAGTGCTGATAATTGAGAATAGCTCCAGCATGCCGAGTGACGTCCTGGTCCATAGAATCTCGCTGATACCATTCATTTCGGATATAGATCGCTATGTATCCCCAGAGGAGTGCGGTTGCGGGAAGAGGCTTGGATGCGAGCGCTGCGCGGTTAGATTCGTCTTAAGGGCAGAAGCTAAGGATGAGCCGATAACAGTTTACAGCGGCGACATGGTACCTGAAGAAGAGACTAGTGTAAAGCCCGTGAGCCCGAGGATTCCGATAGTCAAGATTGGGCCGGGCCAGAAGATCGAGCTCGAGCTCTACGTCAGAGTTGGAAAGGGGAGGAAGCATGCGAAGTGGCAGGCAGCGATAGCAACTCTCTACGAGCCCGAAGATGGCGGGAAAGATGAGAGGATACTCTATGTTGAGTCCATAGGCTTCCTATCGCCTAGGAGAATCCTACTGGAGGCGGCTAAGGCGCTTGAAAAGAAGGTCTTGGAGCTCGAGAACCTCCTCCAAGAGGCCCTTCAGCAGGGGGTCTGAAATAATTTTTTAGAGACCTTAAGGTGGAGTTAATTGCGATGGTTAGCCGGGGGCTCAGGCTGAACATAATCAACACAATACCGAGGGAGGCGAGGAAGGCAGGTTTCTGGAAGAGGATACTCGAAGAGGCTGATAGATCGAGAAGGCAGAGAAGGACCGTAAACCTCTACAAGCTCAATAGGCTGACAAATAGCGGGGATGTGATCTATGTCCCGGGCAAGGTCCTAGGAGCCGGAAACATTGATCACCCGATAACGATCTCAGCCTTCAGCTTCTCAAAAAAAGCCTATGAGAAGCTCCTGAAATCCGGGTGCACGATCCTAACGACGAGAGAGTTTGCTGAGAAACATCCAGCGGGAAGCGGCGTGAAGATAATCAGCTGATTTTTCCCAGCAGGACTTCTCCACTAATTATGAGCGCTTAAGATGAAGTGGATGGATCAGGTTAAGAGAGGGTCAAAATATAAGTCTTAGCAATTTTTCATGCGGTTGGTGAGGTTTTGTGAATCGCTGGATATACCCGCCAATAGGTCTCGTGATAAACTTGATGCTTGGGACAATATATTCTTGGAGTGTTTTCAGAAAGCCTCTCGAGAGCTTCTTTGGGTGGAGTGCTGTGGAATCGGGTTTACCATTCACGGTCTTCCTGCTGGCCTTTGCTCTCCTAATGCCCTTTGGAGGAAAATTAATGGAGGTTTTAGGGCCAAGGAAAGCATCGCTGACGGGTGGAACATTGGTAGGTCTTGGATGGTTCTTAACAAGCTTCGTGGCCAACCTGCCGGAGCCCCTGATATTCACGCTGATCTTCTACGGTGTGATCGCGGGGGCTGGCGTTGGGATAGCTTACGGCGTCCCGATATCAGTCTCGAGCAAGTGGATACCGGAAAGAAGAGGCTTAGCGGTTGGAATAACGATACTGGGATTCGGGCTCTCACCGCTGATAACCGCGCCCATCGCGAATTACATGATATGTGCGCTCGGCCTCATGAGCACTTTCGCATACCTCGGGATAATATTTGGAGCGTTGTTGATAATTCTGTCAATTCCGCTCAGCTTCCCGCCGGAAAGCTGGACACCACCGCCCAGCACTAGCGCGCAGGCCGCGAGAACCAAGGTTCTAGCAGAGCTGGCGCCTAGACAAATGGCGAGGACGTTAACATTCTACGGCCTATGGTTTTCATATGCCCTTGGGACACTCGGCGGCTTCACGGCAATATCACTCGCGGCGAAATATGGGCAGGAAGTAGTCAAGCTCACACCTGAGCTGGCTGCCATCGCAACAGCGGTCTTCGCGGTCTTTAATGGTTGCGGAAGACCGGTTTTTGGATACCTCTGCGACCGTCTCGGAGTGAGAAAGACAGCGCTAGCATCATTTACCATCATCTTCATAGCCGCATTAACAGCTACACAAGCTTATACGCTTCCCTTATACATGACCTCCTTTGCTCTCTTGTGGTTTGTCTTCGGAGGATGGCTTGCCATTGCTCCAGCGGGTACCTCCACATTCTTCGGGCTCAAGTACCTTGGCACAAACTACGGGATAATCTTTACGGGATACGGGGCCGGTGCCCTCATAGGCCCGACCTTGGCAAGCTACATCCAGACAATCACCGGATCATACTCCCTAGCATTCCTAACAACGGCGGTTCTAGCCGTGATCGGGTTGCTGGCCTCCACGGCCGCAATGAAGCCTCCAAAGGCGTGAAAAACGACTTCTGAATACCCGGTTCATCTCGAAAAATAAGGAAAGGTCAAAGAATATATTAGGTCCTTTTTCGCATCGATCTAAGAGCCTTGATCATGGTTGCTCAAGAGGCGAAGGCGCTGGAAGAGGGCGCGAAAGAGATAGTCGTAGATGTGACCATGCATAAGTTGGGTAGGGCTGCTTCTAGAATAGCGAAGATGCTGCTGAGCGGCGTGAGTGTAACGGTGGTTAACGCGGAGAAGGCGATAATCACGGGCAAGAAGCAGGCGATACTCGAGAGATATAAGTTCCTAACCTCTAGGAGGGCCTACGTTTCCCCGAAGCGAGACACCGTCTGGTATCCTAGGAAGCCTGAGAGGATCTTCTGGTACACAATCTACCGGATGCTTCCGAGGCATAATAGGCGCTGGAAGGAGGCGTTAAGGAGGCTGAAGGTTTATGTCGGCGTTCCGAAGAAGCTTGAGAACGCTGAGAAGATGGTGATAGAGGACGCAATCCTCCGGGAGCCGATAAGTGGGTCCGGCAGGGTAATTAGGTACATGACTCTTGGCGAGCTCAGCAAGGAGCTCACGGGAGGGAGGCTAAACTATGAATAAGGCTCTTGGAATATACGAACTACACATAGGAAAAAGGAAGACCGCGGTCGCTAGGGTCACTATCAGGCCTGGTGCCGGCAGGATATTCATAAACAATCAGCCCCTTGAGCATTTCGGAAATGAGATCGCTAGGATGAAGATATTGACGCCTCTCTATTTTGATGAAAAGTTCTGGAAAAGCCACGACTTTGACGTAAAGGTTGGGGGAGGCGGGATTATGGCAATTGCCGACGCCGTCGCATTTGCCCTTGCGAGAGCGATAGCCGAACACAATGAAAAAACCATTGAGGAAATAAAAAGCTACAACAGGATACTGCTAGCGGGCGATCCAAGACAAGCAGAGCCCAAAAAGCCCAATAGGAGATCTGCTAGAAGATTTAAGCAAAAGTCTTATAGGTAGCATGTTAATCCACCCTAACCCCTCTAATGATGCCCTTCGAGAGAACTGGAACAATATTTGATACATCCTCCCTTAGGCAGAGCTCAATATCCTCTCCCCACCCAATCTTCTGAAGATATTTAGCGGTGTGGCTTTGCGTGATCAGCCTCCTCCAGTCTTTATTCTCATACGCTAGCCTCGCGAGGAGCGCGGTGTCCGTGAGATCCCCTTCTCCGAGTCTCGAGATTATTGCTCCGGCACCTATAACATCCTCTAGAGATATCAACTTCTCGGGAATAAATCCGCAGGCAATTATCGATACATCGTCGAGATTGAGTCTCCTAAGATATTTCGCGACGGCGCTGGCGTTCACCAGCCCGCCTATAATAAGGTGCTTGACATGGTTCATATGCTTGGAAACAACTCTTATGAGGTTTGTCGAACAGTAAACTATTCTTTTACCTCCCACCTGCTCGCGAGTGAGCAGGCTTGGCGAGATATTGAGGTCGAATCCTCTTGGAGTGATTCCCCTCCTTTCTCCGACGAGCAAGGCTTCATTACTTAATCTTCTTCTGAGTATTCTCGCCATATCGAGCGAGTTGCAGGGAATTATCTCCTCAGCCCCATTCTCTAAGGCGGTGACGATCGAGGTGCTCGACCTGAAAATATCGACGACAACGAGGTTCTCGTCTGGCTTTTCAGGCGGACCCAGCACCACGTTGATACGCATCATTTCTGCCGTGAAAGAATGCCCTATATTAAGGATTTAGGACCCACATTATGTTAAAATAATAATGAGAGAGCCTAACTTACAGGCTATCAGACATGATGTTCCCAATTAGGTGTTTTAGTTGCGGCGCATTGATAGCAGATAAGTGGGAAGAGTATGTTAGAAGGGTTGAGGAGGGCGAGCATCCTGGGAAAGTCCTAGACGACTTAGGCGTGAAGAGATATTGCTGTAGGCGGATGTTCCTAAGCCATTACGAATATTTCGATGAAATAACTAGGCTTCACACTCTCTACGGTTCAAAACCATATCCAAGAGCGGGAGGAGAGGAGGTGGGAGAGGATGAGCCTGAGGCTTGAGAGGCTAAGGGCTAGGAAGGTTTACAATAGCCGTGGAGAGGAGGCGATTGAAGTTGATGCTTGGGTTGAGGGCGCCTTCGGGAGAGCGGCCGCGCCGGCCGGAAAGAGTAAGGGCGGAAAAGAGGTGATGTATTATCCGGAGGGCGGCGTTGACGAGTCGGTCAGAATGGTTAACGGCGAACTCGCCGCCAAGCTCAAGGGCCTAGACATTTCTGATCACGAAGCCCTTGATGAGGCCCTGAAGAAGTACGATGGAACTGAGGATTTCCGGAGGCTAGGAGGCAACACGGCCTTCGCAATCTCGCTCGCGGCGGCCATAGCCGCATCGAACGCGGTCGGGAAGCCCCTCTACGAGCATCTCCAGATCGTTGGCTCATTCAGACTACCGTATCCGCTCGGAAACGTAATCGGCGGCGGTGCTCATGCGGGCAGGGGCGCTCCAGACTGGCAGGAGATGCTCGTGAGCCCCATTGGAGCGAGGAGCGTGGAAGACGCTGTTAAGGCGAACTTCATGGTTCACGCTAGGACTGGGAAGCTCCTCGACAAGCACTTGGGAGGATTCACGCTCGGCAAGGGCGATGAGGGTGCATATGCTCCGCCGATAAAGACTGAAGATGGCATTCGACTCCTGAAGCAGGCTGCCGATGAGGTCTCGGATGAGCTTGGGTTCAGGATAAGGGTGGGCGTGGACGTCGCGGCATCCAGCCTATGGGATTCAAAGAAGCGGAGATACATTTACCCGACTGAGGGGATCGAGCTTGATCGAGAGGCGCAGATGAGCAGGGTCGCGGAGTGGGCTGATAAATACGATCTCTTTTACGTCGAGGACCCGCTCGAGGAGAATGATATGGAGGGGTTCGCGGACCTCTGCAAGCAGGTGGGCAAGAAGACCCTCATTTGCGGCGATGACTTGGTTGTGACGAATCCGAGCATTCTTAGCCGGGCGGCTGAGCTCAAGGCCGTAAGAGCTGTGATAATCAAACCAAACCAAGTGGGCCTCCTTACGACCGCCATGAAATCCGTTAAGATCGCTCATGAGAATGGAATCGTACCCGTCGTCTCCCATAGATCTGGAGAGCCGCCTGAAGGACACCTAGCCCAACTCGCCGTGGCCTGGGGTGGAAAGCTCTTAAAGGCGGGGGTGGTCGGGGGAGAGCGGGTCGCAAAAGCCAATGAGCTTCTGAGAATAAGCGAAAGCGTAGGCTCTGATAAAATGGCGGAACTAAAGCTCTAGAAGCTTCTTCTAACATCCTTTCAATCTCTAAGAGGCTCCCTGCGCACATCTAGGAATATGCTTTGCGGCTTCCAGAAGCCAAGAGTAATGTCTTCAGAGAATTTGATTATCGGGTTCGTCATGTGAGCCTCAGGGATGGGAAAGATCCTCCAATCCAAGGAGATGATAGCTGGAGGTTTCAGTCGATCCTTGGGAGTATGATATTTAAGGAGAATAGACTCGCAAAAGTAGACGATTTGCCAGCGGAGACCATGATCTAATGATGAGCCATTTTCATGCTAACTTCTAAGAGCCCCCTCGAGTATGTAGATCTCTTTTCAGTGATGATGCCTAATAGCAAGATAGATCTATATAGATCCATAACCACGGCGTGGAAGCAGGTATGAGCATGGAAGCGGTCGACTCGGCAGAGAATATTCAGGAGCTCTTCATCAAGAATGGCCTCTACATAGGCTCCAAGATAAAGGTCAAGCATATGGAGAAGTTTATCTTCAGGCTTAGGCCGGATGGAGTCTATCTCATAGACCTGAACAGGATAATTGAGAGGCTGAATATTGCTGCGAGATTCATTTCATATTACAGGCCCGAGGAGGTAGTCATAGCTTCAACACACGTTTACGGCGTGAATCCTGTTCGCAAGTTCTGCGAGTACACGGGATGCGTACCGATTGTGGAGAAGTTTGAGCCTGGAACATTCACAAACCCAAGCCTCAAGACTTACTTAGAGCCCGAGCTCGTGCTCGTGTCTGACCCGAGATATGATAACCAGGCGGTGATGGAGGCTAAGATAGCCAGAATCCCCATTATAGCGATGTGCAGCACAGACAACATGATCTCGAACGTAGATCTTGTGATCCCCGTGAATAACAGGGGTAGGCTCGCCCTACCCTATGCCTTCTGGTACCTAGCCAGGAAGGTCTTGATGGAGAGGGGTGAGCTGACTCCGGAGCTCTCGGAGAAGCTTAAGCCCGAGGAGTTCCTCCAGATAAGGGCGCAACAGGCTAAGGCTTGAGCCTCGTTCCGGGGACTGGTAATCCTAGAACAGCGTTTTTCAGCCTGCCCTCAGCCAGGCCGCTGATAAAGAGCACCTCTACCCCAGCCTCGGCCGCCGCGAACCCCTCTTCTATCTTTCTAGCTATCCCACCCGTTACATCCTCGACTTCGCCTCCGATCGGCTCTATCATCATTTTATGGGAGAATTCTTCGGCAACCTTAATCCCGCCGGTCGCCCAGTCTCTCACATATACCCCATCAACGTTCATGGCGAATATCAGCCTTTTAGCCCTCAGCCTAATGGCTAGGTATGAGCTTATCTCGTCTCCGGATAACACCGTGAAGCCTAGATCTCTATCAAAGATAACGTCGCCGGATGTGATTGGCACGAGACCGAGCCTCAGAGCTGAGAGCATCGGCTCGAGATTACATGTGCTTATTTTCCCAGATCTCGTTGTGAATATTGATGAAGCTGGGATTGAGACAGCCATCAAGCCCCCCTCCATGAGATTCGAGAGAACATCGAGGCAGAGCATTCTAACGACTTTCGAGGTTTCAACGAAGCCCTTGAGACCGCCCTTACCCCTCAGTCCATCCGAGGCAGAATACTCCTTCGCGACTGGATGCGCATACGATCCACCACCATGAACTAATATAAGGTCTACTCTAGACTCCCTGATTGCTTCGGTAAGCTCTCTTCCAAGCCTCTTCACGACCTCAGTATTCAAGTTAAACTTCCTGCTCTTGTCCGTTATCAGGGATCCGCCGAGCTTGACTATGATTAGCGGTGGCTTCAAAATGCTAGCACCAAAGATATTTCTCTAATTAGATCCAATATAAGGTATGCTGATGGATTGCGCGAGCCCGCTGAGGGGTATTAGAATCGAGCAGGCCGACCTAGGGGATCTCGACAAGATACATGAGCTTGAGAAAACATGCTTCGACAGAGACGCTTATACGAGGCATTTCCTAAGACTCCTCTTAGCGGATCCAAGCTCGGTTCCCCTGAAAGCTGTGAATGAGAAAGGCGAGTTCGTGGGCTCGGTGATAGGAAGGATTGAGAAGATTGGTGGTCAAGTGGTGGGGAGAATCTATACGCTGGATGTTAGACCGGATTTCCGGAGGAGGGGTGTCGGAGCGGCTCTTCTTAAGAGGCTTGAGGAGGAGTTTAGGAGGCTCGGGTGTGAGAAATCCATTCTGGAGGTAGCGGTCGATAATGAGCCCGCGATACGCCTCTATAAGTCGCTCGGATACGCTTTCACATCCAGGCTAAAGGATTATTATGGACGCGGCAGGGATGCATATCGGGCTGAGAAAGGCCTCTAACAGAAACATTTTCTAGATCCTGTACTAAGAATCCTGGCGAGGTTGAGGGCGTCGCGAGTCGCTTGGATAGCTTTCATAACAATTCTATTAGCGCTGGCTGTAGCACTAGCGGTAAGTTGCCCCGGGGTGAAGGCTCAATCTGAGGGCGCCGACCTCGAGGAGAATCTTCTCTGGCTCACGTTCGCGATCGCCGGCATAGATAGCGTCAACCCCTGCGCCTTCTACATACTGACCTTCCTCCTCAGCATCTTGATTTATACGAGGGATCGCGTCCGCATTCTCCTGGTCGGCGGGGTATTCGTCTTCATCTCGGGCCTTGCATACTTCCTCTTCATGACCGCATGCCTGAACGTCTTCAAGATCTTGAGCGCATTCGGCCCACTCTTTCTGATCGTCATGATTGCCGTGGCGGCCGCCGGAGCCCTAAACGTGAAGGACTACTTTCTCCACAGCGGGCCGTCGTTAGGAGCCTCGGAAAAGGATCTCGCCAAGGTGGGTAGATCTGTCAGAAGGCTTATGCGCGCGGGCTCCTTGGGGGCTCTCGCGGCGGGCTCGGCGGCGCTCGCCTTCACCGTCAACATCTATGAATTAATGTGCACACCCGGCTTCCCGCTCTACTACACGAGCCTCCTATCATCTCTATGCATCGGACAGGTGGAATACTACCTCTACCTTGCACTCTACAATGCGGTATATGTCATGCCGATGCTCGGGATAGTCCTCCTATTCGCGTATACCCTAGGGAGGATGAGGTTGTCGGAGGTCTGGTCCAGAAGGATAAAGCTCTTCTCGGGATATCTGATGATCGCGCTGGCAATCTCGATGCTCCTGAGTCCTTGGGCGCTCGCCTCTCTCGACACGACCATCCAGTTACTCGCGGCATCGGCCGCCGCGGCAACACTAACAATACTGGTTTACGAGCGGGCCCTCCATAGGAAGAATGCGTAAGGCTATCTTTATGAATTCGGGGAGGCGCTCACCATTAGATGCCGTTAGCAGCCAAGATCTTTGAGGTAAGAACTGAGACGGCGCTTGAGGAAATAGCTGATAAGCTGATGGGTTATAGGCTCGTCGAGGAGAGGGAGGAGGACGGCCAGCCCCTCGAGCTCATAACAGAAACTAGGGACTTGGATCTTAAGAATGATAGGCTTGAGGGCATATTTAGCAGGGATAAGCTGATAACTGTGAATCAGAGGGGGAGGCTTGTGCCTGTTCTCAAGACAATTGAGGCGAGAATAATCTTTAGGAGGGCTGAGGATCTCATACTCCTCACCGTGGTTCAGGAGAAGCACTTCGCGAATGCCGTGGCCTCGCTCCTCTCCCACCACCTCTTCCTATCCTACAAGGCGATTACGGAGGCTAGGATAACGCCATCCGTGATGAGGGAATTCCACGAGAGGAACCCTGAGGGGACCAAGGTGATATACTTCGACGACCTCGATTTCATCGATGTCGATAAACTCGCCCTCTACGGAGACTCGCTAAAGAATACACCGCTCTACGAGGAGTACCTGAGGCATGGCAAGATCTGGTACATCGTCTTCACGGTGGCTGGGACGAATAGGGTCATGGGGCTGACGAGGAACTGCGTCGTCACATCCTTCACCAAGATGCCCGAGTCGGAGTTCATCGAATACATAGATGAGATAGTCGTGCCGCTGATAATCAGGAGCAGGAGGGAACATGGAGGAGAATGACCGTTGCGGCATCAGCTCCTGGAAAGGTGATCCTATTCGGCGAGCACTTCGTGGTACACGGCGCCCCGGCTCTTGTGGCCTCGATAGACCTCAGGGCGACCACTATTGTCGAGCGCTCCGAATCCGGAGGTGTTAGGCTGAGTACCGGATCCAGAGATAACCCTGCCGTTAGAGCTGCAGAGTACGTCTTACGCAAGTTGGGCGCGGCCGCGAGCCTACTGATCGGAATTGAATCCAAGATACCCCAGAGCGTTGGGCTGGGCTCCTCGGCGGCCGTCGCGGCATCCTGCTCGGCCGCAACACTCCACCTGCTGACGGGAGGGTTCGATCGCGACATGATACTGGAGGCATCGCATGAGGGCGAGAAAACGGTCCACTACATGCCATCCGGAATAGATACTTCGATCGCAACCTTTGGCGGCGCCGGGATCTACACGAGATCGAGTGGGTACAAGATGCTTAGCATTGCGCTTGACGAGATCTTGATAGTGAATACTGGCAGGCAGAGAAGGACAGGAGACTTGGTGTTAAAAGTGAAGAAGTTCAGCGAGAGGAAACCCGAGCTGTTCAAGCAGCTTCTGGATGAGGCTGGGCAGATCGTCGAAGAGGGGCTGGATCATCTGAGGAGCCGCGACCTAGAGAAGCTCGGAAGGCTCATGAGCAGAAACCAAGAGCTCTTGAAAATAATGGGAGTATCATCACCCGAGATAGAGGAGGCGATTGCACTATGCTTGAGTGCTGGGGCCTATGGCGCTAAGCTGACCGGGGCTGGGGGCGGGGGCTGCGTAATAGCTGTTGCAGACCCGGATAAGCTGGATAAATTGATCTTGAGGATCTCCGAGAGGCTTGAGGCGTTTAGAGTTAGACTCGGCGTCGAAGGAGTTAGGATCGAGCGGCCGTAACCCTCTTGTAAATCCTATCAACCTCGTCAAGAAGCTGGATCGCGATCCTCTCCGCCTCACCCGTGTAGCTTGATGGCCTTAGATCCGCCAGCTTACTATACTCACTTTCCGGCAGATAACTTCTTAGAACCTCGATTACTTTGCTCCAGCCATCCTTAACTGCTCGCTGGATGAGTTCGTACGCCTCCTCGACCCCAAGCCTCCTCAAATAGACTTGGTAGGCTTCTGTCAAGACCTCCGGGTGCCCCTCCACCTCGAGGAGCATATCCTCCTTTCTCACGATCATTCTCTCCAATGCTCCCATAAGGTTCCTGACACCGAGGACGGTTAGAGAAAGCGGCAGGCCGTAGAATCGCTTAATTATCGAGTCTGATAAGTCCCTCTGAAGCCTGCTCGCGATGAGCCTCCTCCCCATGTACGATAGGCTCTCCGAGGCGAGGTCGAAGGCCCCCTCGGCATTCTCGAGGAGGATCGGGTTGGATTTATGGGGCATTGTGGAAGAGTGTATCTCCTTCTCTCTTATTCCAAAGACTAAAAGACCCAACGATGAGAGCATCCATAAATCCCTGCAGAGATTCGAGAGCACCGAGTCGAGGATCGCGATCTTCATCAGATACTCGGAGATCCGGTCATGCGGCAGGACCTGGGTGGTAGCTGGAAAATACTCCAAGCCCATAGATTCGATGAACGATCTCGCGAACTCAAGCCAGTCGACATCTGGATAAGCGAACCTTAAAGCGGAGAGGTCTCCGACGGCCCCGCCGAGTTTTCCGGGGAACCTGAAGGAATGGATCTCCTCGGTCATCCTCGCTATCCTGTAAGCGTAGCTCGCCAGGAACTTGCCAAACGTCGTTGGCACTGCCGGGACACCATGAGTTCTACCAAGCATTACTGCGTCTACGTGTTCTAGGGCGAGCGATGAGAGGAGCTCTATGAGATCCACTAGCGCCGGGACTAGAGCTTCTTGGTTAAACCTATGGAGCAGCCTGGAGAGCGCGAGGTTGTTTACATCCTCGGAGGTTAATCCGATATGAATATAGGGCGCGAGCACTCCGAGCCCGTAATCATGAAGCTTATCCCTAAGGAGGCTGAGGAGCGCCGCGACATCATGACCGAGCGTCTTCTCGAGCTCCTTAATCCTCTTAGCATCCTCAACCGAAAGCTCCTCACCTATGACTTTGAGAACCTCCCTCCACTTCAGCGGCAGGCTACTAATCTTTCCGCGTTCAACCTCCTCAACGAGCTTCACCAAGTAATCTAGCTCAACTCTAGCTCTCTCCTTTATCAGCGCGTACTCGGAGAAGTATTTGGATAGGTGTTCGAGCCTGTCACGGTACCTCCCATCAATAGGGATTATCGCGCTAAGAGGGTTCATTCATCTTTCAACCTCCATTCCAGCTTCCGCTCCAACCGATATTAGCTTAATTGGCTTTCCTAAGAGATCCTCGAGAAGTTCCACGTAAGCCTTGGCCTCATCGGGCAGCGCTTCCCACCCCCTCTCAGCAATTCTTTTCCATCCCTCCTCGGAGATCTTTTCCCACCCCTTGACCTCCTCGTAAACCGGTTCAACTCTGCTGAGGAGCCTCACGTCTGGCGGAGAGATTTTCAAGATCCTCCCATCAACCTCATACTCGATGCATATCCGGATCTTCTCCAATCCACTCAAAACATCAAGCTTGGTTAAGGCTATCCAGTCAACGTTGCTTATCCTTATTGCATATCTCAGGAGCGGTATGTCGAGCCATCCAACCCTCCTCGGCCTGCCCGTTGTGGTTCCATACTCTTGGCCAACCTCCCGCAACCTCTCACCCAGCTCGCCGCCGACCTCCGTTGGGAAGACGCCCGCACCAACCCTAGTGGTATAAGCCTTAGCGACTCCAATCACCTGGCTTATCCTCGTGGGGCCGACCCCGCATCCGGTGCACGCCGCGCCAGCTATTGTGTTCGACGAGGTCACATATGGGTAGGTGCCGTGATCGATGTCGAGCAGCGTTCCCTGGGCTCCCTCGAAGACGACCCTCCCACCCCCATCCAAGATGTCGTTCACGTATAGCTCGACATCGCCAACGTAGAGCGCTATCTTCTCGCCGAGTCTCATAAGATTCTCGAAATCGCCCGGCTCCTCCCCGTGAAGTCTTCTCAAGATCTCAAGCCTCTCCCTCAGATCCTCGGGGCGAACTAGATCCTCAATTCTCAGCCCTGTCCTCAAAGACTTATCCGAGTATGTCGGCCCTATCCCCCTCCTAGTCGTCCCAACGGCGCCTCCCCCTCTCGCCTCCTCAATCCTCGAATCCAGCTTCTTATGGATCGGCAGGACGACGCTGGCGGACCTGCTTATCATGAGCCTTGGATCAAAGCCCATTGACCTGAGCATGTCGAGCTCCTCGAAGACTTCATCAAGATCAACCACCGTCCCAGATGCTATACATGGCCTTGCTCCAGCGGCAGAGCCCGCTGGAAGAATATTGAATTTCAGCTTTCTTCCTTGGACGACAACAGTGTGACCAGCGTTTGCGCCGCCTTGAAACCTGACGACGCAGTCGGCATCCTTGCACAGCAGATAAGATATCTTGCCCTTGCCCTCATCTCCCCATTGGAGCCCCACTATGACTATGCCAGGCATCTCTAGATCACTTCCACGTCATGTGGATAGCTTTCCCTAATGCTGGCCGTGCTAACTCTGATGAAGACTGCGTTCCTCATTAGCTCCTCTAAGTTTCTGGCGCCGAGGTAACTCATGCCGGATCTCAGGCCTGCCACGAGTCTCCTCACGACATCTGAGGCCGAGCCAACATACGGTACATACGCCTCTACGCCTTCCGCGTAATAGGAGTACTCGGAAGCATCTAGAAGCACCTCCGCATCCTCTCTCATCATGAACTCCCTCCCAAGCATGGCGTACATCGAGGCCATTCCCCTGTATATCTTATACCTCCTTCCATTCTTCATAACGACGGCTCCGGGGCTCTCATCCGTGCCCGCCAGAAGCTTTCCTATCATCACGGTTGAGGCCCCAGCCGCGAGGGCTTTCACGACATCACCGCTCTCCCTTATGCCGCCGTCAGCAATTATCGGCACATCCATCCGCTCGGCGGCCTCGGCGCACTCCATTATCGCCGTGAGCTGCGGCACCCCGACACCGGCGACGATCCTCGTTGTACAGACCGAGCCCGGCCCTATCCCGACCTTGACGGCGCTCGCTCCGGCCGATGCCAAGTCTTCAACGCCCTCTCGGGTCGCGACATTCCCTGCGACGATCTCTACATCATCGCCGTAAATCATCTTAAGCCTCCTCACCATCTCTACGCACATCTCGCTGTGGCCATGAGCCACATCTACGACGAGAGCGTCCACCCCGGCGTTGACCAAGAGCTCCGCTCTCTCAAGCTCCTTCTCCTTCACGCCTACTGCGGCGGCCACTAAAAGCCTCCCCTTAGAATCCCTCGAGGCGCCCGGGTAGGCTTCCCGTTTAACGAGGTCGACGCTCGTTATCAAGCCCTTCAGCCTGTCCTTATCATCGACTATGGGTAGCTTCTCTATTTTATGACTCCTGAATATCTCCTTAGCCTCTTCGAGCGAGACCCCCTCTCTCGCGACGATCACCTCGCTTCTCGGCGTCATGCAGTCCTTAACGAGCTTCTCATCATTCTCAAAGAGGACATCCCTTCTAGTTATGATTCCTAGAAGCCTGCTATCCCCATCAACCACAAGGAGGCCGCTTATGCCTAGGAATCCCATGAGGTCCTTAGCCTCTTTAACCGTGGCGTCAGGTCTTATCGTGGCGGGCTTTTCTATTACGATGTTCTCCGCGCGCTTAACCTTCGAGACCTCCTCAGCTTGCTTCTGGGGCGTCGTGAATCTGTGAATCACCCCTATACCACCTTCCCTGGCCATCGTTATCGCCATCCTCGACTCCGTCACAGTATCCATCGCGGCCGAGACAATCGGTATATTCAGCCAGATCCTCCTCGTGAACCTGCTTCGTGTATCAACCTCCCTTCTAGACTTTATGGAAGATCTTCTCGGAACCAGGAGAACATCGTCGAAGGAGAGGCCGATATGCCCTAAGATCTCTACCACAGATTTCCCTCCGCGAAAACGACGCACCGGAATTTATTATTGATCCCGGAGGATTTAGTTCTGCTCCATGAGTAGCCTCCAAAGCTCATCAAGAACCGGGCCCTTCACCCTCTCCTCGGAGCCGCCCCTCCTAACCACGATATTCCCCCCTTTCCTCTTCCTCAGCTCCCCGATTATCCTAAGGCTCCGCATTCTTGGTAGCCTTCTGGCAAGGCTCCTGGGGACGGCGGCGAGCAGGACCCCTGAGGAGATGAGCTTTAGAGGATCACATTCGAGGGCCTCGCATATGATCTTGGTCTCCTCGGCCACGGGAACAGCATCCTCGTAGAGTATGAAGGAACAGCCACTCGCCTCCGCGAGCTCATAAGCTCCACCGATCAAGCCGCCTTCCGTGGGATCATGCATGGCGCTGGCCAGCCCCCCTCTAGCCAGCCTCAAGGCCTCATCGACAACGCTTATCCTCCTATAGAACTTCTCGGCGCGGGCCAGAGTCTCCTCCGGCACCCTTCCCGCGAGCACGTTCCTGAAGTCTGATGCTAGGATCGCGGTCCCCTCTATCCCGGCGGTCTTCGACATCACTAGCAGGTCCCCCGGCTTCGCGCCGGAAGACGTGATGGGCTTCCCGGATACCAGTTCGCCAGCCATCTGGCCAATTATTATTGGCTTCGAGATCCCCGGAGAGACCTCGGTATGTCCGGTTACAACCGCCACGCGCAGCTCCTTACAAGCCCGATGGATATCGCGAGTTATCCTGTCAAGATCCTCCAGCCGATTCTCTGGGAGCAGTATCGTCGAGGAAAACCATTTCGGCTCAGCGCCCATGACTGCCACATCGTTTGCATTCACGTGGACGGAGAGCCAGCCCGCCAGCTCGCCCGCGCCCGTTATGGGATCCATGGCCAATACGAGAACCCTGCCCTCGGTCTTTACGACCGCGGCATCCTCGCCGAACTTGGGCGGAACAATTACATCCCTCCGCCTATGGCCGAGCCTGCGGAAAACGATCTTTTCGAGTAGGTCTCGATCCAGCTTTCCAAGCCTCTTCATAGCTCGATTAATCTCTTGGGCTTCCTCGTCATCAATATCTTTTCCGCCCTCTTCAAATCCTGCATTGTTAAGACCCTGAAAAACATTCCAAGCCTCTCGTCGAATATCCTAAGACTTGTGCTCGACAAGTATATCGCGCCCCCAATACTTTTAATCACCTCATCCATCCCCGCGCCGGGGTTGGAGCCGAAGAACTCCCTGATGGGCTTTGTCTGGTATGAGGCCATCGAGTATATGGTGTTCCTTGCGGGGGATCTGGGAAGAACGGCCTTAAACCTCTTAGAGCACTCGAGAAGAAAAGTTGCAAAGTCTCGCGTGATTAGGGGCGCGTTTCCCGGAAGTATGAGCACCCTATCACCTTGAGCATTCTCGACAGCAAACTCTATCAGTCTTCGATCATTAACAGCCTGCTCACCGAGCTCAATGACCTTGGCGAGATACCTCTCCGCGATCTCATCGTATCCCTCCGGGTTATCGCATCCACCAACGAGTATCGTCAGCTCCTCGACATCATCAGGAACGGCATCTAGAACATGCTCTATCATAGGCTTACCCGCTATCTTCGTCAAACCAAGCTCGCGCCCGCTCGGCCTATCAATCCCAACATAAACCGCAGCGGAAGCCTTATCCATGAAACCTCCACTTACAAATCATCATCCCGTAGCGGAAGATATTAATTGTTACGCACCTCCCCCGAAGCCTGTCAGCCCTTATTTTCCGCATAGAACTGCTTATATTTAGGTCGCGCGATAATCTTTACTCTTGATAGTTTATGAGCGAGCCCCTTTTTCTTGGAACGGATGTTGGAACTTTCGGGACCAAGAGCTGCATAATCGATGCGTCTGGAAGGATCTTGGCAACATCCTTCGTCGAGTCGGACATCTTGATTCCTAACCCGGGCTGGGCGGAGCAGTGGCCTGATGTCTGGTGGAATGCATATGTCGAGAGCATACGCAATGTTCTTCACGCGGCCAAGGTCGATCCCGCGGACATCGTCGGCATCTCTATTAGCGGCCTCTTCTCGGGTGCTGGGGTACCCGTCGACAGGGAGTTTAAGCCGATACGCCCTGCGATAATCTGGATGGATAGGAGGGCCGTGGAGGAATGCGAGTGGATCAGGAGAGAAATTGGTGTGGATGCGATCTTTAAGAAGACCGGAAACGTTATCGACCCTTACTACGGCTTCCCGAAGATCCTTTGGATAAAGAGGCATGAGCCGAAGAACTGGGAGAGAATACATAAGCTCATGACGATCTACGGCTACATAATCTACAAGCTCATAGGAGTGAATTGTATAGATCACTCAAGCGCCGGAAACATCGGCGGAATCTACGACATCCACAAGAGGGATTGGGCCGAGGACTTGATGGAGGAGATGAAAATCCCAAGAGACTTCTTCCCGGAGAGGATAAACTGCTCAAAAGACGTTGTCGGCGAGATCACGGAGGAGGGCGCTAAAGCAACGGGCCTCAAGAAGGGAACACAGGTGGTGGCGGGCGGAATAGATGCTCCAATGTCGGCGCTCAGCGTGACCGCCCTAAACGATGGAGACCTAACATCTATGATCGGGACATCGATGTGTAACGGCGTCATCCAAGATGAGCTCAGGCTATCAAAGAAGATCGTGACCCTGCCGCATGTAGCGTATGATTTGCAGAAAGTCTATTCGCACTCGGGGATAGCGACCGCTGGCGCGGTAGTCCGATGGTTCAGGGATATGTTATCACAGCATGAGAAGCTTGCCGCGGAGAGCTCGGGGATATCGGCTTACATGCTGCTTGATAAGATGGCGGAGAAGGTCCCCCCAGGATCGGATGGTCTTGTCTTCACGCCCCACATGATGGTTGGCGAGCGGGCGCCCTTCTGGAGCCCGAGCATGAGGAGTTGTCTCTTCGGCTTAAGGCTCTCCCACACCAAGGCCCACATCTATAGAGCGTTCTTGGAAGCGGTCGCATATGCGCTTAGAGATAGCATCGAGGTCGCCCGCGAGGCCAGCATACCGATAAAGAGGATAATCCTCGTGAATGGAGGTGCTAAGTCGCCTGTCTGGAGGCAGATAATGGCCGACGTGACTGGGCAGGAGCTAAGATACGTGGAGCCGGCGCCGGGAGCGCCACTCGGCGACGCGCTGATAGCGGGTGTGGGAACAGGGCATCTGAAATACGAAACGATATACGAGTGGGTTTCTGTGGAAAATATAGTGAAGCCGAACTCGGAGAGCGTCAGGATATACGACAAATATTATCAGCTCTATAAGAAGGTGCGTGAAAGCCTAATGGAGTGCTACGACCTCGCCTCGAGGATAATGTCCTCAACGCAGCCTTAAGACGGCTTTCCCTCACCCAAAACACATTTTTCTAATCAATCTCCCCAGCCTTTTGAGGGCTCACATAGTATCCTCGAAATTCTTCTGGAATTCCCCCCGTCTTATCCGTGAAGGAGGCTTCGCAAAGCTCTAAATAAGTAGTGATGTGTGAAGGGCGATTGAGTGGTTATAATGAGGTTTTGGGAGTTGTTCCGGCGCGAGAGTCCTCAATCCTCGCAGCAGAGAAGCCTAACGCTTAGTCCTAGGGTAAACGACGTCATGATCCAGCTTAGAGTTCAATCGGAGAAACTGAAGAGGGCTTACCAGAGGCTCGTAGCGAGAGATAGGGAGCTCTTCGAGGCATGCGTGGCGGCTGAGCAGGAGCTTGATAGGGATCGAGCAACAATATACGCCAACGAGATAGCGCAACTACGGAGAATGAGCAGGACGATTTTGAGAAGCCAGATCTCTCTCGAGAAGGTGATCTTGAGGCTAGAGACTATAAAGGATTTCGGAGATGTGATGAACGTCCTAGCACCCGCCACCAAGATAATCAAACAGATCCAGACGGATCTCTCGGGGATAGTTCCGGAGGTCGCACACAACTTGGAGGTAATCGATGAAATGCTTGAGAGCTTGATGGTGGAGGCCGGAAACTTCACAGGAGCCATGACGTCAGTTACGGTTGCTGATAGAGAGGCTAAAAAGATCTTAGAAGAGGCCGCTGAGATCGCCGCCCAGCGGATGAGCAAGCAATTCCCAGAGTTGCCTGAGATAAGTTCTGAAACTACGGGGGGCTATAAATCCCAGACGTCGAATACGCCTTAAGGACGAGAAGTCGGCTTCTGACCATACCTTTTTCTTTTGAACTCACGCATATACTCTATATCGGCTTCCGTAAGCTCTTGTGGTTTCCCAAGGAGGAAAGCGAAGATGGCTGATTTCGCCAACTCCTCAACGATTACCGCATTATCCAATGCCTCATCATACGTCATCCCATACGTTATAACACCGTGCTTTCTTAGTAAAGCGACCCTACTCTTTCTAAGCGCCTCAACTATACTCTCCAGCTCCTCAACGTTCGTCGTTCCGGGATAAGAGTAGTTTCTGACGACTGGAACTCTTCCCTCGAAGGCGTGCGCCTGCTCGCTCGTAAAGCATGGTATATCCATCTCTAAGATGGCGAAGACCGTGGCCATCGGCGAGTGCGTATGAACAACGCATCTCGCCTCAGGAATCTTCTTATGAATATAGACATGCATGGGGGTCTCACTTGATGGCCTAAGATTCCCCTGAACAACCTCTCCATCCAAGTTCACGATAACAAGGTTATCCCTAGCAACCTTCTCCTTCCTAAAGCCGCTCGGAGTAATGACGACGTAATCCGTGTCAGGAATCCTCGCGCTCACCACCCCGAAAGTGCTCTTCACAAGACCTTCCTCGAACAGCTCTCGCGAAACCATTAAGACGCTCTCCATAGCCTCGTCAAGCACCCTAAAATCTACGTTGACCCTAACCATCCTAACGTCACGCTACTAACATCACTGAAAGGCGATTATATGGGTTGCGCGGCGGCCTTCCGAAAATACTTATATGTAACCTCGCCCTGGTAATGGTTGGCTCGATGAAGATTTCCAGAACATAGGTGCTGGAAATCGGATGCGGGAGGATGCTCAATTCGATGACCGCGCTCATAGGCTTCGAGACACCGCCTACTGGATAGTAAGCGCCCCTGGACCCGAGTACGCCGGCCGGTGGATGCCTCGGCTCGGGCGCCGAGGAAGGACGTGGCAAGCTGCGAAAAGCCCCGGGTAGCCGCAGGCAGGCGTTGATCCGGGGATCTCCGAATGGGATTTCCCAAGGGTCGAGGCTCCGGCCCCGACCCTTGATCCCGGGGGTTGAAGCCCTCGGGGTCGGGAACCCCCCGAACGGAAACATCCAAGTAGGGGGAGGAAAAGAAACCAAATGGGATTCCCCGAGTACCGGCGAGGGAAAGGGGAGGAGCCCAAACCGAACTCGCAGGGGATAACTCTGCGGGGATGTGGGGTGATGGGCTCGGGGTCCACCCCAGCCCGCTGACCCGAAGCGCCCTGGAATGGGCCGCCATAGAGGGTGAGAGCCCCGTAGGGGAAGGCGGGAGGGGTGATGCCCGAGTTCCCGAGTACCGCACCCCGGATAGGGTGTGGGAAGTTGGGGGTCATCGGCCTCCAAGGCTAAATACGTCCCGAGACCGATAGCGCACCAGTAGCGTGAGCGAAAGGTGAAAAGTACCCCGGAAATAGGGGTCTCCCGAGAAAACTTAAATCAACCACCACAGAACAACGTTGAGAAATGATTCACTCTGGATACCTTGCTGGTTTAATTAACGGTGGCGGATGCATCACCGCATTCCTAAGGAGTATTATTAAGACCTCGCCCCATGGCTATGCCATTAAGGGGTGAGTCAAGATAACAAGTATAACAAGTAAAAACAAGGATTTTTTTGGAGGCTATAAAAGAAAAAGTATTGTGGGAAGTAGTTAATCGTGGAACGGCTTATACGATCTTTGTTGGGGGAGTTTTAGGGAAATAGAACTCCTCCTTAACAGGAGGACTCCTTACCTGATTGAGAAGCATGAGCAGGCTTCATTCCTTTACAGCCTGTGTTCTCTCAAACGTTTGCGCAATTTTCAGGAAAAACCACTTTCGCTAGGAAAAATTCATGATTTAAACTCGGGCTGGCCCCTACCGGATGGGGGGTGAAAAGCGCCTGAAACCGGCCGGTAACAGACGTGGGCGGCTCCCAAGGACAATCCCTCCGAAGCCCCTCACCATGGGGGTCAAGGGGGATACCGGGGTCGTCCGCTCCGTCTTGAAACACGGGCCGGGGAGTGCACGGTCGTGGCGAGCCTAAGGGCTCACCAAGGCCCGTAGGCGCAGGGAAACCGACTAGCCCGCAGGAGAGCGTAATGCTCTTCGAGGGGCGGGGTCTGATAAGGGCCTGAAGTCACGGCTGTGCGGCTAGAAACCGGGCGATCTACCCCTGGGCAGGGTGAAGCCGGGGGAAACCCCGGTGGAAGCCCGTAAGGGGTCCTGACGTGCAATTCGGTCCCCTGACCTGGGGGTAGGGGCTAAAGACCAATCAAGCCCGGTGATAGCTAGTTCCCCCCGAAGTGTCTCGCAGGACAGCCTCGGGCGAGGTCGCCTAGGGGGTAGAGCACCGATAGGGGGGTAAGGGCTCGAAAGGGCCCGCCTTCCTTTCGAACTCCGAATCCCTAGGCGCCGTAGACCCCGGGAGTGGGGGGCAGGGGGTAAGCTCCTGCCCCGAGAGGGGAACAACCCAGACCTGGGGTTAAGGCCCCTAAGTGCCCGCTAAGTGAACAAACCGAAGGGCGTCTCCCGCCTAAGACAGCGGGGAGGTAAGCTTAGAAGCAGCTATCCTCTAAGGAACGCGTAACAGCGCACCCGCCGAGGCGGGAGGCCCCGAAAATTGACGGGTCTAAGCGGGCCGCCGAAACCCCGGGCCGCTCGGCTGGATGCCGGGTGGCGGTAGGGGGGCGTAGGGGTTGGGTAGAAGCCGGGCCGTGAGGTCCGGTGGACCGGCCCCTAATGCAGATCCCGGCGGTAGTAACAGCGCTAGAGGAGTGAGAATCTCCTCCGCCGTAGGGGCAAGGGTTCCCCGGCAATGGTCGTCAGCCGGGGGTAAGCCGGTCCTAAGGCCGACCTTAACCGGGTAGGCCGAAAGGTAAACCGGTTAAGATTCCGGTGCCACGGGGGTAGGTGCGGCAACGCAAGCCCACCCCCTGACGCCTCGGGGTAGGCCTAGCCGGGCCGTAGCTCGGTCCAACCGTATAAGCCCGGGGAGTGCCGTAATGGCGAGAACCGGGTGAAGGCGGGATGGGGCCCCCGTATGGGGGCTTCGGCTGAGCCCTGGGGCCGGTGAAAAGGGGGGTGGGAACGAGCCCCCGCGACCGTACCAAGAACCGACACTGGTGCCCCTAGGTGAGGAGCCTAAGGCGTCTGGGGGTACTCCGGGCGAGGGAACTCGGCAAATTAGCCCCGTACCATCGGTAGAAGGGGTGCCTGCGGTCTTGGGCGCGAGCCTGGGATCGCAGGTCGCAGTGACAAGGGGGTCCCGACTGTTTAATAAAAACATAGGGAGCCGCGAGACCGAAAGGTTTTGAACGGCTCCTCAATCCTGGCCAGTGGGGGTCCCTGAACCCCGGGTCCAACCGGGATAAGGGCCCCTAAACGCCGGGAGTAACTCTGACTCTCGATAAGGGAGTCATTAAACCCGGCTATATGCGGGGAAGGGGAATTGGCCGATCTCCCAAGTAGGGAAAAATGATCGGCCGTATGCTCCTGACCCGCAGGGAACACCCGCCTTTAAAACGACTTATAAAGCGGCAGCATCAAACCAACGTTGTGGACAACGATGCTTAATGAGTTCAAAGATATAATAGATCCAAAAATGCTGCCGAGTAGGAGGAAATACCTATACTATTACATAGTTGGCCTTGTAGACAGCGAAGGGTGCTTCTCCATATCAATCAAAAAACAGGATGGCACAAAGTTCGGATGGGTCATAGACCCGGTGTTTCAAGTGACGCAAAGCAGAGAACACGCGGCGGTACTTGAAATCCTGAAAAGAGTTTTTAATTGTGGTCGCATTATACCAAAGCCCGGACAAGAAGCCTCAACGCTCCAATACATCGTGGACGCGCGGAGAAACCTCGCGGAGAAAATAATACCTTTCTTCAAGAAATATAAGCCCATAATAAAATGGAGGGAATTTCAATATTTTGCTGATATAGTTGAAGGCTTAGAGAAAGGCGAACATAGAAACCTTGAGGGGTTTAGGAGGCTTCTAGAAAAAGCCTATAAAGTCTCTCCGGAAAGGAAGTACAAGCTCAGTGAAATTCTATCCGAACTAGAAGGGCGGGTGGACGCCTCAGAGACCATACGCCGGGCGCCGTAGAGGGATTTTGAAAATGACCTCGAGGGCGAAGATATGGTCCAGCCCCAGCTGGGGTTGCTTAAGGTAGCCAAAACGGGCTGCTCCCGGCGCTCGGAGGGGAATCAGGTAGTAAGCGGATCCATGGCCGCAGAGCAATGGGGGCGTATAAGGTTTAATAAAATTTGATAAAAAATAAGTTTTCCTTCATCACTCTTAAGAAGTATAAGAAGTATAATGAGCTTCAATTACTCTCACCCAATTCCCCTTCGAGCGCGGTAAGCGCCCGTGGCAGTGCCTTGTCGGGCAAGTTCCGACGTGCATGAATGGATCAACGAGGGCCCCGCTGTCCCCGCCCGGAACCCCGTGAACCCACGTAACCTGGATGCATAGTCCAGGGGCCCCC